>JABUUT010000013.1:0-3535 GCA_021443045.1 Fibrobacteraceae bacterium
TACATCCCCTTGACGTGGGTTTCGATGAAGTTGATTTCTTCTTTGGTTAGGTGGTATTTGGCGTAGAGTTGGGTGTCTATTTCGTTGATTGGCTTTGACCAGTCTATATCGCTGTTCTTGGTAAAGTCCTGAAGGGGGACATAAGACCACGTTGTTTTAGGGTTATGTTGAGTTACTTTTTTCAAGCCCAGCATAGCTCTTGCAAATTTTGTCTTTATGTATTTGTGCGCGTTTTCTGCTTCTGATTTTTTTACGAAAGATCCAATTCCGATAAAAGTATCTGCGAATATTTCGTTTGGCCTAGATATTTCTGGAGAGCTAAAAACATCAAAGGCTCCGCTGCCGTTAGATTCGGGAATCAAAACGTTGTACGTATTTATGAAAACGTTTTCTTGAATAAGTGTTCTATCAACATATCTTATGATGCGTCCTGCCTTTCCCTTCGCAATAATGGCAAGGCTTCCGTTGAATACCTCCATCTTGAAAATTTCTTCAGCAGCGTCAACAACCTTTGAAACAATTTTCTCCTTAGTTCCGTCACCTGACAAAGCCGAAATTTCCGGATGAATCCTTAACGCCTCACTGGTGAATTTGCACACACCTTGCGATGAAATAATAGATTCCATATATGGGGCATCGCCATTTACCTTTTTCACACGTTGCAAAATTTTATTCAATTCCTTATACGCCGAAAAAACGCCTATTTTTCCAAAATTTTCCCCTTGACTTCTCAATGAAATTGCGACACCACCTTTTATTTCCGCATTGTCAAATATTTTCGCAGCATCTCTTTCATAATTTGCAATACGAAAAGCCTCATCAGCTAGCATTTTTTCATTCCATTTTTGAGGTGTTTGACCAGCTTCAAATAAAAAGCGTGCAGGCGTAATCATTATTGCAAATGGTGAGAGTATATAAGAAACGCTCATAAACAAATGGTAAATAGGCGGTTTTCTTCCATTAGTTGCATTTTCCTCATGATACGGCGGATTTCCAACAACGGCACTAAAATTCACTTTTACTTCTCCTGAAACTTTGTCAGATAAACTAATTTCGTTAAACTTTTTCTTTTGACCCAGCAACTGCTTTATCTTTTCGTAATCCAGGTCATTCCCTTTGGCGTTTTTCACATTCAGCAAATCATAGCTGTTGAACTGTTCTGCAATGCAGGCTACATTCAAGCCAAGAACTTCATATACTTTGCGTGTAAATTCGTAGGCTACGCTGGATGTGGGTATGGAATACACCAGATTCTTATACTCACTTGGCTTTACGCCATTCTTTTTAAACCATTTGCAAAGGGCGATGGCGAACTCGCCTTCCTTGGAGGCAATGTCAAGAATGGGTGCTTTGTTCTTTATGCATTCTTGCAAAAGTTTTTTCGGAAGTTGAGCCACCATTTCATCGGCGACTTTTGATGGAGTCACAATTTCGGAATCGCTGATTCTTCCGAATTTTTGATTTGCCACAAGTGCCCGTTGCAATGAATCAATTGAATCGTCGTGGGCAAGGGTGTTCAAATGCTGAATTTTATAATCCAGCTTTCTCAGCATAAATTTATTCATGCCCTTATTGAGGGCTACAAGAACATTTTTATTTAGGCCAAGATTCTTGCAGATTCGCAGATTATCTGGATTACTCAAGGAACCGATCAAATCCTCTAGCGAAATGATTTCGGTCTTTGTCAAAAAGGCGTAGAAAAGTATTCTCGCGTAATACATGCGGAATTGTTTTACAGGGTCCTTTTTATCCTTGTCGTCTTTTTCGAGATTCGTATTCTGCGTAGAATTTTTCCCCGTTTCGTCATCAGAACCATCTTCTGAATCTGTGTCGGGAATGTCCAAATCGTCCCCATCACCTTCGTTGGGCTTCACCGTAAAACCAGATTTTGAACCAAGCTCGTTTTGCTTGCTGATTTCATTCCAAATGGTCTGATTTTCCATGAGGCCAAGGTCAACCGGTATTTCATTGGTTTCTTCGGCAACACCACGGTTTTGAGAATATTCGCTGACTATATTCAGAATATCGGTCGCCTTAACCTGATCAATTTTGCCATTGTTAAAGTAGACAATGGGCGAAATTGCAAGTTCTTCATCGATGCGTTCGCTTAGCTTTGAATTCCCGGCTTTATCCACATTCACGTTATAAATCTGGGATTTCAGTTCCTGCATGCTGAACATTCTTGCGGGGTCAAAATCCACCAGCAATGTTTGGGGTTTCATGTTCAGCTTAATTTCATTTCCGTCTTTGTCACGGATTGTCTTGACATACTGATTCTGCAAGCGGAATATGGCCTGGTCGTATTCCTGGGGCGACGAGGAATCCTTCAGGTAAATCATGGTGTCCCATTCTTCAACGGTGCTGCCTGTAAGCATTCGGTTCACGGTCAAAGTTATGGTTTTAGAACCATTCACTTCAAATTCATGAATTTTCCGCTTTACATCTTTTGGCTCTTTGTAAAGCTCCTTTCTCTTTTCACCAGAGATATTCAGAATTTCATAGGTCTGCAGGTTTCTGAACTTCTTGTCATTCTTGCGAATCAAGTTATCCAGAGCATCGCAGGAGGCACAGCGCGGCAACACAAAAACAATGTGCCTGCACATCTTGCCTTCTTTAAGTTTGTCATAATTCAAGAAACTCAAGATGTTTGAATCGGACTTTGAACCATCGATAATTTGCAGCAAATCCAGCACTTCTTTTTCGTGGATAAAGGCCGCGTCCATGCCTTTTTTACCTTCCTCTGGTTCAAACAGTGCAGAAATTTTTGCCGTTTTACCTTCGGCCTTTAAGGCCTCCATTTTTTTGAGGGATGATTCATTGGGGTTAAAGGCGAAGCGAATCATCTGTGGGAAACCGTAATAAGGGTTGTCCCATTCGTTTCTCGGCTTTCCGTTTGCAACATCTTCTAAAAGGTGTTTGTCATCCCATTCTTTTTGCGCCTTGACTATATCCGTAAATTGGCAAAAGGCGATGATGTCTTCTTTTTCAAACTCGCTTCCCATCAAAATTCGATAGGGAGTTCCAGATAAATGAATGGTCACCTTGGGGTGAAACTGTTTTACAATGGCGTCAGCCTTTTCAAAAGAAAAGTCGTCTTTGTCTAAATCTTTGGAAGCGTCTTTGTTTCGTAATATCTCGCCATACTTTTCGGCACGCGCACCAAAATGGCTCTCGTCAACAATCAAAAGGTCAACTTTGCTGGTAAAGAGCTGCTCGTGTTTTTCCTTAATGTTATCGCCCTGCAAATCCTGCAAGGTCAAGAAGAGAACCACCTTTTTCTTTTTTAGCGTATCCGTTAGAATTTGGTGATTGCGATTAAGATTCTCTGAAGAGAGAAATTCGTAGTCCTTGTTAAAGTTGTCTGCACTTTGGACTGTTTTGCGCCATTCGTCTTTTACATCGGCCTTGGCAGAAACAACCACCACCAACTTGGCTCCCTTCTCATCATTCATCGCCTTTGCGCAGCACAGAGACGTAAAGGACTTGCCAAATCGCATAACGGCATACATCAGAAGGTTGGTCCGCTTGTTCTCAA
>JABUUT010000013.1:3552-12438 GCA_021443045.1 Fibrobacteraceae bacterium
TTTACCACAGCCGCCTGATTGTCGCGTAATTCCCACAAACCTGTAGATGCATACTTTTCTTCTACAGGTAAAGAATCCCGGGTGCTATAAAAACTGTATTTTTCCGTTTTCGCCTCAAAATCCTTTTTGATATCCACGATTGCCTTCTCGACGTCATTTGCTTTTGCCGACTTGAAAAATTCATTGGAAAAGTAAGTTCCTTCGGGTAGTTTGTCTGGAGTCAAACGCTCCCTGCCAAGGTCCTGTTCCAAGAACTGGTGAATCGCATAATCCCGAAAGAAAACATCATCGTTTACCTTGGCGGATTCTTCAAACTGCTTTTTTAGTTTGGGGAAATGGATTTCCCATTCCTTCAATCGAACGGACACCGGGCGATAAGTGTCGCCCACTTTCAGGTAATTCGGAACCGTGTTGGTGGTGAATGCGTAAATGCGGGGCTCGACACGCCCGACAATCAAATTGTCAACGACTTTTGTGTCCATACTCTACCGCCCTGCCAATTTATACCTACGGTTCTTGTTTGCACCGATGGATTCGATTTTGCCTGCATCTTCAAGTTCGTTCAAATAATCCTTCGTTCTAGATGCCTTGAGCCCCAAAAGTTCGCAGAATTCCTTTGACGATGCCTGTTCATGGGTTTGCAGATATTCCAAAATTAATGTTTTCGGGTCCTTTTTCGAAACATTTATCGCCGATTTATCGCCGATTTCGGATTTTATCGCCGATTTATCGCCGGTTTTTGAATTTATCGCCGATTTGTCGCCGACGATTCTGTTGTCGCCGATTCGGTAAATGTTAATGCGCAAGGCTCCGTCCATGTCGATAATTTCGGCTTGAGGCAGGCCCGCTTCGGCAAGCAGCGACATAATGCGGGGCATACCTGTTCCCCAATGTTCAATCAGTTTCATGTAAAAGAAAGCCTTTGCCAAACCTTCGTTACGAATCTTGGAGTAGCCCGACATCATCTTTTCGACGGTAACGCTCCTCGGCAACCCTCCGGGAGATGTTATTTCAAGGCGGTCGTCAAAAATAGAAACCTGAATGTGGGAGGCTTCGCTATAGTTTCTGTGAACAACTGCATTTACAATAAGTTCACGAATCGCTTCCACCGGAATTTCATAAACGTCCTTGCGGTGGAGCCCTTTTATTTGCGCTCCCAGGCGAATGTTCCTCAGAACAAACTCGTATGCCTCCTCAATTTGGCTTTGCACGCTGCCGGCGTATTCCTTGCGGTCAATAAAAATATCCCTAGTTTTGCCCTTGAAAACCGCGCACTGGATTTTTGCACACCACAGAGAATTGTCCGTCAACAGGTCAAACGCTTTTGTGGGGACAATCTTGCCCTTTCGTTCTTGAATTATTTGCCAAGAAAGCAATATGTTTTTTGAAACGCTCTTGACAATTTTTTCTTCTGCTTCTGTGGCACAATTCTTTTTTGCAGAATCCCGCATAGACCTACAAAGTGCCATGATTTGTTTTTCGCTAACTTCTTTATGGCTTTGCGGGGTCAAATCAAAACTCTTGCCGCTGCCATCGAACATAAGTTCGCGAATAGTTTCTTTGTCTGCAATTCTTGTAGATGCCGATGTACGCACAAAGCAACCATGTTCCATGCCTAGGGATTTTATATAATATGGGGCATGGGCACCGGGGAAAATTTCTGCAACAATAAGAGATTTTTTGGCGACCGTCTGGACGGAGATTTCAGCAGCCACAGAGGGTTCGATGTTGTTGTAAATAGCGTCTGAAATGGAATCTACAGTTCTGAAAATATTTGCGTCATCCATCCCGACAATGTCACGGGTTTCATCATTGACGCCAAAAATCATCTTACCGCCATTGCCATTTGCAAATGCGACAATGGTTTTCAAATAACGCAAACTTGACGAAGGAACCTTCTCCTTAAATTCAAGTGTTCGCGATTCTCCTGCGGCAATCAAAGTCTCCAAGTTTACCACATTGGCTCCTTCTTCAAAGAATCAATGAACTTCTCCGTCTTGTTCAGTTTCCAGTCCCTGATTTTGCAATAGATGCCGTTGTGCTTAAAGAAGTCGTTCTTGGCGCAGCCTGGGCAGGGTTCGGTTTTAGTCTTGGGTTTGCTTGTGGGGTCGTCAAATAGGTCCAGCGCCACTTCGATGGTTTTGCTCTTGCAGCTGTTGGGCACAACGCCTTTGAGTCCGTCCATCTGCCAAATGTTCCAGCTGATGATTACTGCAACTTCCTTGATGTAGTCCAGCGGTGGCAATTCTTTTTCGCCAAACTTGAGGCGGTAATTATCGAGAATCGCATACAGGCAGGATTCCCGGGCAATGAGCAGGCTGTCGCCCTGCCATTCAAAGCCGTAGATGGCCTTCATGGAATCTTTGGCGGCATCGAGCCATTCTTCAACGGTGTCGCAATTTTCGTTCACCACGCGGAGCTTGCGGTCCAAAAGACCAATGCGGTTTTCGGTGGCGATGGTTTCGCCGGTGGTGGTGTCGTAACGGCTGGTAAGGTAAGGGGCCTCGCCGCAGGTGATTTCCAAACGAGTGTCGTCTATGTAATCCCGCCAGGTCTTGTTTTGTTCACCTACGGGGAACTGGATTTTACTGGTGGTGGTTTCCCATTTGTGCTTGCCGTTTTCGTCAATAAATTCTCTGTTGAAAACTTCTTCGCGGTCAAACCATCTGCTGTCTATCACATTGTTCTGCAAATTGCAGACCCAGGCCGGCGTAAAGACCTCGGCCATGCCCTTGCTGCGGGACTTTTGCACGGCACGGCTCTTTTTGATGCGGGGGGTAATCATGTTGCCGTGGCGACCTGTGATAAGCTCCTTTTTGATGGGCTTATCAAAGAAATATTCGGGGCCGTATTGCTTGTAGTTGTCGGTGGCCCAGAAAATATTCCTGGGCTTACTCTTGGTGCTGCGAGTCTGGTCTAAAAGCAAAATATCCAGAACATCCGGGAACTTGTCGCGGATTTCATTTTCAAGAATATCGACTTCATTTGGCATATTGCGGTAGGCCTCAACTTTCGTAGAAATATAACACAATCAAGGACTCCTTGCAAAGTGCATATAAATTTCGGGGGGTGTTTTCGGGGCTTTTGGTCAGTGTTGTCGCGCTAGGGGTGTTTTCAGCTGAACTGGAGTGGGGTTGATAAGATTTGTAATATAATTTTTACAACATCTCATTTGTCAAAATTTGTCAGTTATGGAATGTATTTTTATTGTACTTTTTTAGAATCGTTATTTTTAAAAGGACTCTTTATGCAGGAAGCCATAGCACATTTTTGTGAAAACAGTAAAAACGGGCTGTTTCTCCTTGACATGCCCACCGGTTCCGGTAAAACCTACAATGTTCTAGATTTAATCGCCAATAACTACAACAAACCTCCCTACAAAAATACAAAGTTCTTTTTCATAACAACGCTCAAGAAGAATTTACCCATAGATGACTTTCGTAGTAAATTAAACGACAAGAACGAAATTGACAGAGTACTTCTGCAAATCTCGTCAAATGAAGACTGTATTTTGGAAAATTTGACGGAAGAACTTGAAGAGTCAATTCCCCAAAGTATTATAAGCTCACAAGAATACAAACTCCTTCGTAATCAAAGAAATCTGATTAACTCGTTGTCCGGGCCGAGCAAAGAAACTCTAAGCAACGAATTTCGTAAAAATACGGAACCCAAATTCCGAAAAATGCTTCAACACATTCTCACGAAGGAATTTAAGACACTATCGGAGCGCAAGAGAGCCATTCTTTCTAACGCTAGCTGGCAATGGGTCGGTAAACTTTATCCTGCGGCCTTTACCAAAGATAAGCAAATATTCTTTTTGAGCATAGACAAATTTCTGGTCAAAAATACTCCGATCATAGAATCCTCCTACGAGTTTATTAATTCGGACCTATTGGATAATGCGATTATATTCATTGATGAGTTTGATGCAACAAAAGAAACCATCTTAAAGCATATCATTTGCGAGGGACTGAGCCATAAAATAGATTTTCTCGAATTATTTAAATCGATTTGTTCCGCTTTCAAAACCAACGAGTTTCACAAAGACTTGCTTACCGAAGCAACAACTTCAAAATCGATATTCCCATCACTAGACAAAAGATTTGAGGATATCCGTTCCGAAGCCAATCAGATATTCAAAAAATACAAACTCCAATTTAGCTGTCGCACAGACTATGTACCAGAGGATCAAAGTCAGAATTTTCTTTTTCAGGATTATCGTTACCTATCTATTCTCAGTGACGACAAGAACTTTGTCAGCCTTTTGCCAGATACTGTCAAAAAAGTCAATAAGATTCATTTTTCTAAAATTAAGCCTACCAAGGAGCAGAACATACTACCTATGCTCCATGACATCAAAATCTTTGTGTCTAAATTTCAAAATTTCACAAGTATTCTTGCAACAAATTACAGACAGCTAAAAGTAGACCGCAATTCAAACAGCGAAATCACGCAAGAAGAGGCTTTAAACTCCATTTTGGATGTGTTTAACTTGAAGGAGGATCATCAAAAATTTCTTGTTTCCCAAATTTTGAGGAATGCTAATTTCAAAAAGTCAAAGACAGAAGAAATTGAAATTGACAACACTATCCATACGAAAGGATTTAGATATTATTCTTTTGAAGATGCTCCGAATCACGACATTCAATCTGTTGTAAAAATGTGTGAATTTGACCATACTCCAGAAAAATTTATACTTCAATGCTGTCAAAAAGCCCGAGTTATAGGAATTTCCGCAACGGCAACATTAAAAACCGTAGTTGGCAATTACGATTTGTCTTTTTTAAAGGCACAACTTGGCGACAAAATGGAAAGTCTTCCAAAAGAAACCGCAGAACGTATAAAACAGGTTTGCCATAACAACTGGAAAAACTATGAAAAGGTTAATATCCATACTGGGTTAATCGATGGTGCGATTTTAGGAAAATGTAGTATCGATGTGTGGAAGAACATTTTCATTGACAAGAATTTTGCAGAAAGGGCTTACAATAAAGTTGCTCAGTCACAAACAGATGAATACAACAAAAGTCGTTACGCAAGAATATGCAGCGTTTACAAAAAATTTCTTGTCAACGATAGAATTAAATCATTTTTATGCCTACTCACTAAATTTCCCAAAGAAAAGGACGGTGGGTTGAATTTGCTCTTATTGCAAGAATTATTCCTCTATGTTGCTGGCGATTCAGTAAAAGATTTTGATTCTAAGGTATCTGCAAAGAACTGGTTTGATGAAAATGTTGCAGTTTTGGACGGATATGATTTTGAAAAAAAGAAAGATGAAATTTCATCAAAACTTTCTGCAGGAAAGAAACTTTTTGTAATATCAACCTACCAAACAATCGGTGCTGGGCAGAATTTGCAATACAATATTCCAAAAACATTGCTTGGAGGACTCGTCAACATTGATAAATATAGAACGAAATTGGAAAAGGATTATGACGGCATATATTTGGACAAGCCTACGCACTTGCTGGTTAATCTTTTTGATGGCTTAAGCGATGAAGATTTCGTAAAATAAATTTTTCAGACAGAGTTCATGCAAGAGAGGGGTGAAATTTCGCAAATCGATGCCAAGGCAAACATAAAAAAGGCTTTTAGGGCATTAGCCCAAATCAAGTCAGAAGATAAAGGACCTCAGCCGAATTTCTATGAAAAACGGAGTATTAAACTTTTTGCAACTCGTGTAATTATACAAGCCATTGGCCGTATTTGCAGAACAGGTTGGAAAAATCCAGATATCTACATTTATGCCGACAACGGCATTTGCGAATGTTTTGATTCCTCGACTTGTAATGGATTCTACAACATTGAATTTTTGAAATTAGCTGAACTTCTAAAGGATTATGCAGAAGTCAAGGTGGAGCCAGATATTTTCGTTGATGCTGCAGTTACGCGATCAAACAAGGTTCTTCGTGATATTGATTTCATGTTGCAGACGAATTGGAACAATAGTACAATGAACCGCTGGAAATTACTGCGTGATTACGTGATTTCCCATACTACGGTTTCTACAGCAGATGCAGAAGGTAACCCCATCGTACAAAACTATTACATAAAAGCTCCAAGTATATGCAGCAGTCTTTATTTTAAAGAAATTGGTGATTACAAAGAACTAGACGTTTCATTTGAGCCGAAAAAAGGTTATAGGGAAACCTCTGCTGAAAAAGCCAACCTTACGAAAATCATGCAGTTCGCTCCATTAAAAAAATATTTTGAAAGCAATAACTATTCCACAGAATTTAAGGCTAATGATTATATCATGACTCCACCTCTCTGGACTAATATCTACAAAGGGGCTCTTGGAGAAATCGCAGGTTCCTTCTTATTCAGAGATTGGTTCAAGGTGACTCTATCTGAAATAGATGATCCGGCAATCTTTGAAAAATTTGATTACCAAATTACTGATTATCCTATTTTCGTTGACTTCAAAAACTGGAGCGAATCTTTCGACCTAAAGAAAAGGGAAACCATCAACAAAATTTTGAAAAAGGCACATGATTGCAAAGCCAAATGTGTAATAGTGGCCAACGTCTTTGCCGATGCACGGTTCAAATTAGAATGTGTTACAGAAGATGGGATATGTTTGTTGGTTGTTCCATCTTTACTTTCTGAAGAAGATGATTCAATCAAAGAAAATCTTATTGCTATCAAAAAAATCCAAGAGGTCATCCATGCCTACTCCGTTTAAGATTAATCATATTAATCCTACAATTAACTATGAAAAAATTTCTGCGGTCTATGATTTCTTTGAAATTAGCACTTCAGAGAAATATTTTGATACTGGGGCAAAAATCCTAGATGATATGATCATTGAAAAATCCGTCATTGCATTGCAATTTGACCTAGGAAAGAATTTCTATGTAATGATGAAGCATAATGAACAAAACGATGACCGAATCAAAAAAGTTATCAAGGACAATGAAAATCTGAGTTATACAACAAAAGAAGCCAAAGACATTCCTTTACATCGGCTAATTCAATTATTTTTGAATGGATTGTACCGCTCTGAATCAGAGCATCCACTCTTGAAATTCAACAATCTTGGTGGACATTTGTATTGTTTCCATCCAAATTGGCTAAAAAAAAGGCCCCACAGCGAGAGCGTTATTTGGAAAATTCCTTGCCTTGATGTGAAAGTTTCCTGGCAAATGAATCTGACTTTCGATGTTAAGACTTTTTCTGCATTACCTTTCGTGCTTAAGAATACACCAAAAGAAGAACGATCGAAAATTTTGAAGCTTCCTCGCTATACATTAAGTGATGATAATACATTACATCGTTACCTTGAAGATGATGAAAAAAGAATGACTTATGTTCAAAAAGCTTTCGGTGCAAAAAAAACAACAATTCCATTCATTACTCTATGGCCTATTAATGAATACACCCAGTGTAAAATGGGCGTTGTTGGAGCAATCATAGAAAAATTCAATCATACTTTTGAAAGCCTAATTAAATTGAAATGCGATGAAATTCAAGAATACAAACTTATTGACATTGACAAGGAAAAACTAAATGAAAATGTAAAGTACATTACTGAAGCTCTTCAAAATCAGCCTATCAAAATTATTGATGAAGTTAAAGACGACTCTTCTGCTAAAGAATGTAATCTGATTCAACTTGTAATAGAAGAATTTTATGGAATAAAAGCCTCTATTGGTCGTTATTTTGATAAAAAGGCAATTAATATAAGTTTAATTCACAAACCAGAATTCTACGAAGAGTCGAACATTAAAGACCCCCATAGTATACCACACGAAAACTGCATTGTTCAACATCTCACTGTAGAAATATTGCGAGAATTTATCAGAGAAAAAGACTCTGGAGAAATTGACCTTAAATTCATCAAACCATTGATATCTACCATAATCCATAATTTACTAATAAAAAAAGATTTGGAAACAAAGAAAATTGCATTATTTGATTGGAATCAAATTGGGCTTACAGAAAAAATTTCTTTTGGTGTGGCCAAACTAATCAAAGACACCAAGAATGCATACCAATTTTATTTTATGGATATTGACCCAAACGGGGCCTTTGAAATATCAGAAGTCGAGAACGACCTTTTTTCGCAAAATCAATATTCTAATTGTATTGAAATTTACGAAAAAGAAGAAAAATCCTCAAGATCTCGAAATGAACCCATACAAGGAATCATCCAAGATCAAAACGGCAATATCAACATCATTCGCGATACAGAACAAGTAACTCTCCCTGAATTTGATAAAATTATGCAAGATGTTGCAGAAGGTAAAAATGCAAGAAGAGTCGCTGTAGCAGGCACTTATCTGAATGCCTGTACAAACATAAAAATGTTTGAAAATGATGATAAATTTTTTTACTGCGTTGGAATAAAACAAACCGCAATCCCACAAAAAATTCAACGAGCAGTAAACATCCGCGAAATTCAGTCTTTCAATGAATCTGCTATCATTTTTGAAAAATTGCTCCCGCTAATGAGTGTTGAATTTGTTAGAAACGGTCAAATGACTGTTATTCCATTTCCTTTCAAATATTTGAGAGAATGGATAGAAGTCAAACAGAAGAATTCTCAATCGCGTTAGGGATAGTGACCCCTCTGCCTGTCGTCAGACAGGTTGGGGCGGAGACTCGCGAAGCGTGGCTCCGTTGCAGGAGCCGGGTGGCAAGCGGAGCGCAGGCGGCTGGCCCTGCAATATAGCCCGACCCGAGCCGTGCCGCTACACGGCGGCGAAGGGGAACGCCCAAAAGAGATTTTCCACTTTATCCTTCATATCCTCATGACTTGGGAATAACTTATTCGCAAAACTGGAGCTGTACAACCCATCGGGCTCGGTAAAAGACAGAACGGGTGCCTACATGATTGCCGATGCCGAAGAAAAAGGCCTGTTGAAAGAAGGCTCGACCATC
>JABUUT010000013.1:13066-15240 GCA_021443045.1 Fibrobacteraceae bacterium
AGAATAAAAACATTGTCATTGTCTTGCCGGATAGGGGAGACCGTTATTTCAGCACCGGGCTGTGGGAAAAACGGTGAAATGCGAAGGGTAAATCGGGTGTAATAACATGGATTACCTGCAAAATCGTATGTCAGATTCATAGAGATGGTCCAAACGCACCAACCAGCTGTCACCCTGGAGCCGCCTTTAGCCCTGGACCCTGGAGCATCGCGATAGGGGATAGGGTCCATATTTTAACATGCCTTCGAGCCTTCATAATAAAGTTCTTTACTTGCATTTTCATCCCGAATGATTCCGGGATTTTATATATTTAAAATTATGGAGTCTCTTGAAAAACTCATAAAGCGATATCGAGAACTTGGAATTGATAGCCAGATCGACTATCAAAAGTTTTACCTGTATTCCATCATCACCCATTCGACTGCCATAGAGGGCTCCACCGTCACCGAAATCGAGAACCAGCTTTTGTTTGATAAGGGCATTAGCGCAAAGGGCCGCACCATTGAAGAACAGATGATGAATCTCGACCTGAAAATGGCATACGAACAAAGCATTGCGTTCGCCCAAAAGGGCGAAAATTTTTCAGTTGAAATGTTGAAGCGACTTTCTTCTCTCATCATGAAGAATACGGGTAGCGAATACAATACTGCTTTGGGGAGTTTTTCGTCGGCAAATGGTGATTTGCGATTGTTGAATGTCTCTGCAGGAATTGGCGGACGTTCCTACATGAGCTTTACCAAAGTTCCTGCAAAACTTGAGGATTTTTGCCACAGTTTGAACGAATGTCGAAGCCTTGCGAAAAACCTAGATGTAGATTCCCTTTACAAGATGAGTTTTGACGCTCACTATGAACTGGTGACCATTCACCCATGGGCCGATGGCAACGGTCGTATGGCTCGACTGGTGATGAACCAGATTCAATTCGAAAACAACCTGATTCCAATGAGAGTTCTCAAAGAAGATAAGGAAGAGTATGTCAAAAGCCTTGCTCAGTCACAGGAACAATCTAATCCCAAGATTTTTGTGGATTTCATGACGGAATCCATGGCAAGAAATCTTGAAAATGAAATAAAGACCTTTCTGCAGTCCACGGAAATGGGGGGAGAAAACACCAAAATGGGGGGAGAAAATGAAAAACGGGGGGAGAAAACCAGCTTGTTGATACTATCCAAGCTGAAAAACGACCCCCGAATGACCTCCGCAGAACTGGCCTCTGCCCTCGAAATATCGCCAAAAGCGGTAGAAAAGCAAATCGCAAGGCTCAAAAAAAGCGGAAAACTGTTGCGCATTGGCCCCGACAAGGGAGGGTACTGGGAAGTCCCTTGACAGGAATTGCCTTGAAATGATGTAAAAAAGGTGGTACAATACCACCTTTTTATGTATATTTTAGTTATGAAGTCTGAAAATTTTGAAAAGATTATAGAGCAATGGCAAAAAATGCAGCCCATCAGCGATTTTGAAAAAAACCGCCTTGCACGTCGTTTTTCCATTGAATTTAACTACAATAGCAACCATATTGAAGGCAACACCCTCACATACGGGCAAACAGAATTGCTGCTGTTTTTTGGTATGGTCGCTGGCGAAGCAAAAATCAATGACTTGGAAGAAATGAAGGCCAGTGCAGTGACCGTAAAAATGACTCAAACCGCTATTGAAGAAAAACAGGATCTTTTGACCCAGTCGTTTATAAGACAATTGCACAAGACCCTTCTACGTGAAGATTATGTGGTTCATTATATAATGCCAAATGGTCAGCCGTCAACATACACCATTCATGCAGGGAGGTATAAAACACGACCCAACAGTGTGATTTCCCGTTATGGTGCTCGCTTCGACTACGCTAGCCCCGAAGAAACACCAAGCCTTATGAGCGATTTGGTGAACTGGTACAATGAAGAAGAACAAAAAGGTGAACTCACTCCCGTTGAGTTGGCGGCCTTGTTCCACTACCGCTATATTCGAATTCATCCCTTTGAAGATGGCAATGGTCGAATTGCACGGTTGCTAGTCAATTATATTTTGGCAAGGCATGGATACCCGATGATTGTGGTTCGCAGCAGGAAAAAGGACGACTACCTAGATGCATTACACCAGACGGATATGCTTGTTGGCCCAGCCCCATCAGATGGTGCGAAAGCAACAATTAAGCAAATCAGATATTTTCTAAATTACTT
>JABUUT010000013.1:16277-38791 GCA_021443045.1 Fibrobacteraceae bacterium
AGTAGCGAGGCTGCTTTAGAAAGTTCAAGCAGTTCTGACATGGAATACCCTCTGGCTGAATACGGCTGCCCAAGTTGTTTCAGCGGAGGCCCACAGGAAAGTTCCAGCAGTTTGGCAGATTTAGAAAGTTCAAGTAGCGAGGTTCCGCCCGAAAGTTCAAGCAGTCAAAATGTATTTGGCAAGTACCCCTATTTTTTCCGTTTGGCCAGCGACACCACTGTGCTGTGTAAGGATTCGACATCGTTTATTCAAGTGCCAATATCATCTTCAGATACCCCCAGTCCGTATTGTTCTAACATTAAATCTCAAATGGAAATGTATCAAGGAAAATCCGAAGAGGAAATGCTTGAACTGGAAGAACGGCTTGACCAATGTGGAGTTTATGAACCGTTGTATGGAGTCCCTCAGTTAATGGGTCAATCAAGGCACCAGGGCTACAAGTGTACAGACGGAAATTTGTACCCATTTGAAAAAGATGGCTTGGTCTATACGAAGGAGGAATTTCTCGCCAAGTTCCCCAGCAGCAGTTCGGCTGAACCCGAAAGCAGTTCCTCGGAGGGTGCTACCGCCTGTGAAAGAAATGACTTTGTATACAAAGAAAATATTGATGCTGAACTTTTATACGATATGAAAACAGCGAAGCAGGATTCCCTCGGTGGGGAGCTTCAATGTGACGAGCCTCGTCCAGAAATTAGTTACGATGGAATGATTGCCAAGACTATCGTATGTGGTGGCGAGGAATCGGAAAATCCCAGGTACACCCAGTATGTGCAGACAAAGAAAGAAGAAATCGACAAGTACCTTGCCAGTTGCAAGAAAAAGGAAGTTTCATCTAGCTCCAGCGCAAATGAAGGTGGAAGTTCCAGCAGCATTCTGGAGATTGCGCCAGAATACGGTGTACCTGTAGATCCGAATATTCAGGACAGGTAGCCATGAAAATAAATCTTAAGAAACGTCTCGCCCTGGAATTTTACCGTCATTACCGCCATAACGAAATAAAGGCCCACCCCCTTACTTATTTCTTTTGGGAATGTACCCTGCGTTGCAACCTCCACTGTCTCCACTGTGGTAGCGATTGCGTTAAAGACGCCATACCCGACATGCCCAAAGAAGACTTTATGGCCCAGCTAGACAAACTGGCCCCACACATCGACCCCGCCCACTTTATTGTGGTCATTACCGGCGGCGAACCTTTGATGCGCCCCGACTTGGAAGAGTGCGGCAAGGAAATTCAAAAACGGGGGTACTCCTGGGGCATGGTGAGTAACGGCCTTGCCATGAGTCCTGATCGCTTTGTAAAACTCCTGGATGCAGGTCTCAAATCCTTGACCATCAGCCTGGACGGCCTCCATGACAGCCACAACCATTTCCGTGGCAGCGAACATAGTTTTAACAACGCACTGCGCGCCATCGAAATGGCCACCCACGTGAGCAATTTTACTTACGATGTTATGACCTGCGTCAACAAAGAAAACCTACCAGAACTCCCTGAAATTCGCAGTATGCTCGTTAAGTTAGGTGTAAAACGCTGGCGCATTGCCACTGTGTTCCCCAAGGGACGCGCCAAAGACAACCCATTGTTTCAACTAACCAACCAGGAGTTCAAGCAGGTCTTTGACTTTATCCGCGAAACAAAGGCCATGAAGTGCATCAACGTGAACTACGGTTGCGAAGGCTTTTTAGGGAGCTACGAAAAAGAAGCCCGCAGTTACCCCTTCTTCTGCCGCGCCGGCGTGAACATCAGTTCCGTGCTTTGCGACGGCAGCATTTCGGCTTGCCCCAGCCTCCGCGGTGATTACATACAAGGTAACATCTACAAGGACGACATTTGGGAAGTGTGGCAAAAACGCTACCAGGTGATGCGGGACCGCAGTTGGGCACGCATCGGTGATTGCAAGACCTGCAAGTACTGGCGTTTTTGCGAAGGCTCCAGCCTGCATCTACGTGACGAAAAAACAAAGGAACTGGCCTACTGCCACGTAAAACGGCTACAAGACGCCGGAGTGTAGATGGTAAGTGGTGGCTGGTGGTTGGTGTATTATGTCACCCTGGAACGAGCAGCGCGAGCGATAGGGTCTAGTCAAAAGATTTCTAGTGTTATTACAATTTATGTAACATATAACATTTGTATTTTACATTTATTGTAAATCTATGAGCTGTTTTTATAATATTCTAGACATTTGATTTTAAAAATCAAAAAAAAATCCAAGTTTTTTCATCACAAACCGCCCTTATTCCAAAAATTGTAAAGTGGCATGGTTTTTGCAGATATAAGCAGAAATATTGAAAATTATACAAAAAAATGTAAAAGAGCTTTGCCATGAACACCATTTATCCATACAACAACAAGACCAAGTTTATTATTGTCACCGGCGGCGTTATTTCGGGCCTAGGCAAGGGCGTGGCGGCAGCCAGCATCGGCGCGCTCCTTTCGGACCGCCTCAAGGTGGTTCCTGTAAAATGTGACGGTTACTTGAATACAGACCCTGGCACCATGAACCCCACGGAACACGGCGAAGTTTATGTGCTTGACGATGGCGGCGAAGTGGATATGGACTTTGGCCACTACGAGCGTTTTTTGAACGTGACGGCAAAAAAAGATTGGAGCCTCACCATGGGCCGCGTTTTCAAGATGATTCTGGAGAAGGAGCGCCGGGGCGACTACTTGGGGCATACCGTGCAATTCATCCCCCACGTAACCAACCTGATCAAGGACCATTTTTACCGCATTGCCGACCAAGAAAAGGCCGACGTGCTGCTCATAGAAATTGGCGGCACTATTGGCGACCTCGAAAACCAGTTTTATGTGGAAGCCGTGCGCCAGCTCAGCCATGAGGTAGGCCCCCAAAACGCGTTGTTTGTACATCTGACTTACGTGCCCATACCTTCTGGTGTGAACGAGCAAAAGTCAAAGCCCACCCAGATGTCGGTGCGCGATTTGAACGAGCGCGGCATTTACCCCGAAATTGTCATTGGTCGCTGCGAAGAATACATCAAGCCCCATCTTAAGGAAAAAATCGGCCTGTTCTGCAACCTGCCTGCAAGCCATGTGGTTTCGGGTGTGGATGTAAAACACGTTTACGAAGTGCCTCTGGTGTACGACAAAGAAGGCGTGCCCGAAATTTTATCCAAGCGGCTGGGCATTTATGCGCCCCCTCGCCTGGACCAGTGGAGCAAATTAGTGGAATCCTTGAAGCGTAACCAGGTGACCCCTCGCAAAACCTTGACGGTCGCCATCTGCGGTAAGTACATGGCCCTGGAAGATTCCTACGCGTCGGTGGTGGAAGCCATTAACCACGCTTCGGCACACTTGGATTTGCGAGCCGAAATCCGCTGGGTGGATACAGAAAAAATCGAGAAGGGGAGCATTACTGTAGAAAAGGCCCTGAAGGGTGTTGACGCAGTCATCGTTCCCGGCGGTTTTGGAAGCCGCGGCATCGAGGGTAAAATTCAGGTAATCCAGTATGTTCGCGAGAACAAGATTCCCTTCCTTGGCATTTGCTACGGCATGCAACTCTCCGTGGTGGAATTTGCCCGCCATGTTTGCGGCATGCAGGGGGCTGGCACCATTGAAATGGAAAGCGAAAACTACCATGTGGAAGTTCCCGTGATAGCCTATTTGCCAGGCCAAGAAAAAATCAAGGACATGGGTGCCACCATGCGCCTCGGAGGCCACGATGTGCTCATTAAATCTAACACTCGGGCTGCCGAAATTTACGCAGGCACCGCCACCCGCGAGCGTTTCCGCCACCGCTACGAGGTGAACCCCCAGTTTGTATCCCAAATTGAAGCCGGCGACCCCACAGGAAAAAACACACAGAAGCTGGTGTTCAGCGGTAAAGCCTCCGGTGAAGACATTATGCAGATTATGGAACTCACGGACCACCCCTACTTTATGGCCTGCCAGTTCCATCCCGAGTTAAAATCTTCCCTGATTTACCCTGCGCCATTGTTCTTGAATTTGCTAAAGGCTGCTGACGAAAAAGAGTAAGACGGAACACCAAACAATTTCCATTTTATGTAATCAAAACAAATTTTGTAAACACTTCTTGTAATCTTTTTTTATACAATCTTCCTGAAAATGGGTGCTCAAAAAGGGGCCCATTTTTTTTATTTCCTCTGGAAACCTTGATTTTTCTAGGTTAAAAGCCATTTAACTTTTACCCCACCCTCCCCCATTTTTCATTTTGGCACGACTTTTGCCTATAGGCCAGCGGTTTTAAAACAGGAGTGCCTTCATGAAAATGATTATCGCATACATTCAACCCGACCGACTGAACTCGGTAAAGCAATCCCTCTACAACAGGGAAATCTTCAAGATGTCGGTCACAAACGCTTTGGGCTGTGGACAACACAAGGGCTATGTGAGCAGCTACCGCGGCGCCATGCAAGAAGTAAACCTACTCAAAAAGGTTCGCATTGCCATTGCCGTGAACGACGAATTTGTAGAACCCACCATTGAAGCCATTATTGAAGGAGCCCGCACAGGAAACATTGGGGACGGAAAAATTTTTGTTCAACCCCTAGAAGAATGCATTCGCATTCGCACCGGCGAAAAAGGCCCTGAGGCTATAGGCTAGACTGCTAGTCACCCGCATTTTAGCACAGCGCACTTAAAGGAAGGAATTAAAAATGGATTTAACAACTCTAGAAACTGCACAAAAAACCTACGAAGCCATGGATTTGGCCGCAAAGTCTTTTATATCCCTTAACAACCTTTGGGTTCTCATTGGAGGCTTTTTGGTATTCGCCATGCATCTTGGCTTTGCCTGCGTAGAAACAGGGCTCTGCAGGGCAAAAAATGCCACCAACATTCTTTGCAAAAACACCCTTACTCCAGCCATTGGTTTTACTACCTTCGCCCTTATTGGCTACGGCCTCATGTTTCCTGCATTAAATGGCGACCACTGGATTCTTGGTAAAATTCTGGGCTTTGCAGGGTTCGGAATTCACGCCAGCGGCACCATTGCCCAAGGAGCCACTACTACAGACTGGACCTGGTTCTTTTTTCAAGGCATGTTTGCCGCCACTGGTGGCACCATTGTATCGGGTGCGGTGGCAGAGCGCATAAAGCTTAGCGCCTACATGGTTTTCACTGCTATTTTTGTAATGTTCGTATACCCCATAATAGGTTCCTGGGGCTGGGGCGGCGGTTTCCTTGTAAGCGAAAGCTTTGCTAAAATTGCCGGCTCTGTATTCCACGACTTTGCCGGTTCTGCCTTTGTTCATACTGTAGGAGGTTGCGGAGCCTTGGCTGGAGTAATCATTCTCGGACCACGCATTGGCAAGTATGTAGGTGGGAAACCACGCCCCATTATGGGTCACAACATGGGCCTTGCCACCATTGGCGTTTTTCTTTTGTGGCTAGGATGGTTTGGCTTTAATGGTGCCTCCACTGTGAATACAGATCCAGGCCTTCTTTCTCTTGTAGAAGTGAATACCATGATAGCAGCTTCTGCAGGAATTTTAGGAGCACTCCTCATGAGCAAAATGTTACTCCACAAGCCCGACCTTTCCATGGTGCTCAACGGTTGCTTGGCGGGGCTGGTGGGTGTTACCGCTGGAGCCGATTGCATTGGAATATTCCCTGCGGTTCTCATTGGCTTTATCTGTGGCGTTGTTGTGGTGGTGGCCGTGCTCTTTTTCGACAAGATTCGTTTAGACGACCCCGTTGGAGCCTTGTCCGTTCACTTTGTCTGTGGCATTTTGGGAACCTTGGCCGTAGGCATTTTTTCTCCCTACTACACTTTTTTGGCCCAACTCATTGGTATATTTGTTGTAGGTGCTGTCGCTTTTTCCAGTGCTTTTGCCATTTTCTCGCTGCTTAAAATTACCATGGGCATTCGCGTTAGCGAAAAAAGCGAATTAAAAGGCTTAGATATTGCGGAACACGGTGGCGAAGCCTACTCTGGTTTCCAGTTCTTTAGCAATATGTAATTTTTAGAGGTGCCCTTTAATCACCCACTCAAACAAAAAAAGCTCCACCTTCGCTCCTTAGGTGGGGCTTTTCCATTACCGGTTTGAACGGCCATCAAATATATCCATCAGCAACGAATCTAGTCTTCCTGTTAATTTATATGCACCCGTAGTACAAAGATGGTCATGATCATAAGCTTCTTCATCGGTATAATCGTGGTATCCCATTTTGTTTTCGTCCATCAGCGTAAAATGGGGGTATGTCTTTTTCAAATCGGCAATTTTTTCTATGAGCTTTTCGGCAGTACTCCGCTTGAGCCCGTATTTTCCAAAGGCTCCGATTTCTCGATATAAAGGAGATTGCGGAAATACAATCCCTACCACTTTTACATCCTTATCCTTTGTTGCTTTTAAAATTTCTTCAAGGGAATTAAAACTTTCATTCCAGGCGAAGGAATCTCGTTCACACAGAGTGGAATCAATGTATAAAAATGCAGATTCTCCCCACCCTTCGGCATCAAACAACAACAAACCCTTAGTGCTATCTATCATAGTTTCCAGAGGCTCGTCGTAAGCAAACCCCTGAATAGACCAGGAATAGATGCTATCAATTTGCTCATTGCTAAAGTGATGATTTTCATCGTAAACATATCCTGGAACCTGGGCTATAATAGACCAGTCCTCATTGGGCAACTTGTACCACATGTCTAAATCTAGAGAAATTACTATGGCCTTGAGTTTGGGCATATACTTTAAAAAATAGGTTTCCACAAATCTGCGGGTAATGTGGATATTGCTGGGTGCATGGGCTATGTTCAGGGCAAAACCACTTGTCATCATGGGAGGATAAACACCATCCATGGCTCGGGACGACCCAAATATGGCAATTTCAACGGAATCATGATACTTCCACATCAAATCTATTTTAGAGCGTAAAATCCAATAGCTAGGGTTCATATATTCATTGCAGTACACACCAGCACTATCTCTGTCTAGCCCCAGAACATCATCCGCAGAATTATCCTCGTATGTGTAAAGATTGTTTGTCCAAACAAAAGGATGCCACAATTCGTCACCCGATACTAATTTGGTAATCGACGAATCCCTCACATTCACAACAACGATGCTGGTGCGGGCTCCCTTCGCATTTACCAAAGTGGCTACGGCCATAGAATCGTTTATCCATTCTGCGTGATCAAAGGTGTAATTCAGAGGCGAGGGCACTGCACTAATAAGGTTCCCATTGGGATCCATCACTAAAAGGCGTTCGTGGCTGGCATAATTGCTTTGGGCAAATTCCCTGCCCATTTTGCCTCCAAAGTCTAAGAAAAGGGTATATCCATTTAAAGAAAGAGAGGCATTGCAGGCCTGCTCCCCATTGTACCACACCTTTTCCGTAGCCGGAGTTTCTCCTTCACGAACCCGCAACAACCTAGACCCAGAAATGGCCATGGACTCATCCCAATAAACTCCACCGTTGTAACTGCCGTCAAACAACTTGCGTGGAGTGCCAAATTGCCCATTGCTAAAGGGAACTGTCCAGGTGCTGTAAGTTTTCCATACGTCCTCGTTTGTATTAACCCCAGCATCGGTAACGTAGTCTATTAAGACTTCTCCCAGTGGGTTAACACGCCATCGGGGAATAGCCGCGCTTTCCACATTCAATTCTACAAGGCCCGTTCCTTCTGTATTCAGTTCGCGCACAAACAATCTTGATTTTCCAGACAAGCCCTCCAGTTTAGTTGAAAACGCCACATACTTACCATCTGGAGAAATAGTAGGATGATAACTATCGAGGGTGTCGTTAATAAAAAACACCTCAGCGGCATTATACTGATAGTCTACATAGCCTATTCTTCCTGTTACATCATCCCTAAACACCATTTTTCCATTGTAGGTACCAAAAATTTTCCTGAATGTAAATAAATTAATATTTGACCAAATTCTAGAATCCACCACATCTCCCTTTACAGAGGTGTATGTGGCAAAAGGCATTTTCCCAATGCAAAGCCTAAAACCTACATAGTCCGCCTTAGTTGCCGAAGCTACCTTGTAAATATCTCCACGGGAATGTAAACTGAACATATCTGGGTTATAGGCGTAATTCCCGCCTTTCACAACACGCTCCGCCAAATCACCTCCATCAAAGGCGCCCACATAATTCGATAGGGTGGTATCCCGAAAATAAGCCTTCCAGTCGTTTACCCACTCCGTTACATTCCCCAACATGTCGCACAGCAAGGAATCATCCTCCTCCATACTGCAAGGCTTGTGCTTCTTATAATTCGAATTAGTGCTATTCACCGATTTTTTTATATCAAAATTTAATGAAGCCGCATATACCCACTCCGCTTCGGATGGTAGCCGGTAACCCTCCACCTTTTCATTAAAGGCGTAGTCTTCCAAAAAAGCCACATCCCCTTCAAGGTCTTTTATAACAGAGGAGTAAGAATATACGGTGTCCAGCCCTTGAATTTTACTTTTTTCATTGGCATAGAGAATGGCATTCCAAAAAGAAACGTTGGTCACAGGCAGTTCCGCTTCTCCCTCTTTGCATTTACCCCCCATTAAGGAAGCATACTCCCCACAAGTAACCTCGGAACGCTGCATGTAATAGTCATAAACCAAAACCACCTTCATTTGTGGCCGTTCCATTATATTCGCCATAGCCTCATTAGAGCCAAGATGCACCCATTTCCCAAAAGCGTTTATTTTTAAAAAGCCCTTGTATTTTTCTTCATTAAAGCGGTCTATGGAATCCTGGTTAACAATTTCCAGTGTGTCGGTTGTATTGGTAGTTGGATTTTCTATTGCAACAGAGGTTTCATCCAAAGAGCTATCACTGCAGCCGAACGCAAATAGAATAACTATTATGTATAAAGCAGTAGGTTTTAATTTCATTTTTCTCCACCAACGTGCAAGTTAGAAAAAAAATCAGTTTACAGGCACCACTAAACGCTCATTTTTTAATGAGGAGCCCTTAAAGATTACCTCTAAAAATTACCAACACCACTTTACACATATTGTATAAAAAATAGTTTCTTTTACATTTAGCGTAAATTAATTTTATAAAATGGAAAACAAATATTCTGTTTTTTAAATAATTTCGCCTTTTTTACCAAAAATGTAAAAGTGGCATGCTTTTTGCATTATACAAAACAGTTTAACAAGAAATGTAAAAGGCAATAAGATGATTTTTTCAAAATGGACCGGCTTGGGTAACGACTTTGTAATACCAGAACCAGGCGAAGTTTTTGACGTGAGCAAGGGGCTCTCCCAGCGGGTAATGGAATTGTGCGACCGCCGCTTTGGCATTGGTGCCGACGGAGTGGTTGTGATTACCCCTCTATTGGAATTGGGCCCCGCCGATTTTGAAATGAAAATTTATAACGCCGATGGAAGCGAAGCAGCCATGTGCGGAAACGCCACCCGTTGTGTAGCCAAGTATATTCGCAGTAGGGGGCTCTCCAACGAAAAGGTGGTACGGCTCCATACCTTGAGTGGCGTGGTAAAACCAGAACTTTTGGAAGACGGCCGAGTTACCGTAGACATGGGTGCTCCAAGAAATTTTTTGGGAAGCGTAAAACTTACTGCATGCACCTTTGATTTTACAGCCGAAACCGTTTCTATGGGAAACCCCCACGCCGTTATTTTTGTAGATGATATTGAAAAAATCCACTTGGAGGAATGGGGCTCCATTTTGGAATGTGATAAAAAATTCCCAGACCGTTGCAACATTGAATTTGCCCAAGTGATAAACCAAAGCAACATCCGCATGAGGGTGTGGGAGCGAGGCTGTGGGGTGACCATGGCTTGTGGAACCGGAAGCTGCGCAACCCTAGTGGCAGCTCAAAGGCGGGGGCTCGTTGGCGTAGAAGCCGACGTGGTGCTGGACGGCGGAACCCTCCACATCAAGCATGAAGAAGGGGGGTCCGTGTTTATGACCGGGCCCTGCAAAGAAGTTTTCAAAGGACAAATTTAATATGAGTCGCAAGGTTCGGCGCAAGCGCCTAGACCTGTGAGGTCGGCAGCGATGCAGCCTAGAGGTATGAGGTTGTCAGCACACAGCATAGAGCTTACCGCTGATAGCTGACAACTGATAACTTCTTTGGATTCTATCGGTCGTTCCTCCCTCCAGAATGACTCTGGGCCTCACCGTTCAAAGCGAGTGCAACGAGCGACCCCACACCTCAAAGCGAAGAAGTCGCGACCTAACCACCAACCACCAATCACCAACCACCAAATTATGAACGAACAAATTCTAAACCCCTACTACGACCGTCTTCCCGGTAGTTACCTGTTTTCTACCATCGCAAAAAAAATCAAGGAATACCAGGCCTCTCATGAAGATGCAGACATTATTCGCCTAGGCATAGGCGACGTAACCACACCTTTAATTCCACAAGTGATTTCGGCCATGCACAAGGCTGTAGACGAAATGGCCCTGAAAGATAGTTTTCGCGGTTACGGCCCAGAGCAAGGATACGATTTTTTGCGAGAAGCCATTGTTCGCGGGGAGTATATTCCTCGTGGTGTAAATTTGGACCCCGGTGATGTATTTGTAAGCGACGGTTCCAAATGCGACGTGGCCAACATTCAGGAATTGTTTGCGGAAGGTGTAAAAATCGCTATTCCCGACCCAGTTTACCCAGTGTATCTAGATAGCAATGTTATGGCTGGGCGCACAGGCGTTATAGACTCTATAGGGCATTTTACCGAAGTTACCTATTTATCTTCCACTGCCGAAAACAACTTTCAGCCCGACCTTCCTAAAAACCCGGTACAGTTAATTTATCTTTGCAGCCCCAACAACCCCACAGGCACGGTTTTAAGCCGCGAAACCCTCCAGAAGTTTGTGGACTATGCGAATGCAAATGGTGCGTTGATTCTTTTTGACGGAGCCTACAACTGCTATATCCAAGATGAAAATCTACCCCATTCCATTTACGAAATCGAAGGGGCAGAAAACTGCGCCATTGAATTCCGCAGTTTTAGCAAAACGGCAGGCTTTACGGGCATTCGATGCGCCTACACCGTTGTCCCCCATCAGCTTCAAAAGATCCACGCCATGTGGAACCGCCGCCAATGCACCAAGTTCAATGGAGTCAGTTACGTAACCCAACGAGCCGCCGAAGCCATCTACACCGCTGCAGGCTGGCAAGAAACTCAAAATGTAATTTCGGGATACATGAAAACGGCCGCCTTAATTCGAAACGAGCTGACCGCCTGCGGATACACGGTCTTCGGCGGCGAGCACGCTCCCTACATTTGGTGGAAGCTCCCCAAACTTGCAAATGGGGTGCAGGAAAAGTCCTTTGACTTCTTCGATCGCCTCCTTTCAACTTGCGAAGTGGTGGGGACTCCCGGAAGCGGATTTGGCCCCTGTGGAGAAGGTTATTTTAGACTAACAGCCTTTGGTGACCACGAACAAACCAAAGTTGCCCTACAGCGAATTAAAGAACGGCTCTAATAAAACAACGCCCAAATTAAGACTTCGTAAGGCTTCGAAATTTTAATTTTACATTTTATGTAAATATTCATGTTAATTTTACATTTTATGTAAAATCATATTTTGGATTTTAGTAAAAAAAATGCGAAAAATAGGAAAATTTCTAAATTTTTCCGCTTTTTACCAAAAGTGTAAAAGTGGCATGAATTTTGCAACTACTTGATGGAAGTTGATAAAAATTTTACATTTTATGTAAAGGTTTGCTTATGACAGGTCACGTCCTTCAAGAAATTGCAGTTATCCAAAAGATTAGCGAAGTGATTATTCACGAGCGCAACGTGGAGCAACTCCTAGAAAACGTGCTAGCCATTCTGGAGTCGGAGCTTGGCATGCTCCGAGGCACTTTTGCCCTTCTAATTGGCGACACCCTTAAAATTGAAGCCAGCCGAGGCTTGGACGAAAATGAAAAAAAATTGGGCCACTACCGCATGGGCGAAGGCATTACTGGCCATGTGGCTGAAACAGGCCGCAGCCATGTGATTCCCGACCTTCGCAAAGATTCCCGTTTTTTAAACCGCACAGGAAGCCGCAACTACAATTCCCAAGTGGCCTTTATTTGTGTGCCTCTTATTCATGACGAACAAGTTATAGGCACCCTTTCCATTGACCGCCCTGTAGATGGATCCACTGATTTAGACAGGGATGTGGCCCTTTTGGAAATTATGGCCAACATCACTGGAGACGCGGCCAACGCCTGCATCGAAATGCACGACGAGCAAGAAGCCCTGCGAGAAGAAAACCGCAAACTACGCGACATGCTGAGCAACAACCCCTCGG
The DNA here is from genome assembly GCA_021443045.1 of Fibrobacteraceae bacterium. Classification (GTDB taxonomy): domain Bacteria; phylum Fibrobacterota; class Fibrobacteria; order Fibrobacterales; family Fibrobacteraceae; genus Fibrobacter. The sequence goes on from JABUUT010000013.1 coordinate 28,480, forward strand.
AACTGGTGGGCAATTGCCGGGAAATGCAGATGGTGTACGAGCAGGTGCGTCAGGTGGCTCCTTCCGATGCCACGGTGCTCATTCGTGGGGGGAGCGGAACCGGCAAAGAAATGATCGCACGAGCCATTGTAAATTTGTCGGCTCGAAAAGACAAGCCTTTTATTACCTTGAACTGCGCCGCCCTCCCGGAAAACCTGGTGGAAAGCGAACTGTTTGGCCACGAAAAGGGAGCCTTTACGGGGGCAGTAAACCAACGTATTGGCAGGGCCGAAGCGGCCAACGGAGGCACCCTCTTTTTAGATGAAATTGGCGATTTAACCATACAGACCCAAGTAAAGCTGCTGCGTTTCTTACAAGAAAAAACTTTCTCTCGAGTGGGAAGCAATGAAGAACGCCGCTCCGATGTTCGCTTTTTGGCTGCCACCAGCAGAAATTTGGAAGAGCTGATGGAAAAAAAGCTGTTCCGCGAAGACTTGTTCTACCGCCTGAACATATTCCCCATTTCTATGCCCGATTTAGCCAAACGCCAGAGCGACATTATTCTTTTGGCAGAGCATTTTATTGAAAAAATGAATTTGCGGTATAGTAAAAAAGTAAAGCGGCTTTCTACCACAGCCATTAACTTGCTGATGAGCTACCACTGGCCGGGCAACGTTCGTGAACTGGAAAACAGCATTGAGCGTGCGGTTCTTACGGCCAGTGACGATTGCATCCATAGCTACAATTTGCCACCTTCATTACAAACAAGTTTAAGTACTGGAGCCCTTATTTCTAACGAAATGAAAAATGCTCCATTAGATGTAATGATGAACAATTACGAACGGGAATTGATTACCGAGGCCATTAAGCGCAACAACGGTAATTTATCGGCAGCTGGAAGGGAACTGGGTGTTTCTCCCCGCATGATGAACTACCGCATGAACAAGTTGGGTTTGAGCAACAAAAAGTAAAGGGCTCCTTTAAAACATGTTTGGCTTTTACCGTTTTGCCTCTGTTTGCCCACAGTTAAAAGTGGCAGACACGGCCTTTAACACTAAAGAAATTATTAAAATGGGCCATCAGGCTTTAGAGCAAAATGTGGCCGTGGTTGTTTTTCCAGAACTGTGCATTACGGCATACACCTGTGGCGATTTGTTCCATCAGGAGTTGTTGCTAAAAAATGCATTGGTATGTTTAAAGAAAATTGCCCTTGAATTTAAAGACAGCACCATGATTTTGGGTCTGGGTCTCCCCATTCGTTTGTTTGGAAAGCTCTACAATTGCGCAGCCTTTGTGCAAAAAGGAAAACTGGTGGCCTTAACCCCAAAAATCCACTTGCCCAACCAAAGGGAGTTTTATGAAAAACGCCACTTTAGTAGTGGAAAAGACTTGCTCTATAAAGAAGTAGACTTAAATGATTTTGGAAAAGTGCCTATCACAAATTTCTTTACCGTTAAGGGGAACGGTTCCGAAATTCGATTTGGAGTAGAACTTTGTGAAGACCTGTGGACGCCGGCGCCTCCTAGCGGAGAGCTAGCCCTAGCGGGGGCAAACGTGATTTTGAACCTGTCGGCTAGCGATGCGTTAGTAGGCAAGGGTGACTATCGGAAAAATTTGGTGCTAAACCAGTCGGCAAGGTGCATGGCTGCCTACATATACGCATCCGCCGGTGTCCACGAATCCACCACCGACATGGTCTTTAGTGGGCATTTAATGATTGCCGAAAATGGAACCCTAATTTCAGAAAATAAAAATTACAGCCGCAAATCAGAAATTATCTATGCCGATGTAGATGTGGAGCGTTTGAATATGCAACGGCTTAGCGAAGGTTCCTTTCAAAACTATGACGGCTCCAATTTTTACAACCATGCCGCCACCTTTGTAAACATCAAGGGTGTTGATAAAATCCAGTACCGCTTTGTACCACCCACCCCATTTGTGCCAACCCAGCAACAAAACAGAGACGCAAACTGCAAAGAAATATTTTTTATTCAATGTGGGGGCCTAGCCAAACGCATTGAAGTTTCTGGTGCCAAAAGAGCTGTTGTAGGGCTTAGTGGCGGTTTAGACTCTACTCTAGCTTTGCTGGTTATGGTAGAAACCTTTAAATTGCTGAATCGTTCCACCAATGAAATTTTGGCCATTACCATGCCTGGTTTTGGAACCACAAAACGCACAAAGAACAACGCTGTTGCCATGGCAAATCTTTTAGGTGTTGAACTTAGAACCGTGGATATTCAAAAGGCATGTCTGCAACATTTTAAAGACATTGGCCACGGCCCTGCTACATTGGACGTGACCTACGAAAACGTGCAGGCTCGGGAACGTACCCAGATACTGATGGATATGGCCAACAAAGAAGGGGGCATTGTGGTAGGAACAGGAGACCTTTCTGAGATTGCACTAGGCTGGAGCACCTACAACGCTGACCATATGTCCATGTATGCAGTAAATTGCGACATTCCCAAAACCCTGGTGCGGCATGTGGTTGCCTGGTATGCAGACTGCGCACGAAATTTCATTGCCGATGAAAAAACAGCCCATTCGCTCTCTGCCGTGCTTCGGGATATTTTGGACACACCAGTTTCTCCAGAGCTGCTACCTGCCGATACTCATGGGCAAATTGCCCAAAAAACAGAATCTATTTTGGGTGCCTACGAAATTCACGACTTTTACCTTTATCACTTTGCCAAGTATGGGGCAGAGCCCCAAAAATTACTTTATCTTGCAAAGTATGCCTTTGCCGGCAAGTACTCCAACAAAGAATTAGAGCGGTGCCTTAATTTATTTGTTCGACGCTTTTTTACCCAACAATTTAAGCGGAGCTGCATTCCCGACGGACCAAAAGTAGGTACCATTTCTTTATCGCCAAGAGCCGATTGGAGAATGCCTAGTGACGCTAGCTTTAGTGATTGGGAAGATGCATAAAAAAAAGAGCGCTTTGTGACGCTCTTTTCATATTTTGATTAACTGCAAGGGATACTAAAATCAAGAACTAAACGTGCTTAATTTTGTTGTCGCCTTCATCCCAGTTTTTGCCGTCGCACACGAACTTGTATTCGTAGTCACCTGGAAGCAGGTTGATTTTTACAGACCACTTGCCAGACTTCTTGTCTTTCTTGAGCATGTCTTTGTCTACAACCCAGTTGTTAAAGGAACCTGCAACAGAAACGGTTGTTGCCAGAGGGCAATCTGCTACAAATTCCACAGCAGCCTTTTTAGGAGCGGCCTTGATAGCGGTCTTTGCAGCTGTTTTTTGAGCAGTTGTTTTAGAAACAGCAGCTTTTTTAGGAGCAGCCTTTGCAGCAGATTTGCAGGCTGTTTCCTTGGAAGCACACTTTGTAGCCTTCTTAGCAGGAGCTGAAGCAGCTTTTTTAACGGCAGTCTTTGTTGTTTTTGTCATAACGAAATCTCCTCTTACTTGTTAACGCCAAAGATAATAATTTCTTTACATTTTGTCCATATTAGGAACCGTTAATTTTCTATCTTGTTTACCATGCTTAAACAAATTATCGCTCCCAGCGTTTTAAACGCAAATTTTCTAGAACTCGGTAACGGCCTTAAGGCCATTGAAAAGGGTGGTGCCGGTCTTGTGCACCTAGACATTATGGATGGGCACTTTGTTCCTAATGTCAGCTTTGGTCCAGGCATTTCGGCCTGTGTGGGTAAAGGAACAAAACTTCCTTTAGATTGCCATTTGATGATTGAAAATCCAGAAAAATATGTGGGCGAATTTGCCAAGGCTGGCGCAAGCATTATCAGCATTCACGCGGAAACCACAAACCACTTAGACAGGCTTTTACACCAAATCAGAGAGCTGGGAGTAAAGCCTGCCGTCGCAATCAATCCTGCCACGCCACTGGAAAATATTAAATATGTGCTAGACATTGTAGACATGGTTCTCATTATGAGCGTAAACCCAGGATTTGGGGGCCAAAGTCTTATTCCTTATTGCCTAGATAAAATTCGGGAGCTGCGTGCCGCAAAACCTGAACTAGACATTCAGATTGATGGCGGTGTAAAGCTCGATAACATTCTGGCCTGCAAAGAAGCAGGCGCCAACATCTTCGTGGTAGGCAGTGCCATATTCGGCAAGCCCAATCCCGAAGATGTTTGCCGTGAATTTGTTGTAAAAGTGGGTGGGTAAATTAGCGAACCACTCGTGTGAACATGGGCTTTTCGCTTTCATTATTGCTGACTATCACATAAATAATTGCAGAGGCTTCGCTTCCATCGGGGGCGAGGCTTTTTACATCGAACTTGTACTCGGTGCCCTGGGCTATGGAGCGTTTGCCAAAAGTTACTGGAGTGCCTAGAGGAAACTGGTAATCGCCACAGGCTGCATCAAAGATTTTGGTTTCAGCTTCGGTAACGGGGGTTGGGGCAGAAAATTCGGGAAGCTGTTCAACGGAACCTTCCACAAATTTATTCTCAATTAAAAAACGGTTCACTTCGGCAGGAATGGCGGCGGTGCGTGCAGTACGCACGCCATAGCCTTCGGCTATCACTGCCTCCGGCAGCGCCGCCTTCAAGTCTTTTACAGAAACTTCAAGGCCACCACTTCCAAAGGAACAGAAGGGAACAATACGTTTGCCTTTAAACTTCTGTACATCCACAAGGCCGGCCATGGGAGGAGCAAAGGTTCCAAACCAAATGGGGTAACCGAGGAAGATCACATCGTATTTTTCAATGTCCGCTTGAATGGGTTTTACCTTTGGAATAATGCCGTCCTGTTTTTCTTTGCCCACCCGCGCTATCGTTTCTTCAAAAGAACCGGTATAAGGTTCCTCCACTTCAAAAGCTTCAATGTCGGCACCTAATGCTTTTTGTATTTCTTCGGCAACCATCTTGGTGGTTCCGTTTTGAGAATAGTACAGCACCAAATACTTTGGAGCGGCTTTTGCTTCGGCGGTTTCTTTTTTGTCCTTGCTTTCGCATCCGGCAAGTACAAAGAGCCCTGTTAAAGCCATGGAGGCGAGGGTTGCGAGTAAAAATTTGTATTTCATAAATATTCCTCTTGGTTTGTTTACGTTCTTTTAAATTGCTTTATTTAAAAAATCAAGTTTTTTTCGATGGCATTCTCTAGTTCCAATAATCTAGTTTGTCTGTAATGCCCACAGTTTCATATTTGAATACGGGATCCTTGCCCTCTTTTTTCTGCTTGATGTAATCATCAAGGGCCCGCAAAGCATACTTGCCTAAAATAACGCAGGTGGGCAAGTTGATGAGAGCCATAACGCCCATAGTGATGTCGGCCAAATCCCAGGCAGTACTCATAGGCATAATGGCACCAAGGAAAATAATGAGGCAGGCAATTACTTTGTATATGTAGGTGGCTGTTTTGTTCAAAGGTTTTCCGTAGTTCAGGTACACCAGAGCGTTATCCACATAGAACAAATTGCCAAGCAAGGTGGTGAAGGCAAAAAGCACCATGCTTACGGTGAGGAATATGGCACCAAAACCACCGAAGGTGTTGTTTAAGGCCATGGCCACGTATGGTGCACCTGCAATTTCGGCGGTGGGGGTAATGCCAGAGCAAAGGCACATGAATGCCGTGGCTGAGCACAGAACTAGAGTGTCTATAAATACAGAGAGCATCTGTACCAAACCTTGTTTTACAGGGTGGCTCACGTGGGCCGAGGCTGCCGCGTTGGGAGCAGAACCCATACCGGCTTCGTTGGAGTAGAGGCCACGCTTAATGCCATAAATCATGCAGGAACCTGCCACGCCGCTAAAGATGGATTGAAAATCAAAAGCATCTTGGACAATGGCCGCAAGAACGCCTGGAATAAGGTTGAAGTGGAGAACCACCACAATCAAGGTGACCAAGATGTAGAAAATGCCCATAAATGGCACCAAAGTGCTAGCCAATTTTACAATTCGATGACTGCCACCAAAAATGGAAAAGCCCACTAGGCACGCAATAATGGCACCAATAATATAAGGGGTGGTTTCGTTGTAGAAGGAGTAGGTTTGGAAGGTGGATTGCAGGTTGTACGAACAAACTAGGTTGTAACCTCCTGCGAAAGTGGCAATAAGGCTCAGGGTAAAAATAACGGCCAGTTTTTTTGACTTTAACCCCATTTTTATATAGTAGGCTGGACCGCCGATGCAGCCATAGTCGTGCTTGTTGTGCTTATAAATTTGGGCTAAGGTGCTTTCGACAAATGCAGTGGCTCCGCCAATCAAAGCCAAAAGCCACATCCAGAAAACAGCACCGTAGCCACCCAAGCAAATGGCCGTGGAAACACCAATGATGTTGCCGGTGCCCACACGGGAGGCGGTGGAAACCATGAGAGCCTGAAAAGAGGACACATGGTGCTTTTCCATGGGCTTTTCGAGAACCACCTTGAAACTTTCTAAAAACAAGCGGCCTTGAACAAAGCGGGTACGAATGGTAAAGAAGAGCCCGCACAAAAGCAGAAGGATGATGAGAAGCGGATAATAGAGAAATCCGCAAACGGTACCGATAATAGTTTGTATAACTTCCATAATGCTTCCTTTTAGATGCTATTTACTTCAGGCCCTTCCCTTTCATAAAGTTGTTGCCTTCGTAAATGGCCTGAAGTGCCCCTGCCAAATATCCCAAAGGGGCATTCCAGTTGATGGCCACTTCGTTGGTAGCGTAGCTGCAACGGTCGTCCAAGTATGCCAAAGCGGGCATATCGGAACTGGCGTAGTTGGGACACTTCCAATTTTCGGTTCCATCTAAATTAATATCTTGCTTGCCCAAGTGGGGGCCACCTACCAGCATACCTGGCACCGGGTCGTCAACCAAATCACCCTCGCTGGGGCGGTGGTGGGGGTTCCGTGGGCTGCGGTAACCAAAGCCGGTTACATAAGACATTTCAAATGGATTTTTTCCCAAAAGGTAGTCCAGACATTTTTGGGCACCATTCAAGTATGCCACATTGCCAGTAATGTAGTAGGCGTGGAGCAGGATAATTCCGTTGTTGGCAACGGCACTGTTGCTACCCCAGTTCCAGTTCCATTTGTGCATCGGTAGACGGTAGCCACTGGTATCGCCTTCGGCTTTTAAACTGTTGGCTTCGTCAATTAAGATCTTTTCAGCGGCCTTAGATAAGGAATCTCCAAAGATGGTTGCGCCCGTGGCCACACGGTAAATACCCAGCATATTCATGTCGCCCCACCATGGACCATTGCCATTCATGGGGTTTGTCTTCAGTTCGTTCAGGTATTCTTCTTTTTTGGTGGCGTTGTAAAGTTCTCCTGCTGCAAAGCGGAACTCGTCCATGGCATCTTCACCATCGTGAACGTAGCTACCGGTTTGTACATCGTCGGGTTGCTTGTAAATGGCCTTTGGATTTTTCTTGGCCCATGCCCAGGCTTTTTCGGCCGCCTTGAGCATTTTGTCGGCGTAGGCTTTGTCAAACTTGCTGTACACCACCGAGGCTTGAGCCAAAGCACCAGCAAAGTCCAGGGATGCGGTTACGTTTTTGATAATAGCATAGCGGTCGGCCACATCGGATTCTGGCAGCACACTTCCGCCAAATTTGAGTGTCGTTACTTTGTGATAAACACCCCCATCCTTATCTTGCATGGTGAGCATCCAATCCAAATTGTATTTTACCTCTTCCAGCAAATCCGGCAGGTTCTTGCTGGTATTGGGGATGTTGAGGCTTAACTTATCTACAAATTCCGGGAAGTGCTCGTACAACTGCAAAATGGTGTAAACCGTAATGCCACTATTCACAATGTACTTGCCGTAGTCACCGGCGTCGTACCAGCCCTTGGAACTGTTCATGTACTTGGCCTTGGCGTTCTTTTTTCCGCTGGTCAAGGCGTCGGTTCCGTAAATAATCACCTTGTTGTCCATTTGGCCTGCGGCTCTTGCCCACTTGCCTGCATACTTTGGCTCCAGCGCCATGCTGGCCCGCTGGAAATAGAACCACTTGAAGGCGGCCTGGGTCACTTCGCGGTAGGCATCTTCTTTAATTTCAATGGGGTTCCCTAAATAGGCTCCGTTGCGGAACAATCGGTAGGTGCCTGGAGTGGTAATTTTAGAAATGTCATAAATTTGCACTTCTTCGTTGCTGTATTCCCATTCCCAAACCAGGGAGGGTTTTAAATCCAAAACCTTTTTCCCCGAAAGGTTTCGAACCTCCACGGGGTAACCGTCGTTGCCAGGAATGATGATGATTTTTTCGGCCTTGGGAGCAAAGCCCATCTGGTTTATGGCCGGGGTGGCTGCAAAAACAGGAATGGCAAATAAGCTTGCCAAAATGGAATTTTTGATATTAATGATTTTCATAGTTTAAAGATACTCTAAAAAAAAATAAAAATGAAAAAGAGATAGCCATTTTTCCCCATCATGTATGGGTTTTCAGGTTATAAATGGCATCTAAAGCGGTTGCCAAATAGGCCAAAGGAGCATTCCAGTTAATGGCCACTTCATTGGTAGCAAAACTAGCTTCGTGGTCTAAGTAGGCCAAGGCCGGTTTCCCACAAAGGGTGTAATCGGGAACTCTATCAGGTTCCCTTTTTACATCTTGGCCGCCTAAATGGGGGCCACCGGCCATCATTCCGGGCACCGGTTCCTCTATATTGTCCCCTTCACTGGGCCGGTGGTGTGGGTGCAGTGGAGAGCGTTTGCCAAAGCCTGTTACATAACAAATATCCAAAGGGTTCTTGCCTAAAATGTAATCCAAAATCTGGTGGGCCGCATGGAGGTATTCCAAATTTTTTGTAAGGTAAAAGCCTTGAAGAAAAATAATGCCATTGTTACACGCCACTGCGTTACTTCCCCAAGTCCAGTCCTCTGGATTCATGGCCACATGGTATATGGAGTTTTTAGAGACATCACAAAGGTGATAAGCCTTTTGCAAAAGAATTTCCCTTGCCTTTTGTACCAGTGGTTCCGGAAACTTGTATGGAACATGTCCGCCAGCTTTATTTTTTCCAGATTTATTTTCATCAGATTCATTTCGCGCCACATGGTAAACAGCAAGAAGATTTAAGTTTCCCCACCAGGGAGGATCTTCATTCAAGGGATTACTGTTTAACTCTTCCAAATACTCCTGCTTACCTGTGGCTCGAAAAAGTTCCACCGCAGCAAACTTAAAACTCGGCTTTCCATTTTCACCTAGCGGCGTGTATTGCCCTGTGTTTACATCGGAGGGTTGCCTATAAAACTCTGTTGGGTGCTTTTTTGCCCATACCCAAGCTTTTTCTGCGGCAAGAAGCATCCTTTTAGCATACTCCTCGTCATATTTAGAATAAATTAATGATGCCTGAGCCATGTTGCCTGCAAAGTTTAAAGCCGCTGTGGTAGTTTTTCCTATAACATAGCGATCAGCCGTATCTAAGTCTGGGGCGTAATGGGGGCAAAACTTTAGAGCGGTCAGTTTGTGGAAAACGCTCCCATCAGAATCTTGCATAGAAAGCATCCAATCCAAGTTATATTTTATTTCACATAAAAGATCCGGCAAAGAGGGAATTTGTTCATCCCTGGGAATGTTCCATTTTAAAGTCTTTGCATACTCTGGAAAATCCTCAAAAATTTGAAGAAGCGTAAAAACAGTTATTCCACAATTTACAATGTACTTTCCATAGTCCCCGGCGTCGTACCAACCTTTGGATGCGCAAATGAGACGCGCCGGGTCCCCATAAACTTTTACACAATCATCCTTGTGTCCTGCAGCACGAGACCATTTACCCGCATATTCCGGCTCCAAAGCCATACTGGCACGCTGGTAGTAAAACCATTTAAGAGACCCCTTGGCCAGCTGCTGGTAAGCCATTTTATCAACTACTAGAGATAGACCCAGGTTTTTTTCATCCCTGTATAAATAGTAGGTTCCTGTTTTTTTAAGATGCGACAAATCAAAACGCTGCACCATTTCACCACTGTAGGGCCACACCCCCGTAGCCTGAGGTTTTACAGCAAGCACCCTATGGCAATCGTCAAAAACTTCCAAGGGAAAACTGCTGCTACCAGGAATAATCACCGTCTTTGGAGCATCGGGATAAAAACCAATTTGGTTGAATAATGGTGTAAAAGACATAAGGGTACCCTATACACCACAAAAATAAACAACCCCACGGCCAATGAACAAAATTAAATTACAAAAGTGTACAAAGATGTAAACAAAAAAACGCTAGTTCGTGAAAGCCCCTCGACTGTGGCTCACATCGCTGTTGCTTTTCTCCACCGATTCCATCCATGTTTTATTGAGCAGTCAGCGGTCAGCTATCAGCAGAGTCATCCTGAAGGATCCAGTGAATGTCCATGCAAATACCAATCACTGAAAACTGATAACTGACTACTGACAACCTTACAGGTTCGGAGGCTTTGCCTCCTAGAGGTGTGGGC
>JABUUT010000013.1:39573-56739 GCA_021443045.1 Fibrobacteraceae bacterium
GTAGCGAACGGCCTCATTCCTCAAAGCGACGAAGTCGCGACCTTATCGCTGATAACTGACAACCGACTACCGATAACCAGCCACAAGTCACAAAAAATACCTACGAATTAATATGCTTTGGAGGGGCACCGGCGCTTTTTCGAATACCCTCTTGTTTCTGTTCCACAATTTTATCGGCAATGGAACGGACTTTTTCGGTAAGCCACAACCATGACTGAGAACCTTCCGTATAATCGGCTTCTCCAAACATCTGCACGCGACCATCTTTTCGGAGTTTGTCAACCTGCTTAAAGGCCTTAACCTCACCCTTGGGGTACACCGCAAAGGTTGCGCCCCCATTGTAATTTAAAATGCTAAAGGCGGGCACATCCGAAGGGCCGTCGGCAATATAGATCATATTTTCAAAAGGCACACGACGGCTTTCCCGGGCTATGGTAGAATTCACATCAATAGTATCAGGGTGCTTGTTGCTTCCCTTGTTTACTTCAAACAAATATCGAGTTTTGGAGGTGTTGTCTAGGGCGCAGGCCACTTGTGTAATTTCTTTTTCAAAGTCATCAACTTTTACACCATCCTCATCAATATAACCTGGGGCTGCCGGCGTTTCAATAAATTCGCAACCAAAAATTCCATCTACAAAGGGAGCAATCACGCTTCCCCGTATAGTTTCTGCAAAGCCGGTGCTCACCACATAGTGCTCCACATGTATGCCAAAAGTTTTATACATTGAATCCTGAGCCACCATACGCTTTACTTCTTCAAAAAAATTGGGAAGTCCGGGATAAAAAGAGAGTTCCTTGCCAAAATCCCGAAGCATCTTGTTGTTTAGGCCCTTAAACAGCCCCGTCTTTACATAAGTAAGCACATGATTCAAATAACAGGTATCCAAATTAACAGAAATGCCCTGCTTGGCATAGTAGGGTTTCAAGTGGTTCACTTCGTTCCAGAATTTACCTGCATCTACATTAAATTTGCGGAAAAGGGGCTCCTGCATATAACTGCTTATAAGGGTTTTATCGCAATCCCAAACCATGGCAATTATATTCTGTTCAAACGGAGTGTTGCTCATAATTAATTTATCCCAAATTTATTTGGTTATAAAATATTCTTCCGGATTAATGGGGGTACCATCTAAACGAATTTCATAATGAAGGCCCATGCTAGATTCACGACCGCTGGGGCCTATAAGGGCAATGGGGTCTCCCCGTTTTACCTTTGTTCCCTGACGGACTAGTGCCACGCCTAAATGGGCATAGAAGGAGCGAACCTTTTTCACATGGTCAATCTTTACAGTAAGGCCAAACCCACGATGGGAGCGCACTTCCAAAACAGTGCCGCCACCAGTGGCATAAACCGTATCGCCCTCGGCTGCCGCATAATCTATGCCCCGATGGGGCAAGCTCTGTTCGGTGTAGGGGTCAAAGATAATATCAAAGCGGTTCTTTACCGTGTGCTTGTTTTTTAAGGGGTGTAAAATAGGAATGGATCTGGCCACCAGGGAGTCTTCTTCCAGCTTGGCAATCAGAGTTTTAAAAGATTTTTCCATTTCGTACAAACTTTTTCTAGGCATATCCAAATCGTAGGATTCATCCCAGTAACCTTCATCGAGTACAAAGCTTAGTCCGCCCAACTTGATGGTGCTGTCTCGAAGCAATTTGGTTTCTTCCGCACGCAAAATAGATTCATCCACCTTAGCCCGAATGCCCTTAATTTCTTTTTTTATTTGAGCATTCTGCCGAAACACATCAAACACACTACCGTTGGTAATGTTGTCTATAATTTCGGTTGGCGAAAAAATGATAAAGCCAACAACAGCAAAAAGCACCGCCAAAACACTGACCACGGCTCGAGTAAAAGAAAGCTTGTAGCTTTTGGCACTGGTGGTCTTTCCCGGAAATACATGTATCTCTAGTTTTTTCACTTTTTTGTCCTAGGCATTGTCTTCTTTGTTGTTTCGGTCTTTCAACTCCTGAATTTTTCTTTTGCTTTCTTCAATAGAACCCAAAAGTTCCACTACGTAGGGGTCGTCCTTTATGGTAGAAATCAAGTCTTCACCAATAGCCTGGTGCAGTTTTTCACCCAAAGATTGATAGCTAGACTTCAGTTTAGCTTCCTCTGTGGCCAAGTCTACCCGCACCAAAACCTTGGAAGCGCAACCGAGAGCCTTGTTTTTTAGCTTATTTAGAGTTGTTTCATTCATATACTTTTCCTTTTCTGTCTGTAAAATAGTAGTTTTTACTCCATAAAACAATGGAGATTTTCTATGAGTCGTAGTGAACGTAGACGTGGAAAGCAAAATGCCAAGCATTTTGTTCCAAAAAAGACAAATGCCATGAGCAAGTGGGTTATTGCTGTCATTGCCACAGTAGCAGCTCTTTTCTGGATTGGAACCACGTTGATTCAAAGGGGTGCATAATTTATGAAGTTCTCAATACAAAAAAATATACTGCAAGACATTTTGACAGCTGCCATTAGCGCTGTTCCAAACAAGTCTACCATTCAAATTCTCAACAACTTCTCCCTGCGCCTTGAAGGAAACTTCCTTGAAGTTAGCGCTACCGACTTAGACCTGGGTATCAGGGTCAAGGTGGAAGTGAGCGGCGAACGAGATGGTTCCGTTGTCATTAACGCCCGCAAGCTCTTTGATCTTGTAAAAAACTTGGTTGACCCAAGCATTACCACCGTTTCCATTGATGTGCAAGACTACTTGGCCAAAATCCGCTGGAGCGAACGGGGTCAGGCCAGCATCACTGGTTTTGACGCCAGCGACTTTCCTCCATTTCCAGAAGTGGAAGATGGTGAAACCCTTAGCTTTGCAGCAAGCGAACTGGCATTCTTGGCTGAAAAGACAGTATTTGCCACTTCGAATGATTCTACCCGCCTCAGCCTGAATGGCGTGTATCTGGAAGCCAAAGACAATGCCGTTTCCATGATTGCAACCGACGGTCATCGTCTGGGCAAGGCCTCCATCGACCAGGAAGGAGCAAACCTTTCCAATGGAGCCATTATTCCTCGCAAGGCATTGCAGCATATTCTACACATGGCCAAGAGCGACGCTACCATTGAGGTTCGTACCTCCGCAACCCATATTCTTTTTGATACAGGCTCCATGCAGGTTATCTCCAAACTCTACGAAGGCCCATATCCAAACTACCGTGCTGTAATTCCACAGCATTTTGAACGCACCGTACAGGCCAACACGGTTGAACTTCAGAACAAGCTCCGCAGTGTTCTTCCAATGGCCAACACCCGCACCCGCAAGGTTCGTTTGCAAATGGACGGCAACACCATGGAACTGAGCGCCACAGACCCAGATGTAGGTGGAACCTGCACAGAAGCCTTGGCTGTAACACACCAGGGTGAAGGTCAGTTTAGCATTGGCTTTAACGGCCAGTACCTTGCCGAAATTCTCGGCATGTGCAAGAGTGAGGAAGTTGTTATGAAGATGAACAACCCTATTGGCGCATGTATCATTGAACCTGTAGGCGATGGTTTCAGCTTTAACTTCCTCTTGATGCCTACGCACCTTGTAGACGACTAATTACCAAACAAATTACAAACGAGGACTCGCCAGGGTCCTCTTTTTTTTACCTTCTTTTTATGCCTTCTCAAATTCGTAAACGCATTAGCAAAAAAATCACAAAGGCCATTCACGACTTTGGCCTCATTCAAGATGGAGACCGGGTGCTCATTGGCGTAAGTGGCGGCAAAGACTCATCGGTGTTGCTAATGGAATTGGCCAACAGGCTGGGCAAGTTCGGCCCCCAGTGTGAGCTTGCGGCCATGCACATTCAAAGTGATTTTGCAGATAAATTACCTAGAGCCTTTTTAAAAAAACTGGCAAACGAGTACCCCCAGGTTCCCTTTTACTATCTGGACGTGGCTGTGGAAGGGCGGCTTAAGGAAGGCCGTAAACTCAATTGTTATTGGTGTTCCACACAGAGGCGCACCGAGCTTATAAAATTTGCCATAGAAAACGGGTTCAATAAAATTGCCCTGGGCCACCACCTGGATGACATTGTAGAAACCCTCTTTATGAACATGTTGTACAAAGGAGAGTTTTCGGGAATGCCCCCTAAAGTACCCTACGAAAAGTATCCCGTTGAAATTATACGGCCCCTATGCTACTGCGAAGAGGCCGAAATTATAAGATACGCCGAAGATGCGGAAATAACCCAGTTTACTTGCACCTGTGAATTTTCAAAAGGAAGCCACCGAAAAAAAATACGCCAGGAGATAGAAACCTTAACTGGAGGAAATCCCACTCTCAAGGAGAATATTTTTGAGAGCATGAGGAATATCAAAATGGACTATTTATTGTAGATCTTTTATCCTTATTCCCTTTTTTTACCTATCCCCTTTGCCATTTTTTTGTTTATATTAGGTAAAAGGTGGTTTTAAAAGGCATAGGTGGAGCACAATGAAGAGAGAATTCAATGAAGTTCTAGCAAGGGCACTTGCCGGAGCAAGCATGGCAACCATGCTTATCGACTTGGACAGCAACACCTACAAGATTATTCACGCCTCCGCTTCCATCAGTTCCATTCTAGGTGACGAAGGCAGACTGGACGAGGGATTTAAAAAGGGTGAAGAGTTTCTTGTGGCAGAGCCCCATCGGCAGCAGTTTAGGGAATACACCCATCTAGGAAATCTGCGGGACTGGTTCAAGTACAAAACTTCATACAGCATCGAATTTTGTTCTTGCTTCGACCGCTGGTGTCGCTCCAGAATTTTCCCCATTGAAATCGATAGCAACAAGCTTTTGCACAAAGCCATATATTTTGTGAATGAAATAGATGATGAGGCGGCCTTCTTAAGGGAAAAACTCAGCATCGAGGAAACCGTTTCTGAGTGTTCCAGGGCTCTGTCTTCTTCTATAGATGTCAATATCTCATTGAACAAACTTTTATCCATTATTGGCAAATACCACAAGTCTGAACGAGTGTGTATTTTTTCTTTTGACTATAAAAAGAAAAGAATGTCAAACACCCATGAATGGGTGCAAGATGGATTTAAACCCAAAAAAGATTACTTGCAAAACCTTCCCCTTGGTATGGCAGACGAATGGATGGAAGCTTTTGGCCAAAACCAATGCAAGGTTATTACCGATATAGAATCGTTAACCCATAATTCCATCACTTACAAAGTTTTTGTATCCGAAAACATAAGGTCCATGATTGCTGCTCCGCTCAGCGACGGTAAAAAACTTATTGGATACTTAAGCGTGTCAAACCCCACGGTCAATATTTTTAAGAATACTCTTCTCACCAGTGTTGCTTCGTTTGTAATGAACGAACTTCAAAAGAAAAGCTACATTGACCAGTTGGAGCACCTTAGCTATTACGACCCTTTAACGGGGCTGTTAAATAGAAACTCCTACAACAAAATACTGCAAGAAATCGAAAAGAACAAAGAAACCAATATAGGCATTATTTTTGGTGATTTGAATGGCTTAAAATTATTAAACGACCATCAGGGTCATAAGGCAGGTGACATTTTTTTACGCTTCGTGGCTCGCAAGGCAAAAAGATTTTTTGAAGGGCTCCCCTATTCCAACAGCCAAATTTTTCGCATTGGAGGCGACGAATTTGTGTCCATTATCCACAATATTAAGGAACAGGAATTTGACATTCTAGTTTCAGAAATGCTGGACTACGTGGAGAAAAAACCTTTAGCAAGTATTGGTGATATATGGATAAAAAAATGCGAGGATATAGAAAGCCAAATTAAAATGGCCGACAAAATTATGTACCTGCGAAAAAAAGCCTATTACGCAAAAAAAGGCACAGACCGCCGCCAGCGATAAAAAAAAACTGCCTCAAAGTGGTATGAGCACTCAAAGGCAGACTTTTTCACAAAACGGGGGCTACTTTAGAGGGTTCCTTTAGCTTACAAAGGCTTTATAGATAGCCTTAATCGCCTTTTCTGTATCCCCTTCGTCTACACCGGTAATGATATTGATTTGGGAAGAACCCTGGTCAATAATGCGAACATTTACGTTATCTTCAGCAAGAGCGGTAAAGAGCTTTGCAGCCACACCAATCTTGTTGGTCATGCCATGACCCACGGTAGCAATAAGGGAAATGCCCGGGAAAATTTTAATGCGGTCTGGGCGCATCTGTTGGGTGATATCTTCCAAAACAATGTCTTGAACAGCATCCAGGGCCTTGGAATCTACCACAATGCTCATGGAGTCAATGGCACTGGGGCAAAGTTCGTAGGAGAGGCCTTCGCTTTCCAGCACAGCCAACACACGGCGACCAAAGCCCACTTCCTTGTTCATCATAGACTTTTCAATGTAAATCATGGAAAAGCCCTTGCGGCCAGCCACGCCGGTAATAGCGTGCTTGGTATTTTCAGGAGTGGGTCCAATGATGGTACCTGGGTCTTGAGGGCGGTTGGTATTGCGAATGTTGATAGGAATTTTTTTGGCGCGGCATGGAGCGATGGATTCATCGTGAAGAACGCTGGCACCAGAGTAAGCCAATTCACGAATTTCGCGATAGCTTACATATTCAATAGGAAGCGGATTTTCAACGATGCGTGGGTCTGCCATGAGCATGCCCGAAACATCAGTCCAGTTTTCGTACTTTTCGGCATTAATGGCATTTGCCAGAATGGCACCCGTAATGTCGGAGCCGCCACGGGAGAAAGTCTTGACCTCGCCACGGAGGTTGCTGCCATAAAATCCTGGAAGCACATAAAGCTTATTTTCGTTGTTCAAAGCCTTGGCAATATCTTCGTAAGACTTTTGGGAAATGCGATACTTGTCGTCAAAGGAGATAATTGGGAAGGCATCCACAAACTCTGCACCCAAATATTCGGCCATGAGGCGGGCACTTAGGTATTCGCCGCGAGAAACCAAAAAGTCGGTAGAAACAGATTCGGGATGATTTTTCAGTTTGTCTTCCAGAGCCTTTAAATCATCACCTATTTTGGAAGCGAGGCCCAAATCTTTACTAATTTCAATATAGCGATTGCAAATCAGATTCCATGGGGTTGAAAAATCCAAACCCTTAGAAGCCAAGTCGTAGGTGCTGTAGAGCAAGTCCGTAAGTTTTGTTTCCTTAGGGTTGCGCTTGCCAGGAGCAGAAACTACAACAATCTTGCGTTGTGCATCCCCTTCTACAATAGCCTTGATTTTTTGGAACTGACCGGCGTCAGCAACGGAGCTGCCGCCAAACTTGCATACGATTCTTTTCATAAAAAAGTCCTTGACCTTGACTCGGTCCGGCTTTTGCCAGGCCTTGACTCAGCCCAGCTATGTTCATGTTGTAGCTTGTCCGATTGACTCTCATTCAAGCCGTTTTTGCCAACTGCTTTCTTAACATTTCCCTAGAGAATTGTAAAAAAATCAGAGCGTATGTAAAAATAGCAATTCCTATGGAAACGAAAAGGGTAAAAATCAGTCTATATATCGGAGGGATTATGAAATCGACCGAAAAATTGCTGGAAATTGCTTCAAAATCAACCATTCCTGTACTTATTCAAGGGGAATCCGGGGTTGGAAAAGAGGTGGCCGCCCGTTTTTTACACCAAAATGGAAATCGAAGCCAAGGCCCCTTTGTAGCACTAAATTGTGGAGCTCTTGCCAAAAATTTGCTGGAAAGTATTTTGGAAGGAGCACAAAAGGGGTCTTACACGGGAGCTACCGATGAGAAAATAGGCGTGGTACGAGCATCAAACGGCGGCACCCTGTTTTTAGACGAAATTGGAGAACTGCCACTAGAGTGCCAAAGCCGATTGCTCCGCATTTTACAGGAACGGGCAGTACTTCCCCTTGGTGCCACCTCAAGTATTCCTGTAAACTTTCGTTTGGTATGTGCCACCAACCGGAACTTAAAAGAAGAAGTTTCCCAAGGTCGATTTCGTGAAGACTTGTTCTTTAGACTCAACGTTTTCCCAATCACTATACCCCCCTTGCGTTACCGCAAGGATTTTAATCAAATTGCAGAGCGGCTATGGGAGGAGCATCGAGAGCAAACCCTAGAATATTCGGAATGTACCTTGCAAGATCCCCTTACCGGAAATGAACTGGAAATGCTAAAAAAATACCACTGGCCCGGAAACATTCGTCAGCTAAAGAATGTGCTTCACCGTTATGCCCTACTTAAAGACTACGACACATCTCTTGGCGAAATATTAAATGAAGAATTTGCAACTCAGCCTGGCAGCAATATTTACAATCTAAAAAATTCAATGCCAGAATGGAATGTTATTCTAAATACTCTAAACGAATGCCATCAAAATAAATACAAAGCGGCCAAAATTTTAGGCATTAGCCGCGGAGGGCTGTATTACCAGCTAAAAAAACACCAGGAAGAATGGAAGGAAAAAGGAATGGCTGGCTAGCCAGTTTTAAAATTTTAGCCCCAAAGAAAGGTAATGGTTTCCACCTTCAAAGGCAGGGCGCGGGCTATATCCGTAATCAAAAACAATACTGCCAAAGCTAACGCCAAGACCTGCGCTCAACCCATCTTCTGTGCTAGGGCGAAGGGCGTATCCTGCCCGCAGCATTAAAATTTCGGCATAAATAATTTCGCCTCCAAAGAGCCACTGAACGTCTGTATCGGCCCTGCGGTACGTGTCGGCAGAAAGGTGTAAATTCCATCGGCTGGCAAAAGGGATTTTTCCCGTAATGCCGGCTTGCAAAGCCATGGGAGCCGATTCCTCGGCATCGTCATATTCCGAGTTGGTAATGTAACCTGCATTTGTCAAAGTGGTTGCAAAAGAAAAATACCGCCCCAAATTGTAGCTGGCACCTAAATCACCTAAAAATCCATAATTAGATTCGTCATCAATAGTTTGGGTTGCAAAACGGAACGAAACCGCCCAGTTAAACACCTTTTGGTGGCTGCCTAGGCCTAATTGAAGCCCCCAGGAGTATGCCCCAAATTCACCATTCTGCAAACCATTTTCATCACGACCTTCAAGGTCATCGTAGCCCAGGTAATCCACCGTGGCAGAAAATGTTAATTTATCCAAAACAGGCAAACCAAAATAGGCCGAAACAAAATCCGCGCCAGAGGCATCGTCAAACACAACCTGGTTAAACCCAAACTCCGCCGTTTGCACCGCACTCATGGCCAAGGGGTTGCGTGACACTTCAGAAACACGGCTTGCATCGGCAACACCAGCGCCCGACATGGAAGCACTGCGGGGGGACACCTTCATAGAAAGGTAGTTCATGGTAGTTGTACCGTCTACGTTCCAGTAGCGGCCACCAGCAAAGGCAGAAGAAGCCAATACCATGGCACAAGCCCCACATACAATTACATTCTTTTTCATAAACTACCTACAAGGAATATACAATTTCAACTTTCTATGGGCGCCACGATTCCATAACTTCTAAACAATTTTTTAAAAGTTCCGCGGCCCGATCCTTAGAATCGGCCTCCACATAGCAGCGAAGTTCCGGAGCATTTCCGCTGGGCCGCAAATGAACAATGTCACCAGAGTCAAATTCCATGCGGTATCCATCAACCTCGTTTAAAGAAGAAACCTTTCCTCCTACAATTTTACCAAACAGAGAGTCGCCCAACTTCTTTTCGCGGATTTCCTCAATTTTAGCCTTAGAAACTGCCGTAGGGAATTCCTTAAGCCGGTCACTCAGAGTAAAACGTCGAGGCAAGCGCTTTAGCAAATCCACCACGCACTTTCGTTCACGGCGGGCTTGTGCCAAAACAGCAAGCATGGGGAGCAATGCATCGCGAGTGGGCAGGGCTTTTAAAGTGCGACCATCCATTTCAATGTCGGTCTCAAGCAAAAAGCCGCCGTTGGCCTCGTACCCAGCAACAGAAACGCCTTCACCAACCAAGCTTTCCATGCCAGCAATCACATAGGGGCTGCCAATGCGGGTGCGACAAATTTTTTCAAAGCTTTCGCTTTTTTCTAATGAAGTATTACAGCTTACTGGAGTGGCAACACGCTTAATTCCCAGTGCCTGTGCAGCCAAAATGCCAAGAACATCTCCCCTAAGCCACATACCCACATCGTCAGCCAAAAGGGGGCGGTCACTGTCGCCATCGGTACTCAGCACCGCATCCACAAAATCTTTGTGGGTAAAATCCCTCGCCAACTTTTCGTCTTCGGGGCGAATGGCTTCGGTGTCTACAGGAATAAAAGTTTCAGACCGGCCAAAAGGTTTTACACAGGCACCCAGCGCTTCTAAAACCCGAACCACAATATCGCGGCCTACGGCAGAATGTTGGTACACACCCAAAGTGAGTCCGCTCAAGCCATCTTTGCCAAAAAAATCAACGTAACGCCTTACATAGTTTTCTTCAGCTTCCTGTTCAACAGCCGGGAGTTCTGGGGCATTTTTCAGCATGCCTTGGTCATCAAAAATGTTTTCGTCAAAGTCTACCGCCTGGCTTACAATACCCTGTTCGTCTACTTTAGAAATTTCACCCTTAGGATGGTTAAACTTAATGCCGTTGCGGTCGGCTGGAATGTGGCTGCCGGTAACCATAATGGTAGGTAGGCTTTTGTTAAGGCCATACAAGGCAATGGCGGGGCTAGGAATGCGACCGCAATAAATCACCTTCCAGCCAGCATCATAGGAAGCTGCTGTTAAAGCCTTTAAAATGCGTCCTGTGCTGGGGCGAAGGTCGCCGGCAATAGCAATGGTACGTTCACAATGGTAACTAATTTCACAATATTTAATAAAAGCCCTAGTGTACACATAGCAAACCCGGTCTGTCATGGCACTAACCAGGCCACGAGCACCACTAGTACCAAAGGCTACGCCAGACTGTTTCATAACTTGTTCCATGGGAACCATAAAAACCTCACTGTTGACTTACAAAATATAAAAAATTCATTATATTGTATACGAATTTAAAGAAGGGAATTCCTATATGATTGAAAACGGCGTAGAAAAACTTTACTACACCTCTGGTTCACTAAAATTTGAAGTGGCTTACCAAAACAGCAAGAGAAACGGTGTTTCCAAGGGCTATTACAGTTCTGGCAAACTTAAGTGCGAAACCCCCTTTGAAGATGACAAAGAAAATGGCATTGCAAAATGGTACTATGAATCAGGTGCGGTAATGAGCGAAATTCCCTACACCGATGGTAAAGAAAACGGAACCCGTGTAGAGTATTTTGAAAACGGTGTGGTTAAAAGCGAAAGCCCTCATGTTAACGGAAAAATTGAGGGGGTGCAAAAAACATACAACCAGAATTCAGAACAAATTAAAGAATGCATTTACAGTGGAGGCATTCTCAAGGCCGAATGTGCTATTGCAGGTGGTGTAAAAGATGGAATAGAAAAGTGGTACGACAACTACGGAACCATTACCCAGGAAACGTTGTACCAAAAAGGCAAAGCCACTAAGGAGATTCTCCACGAAAAGGGCAAAGTGGTAGAAGTTCTTTTGGAATACCACGAAAATGGAAAAATAAAGTCTCGCACGCCTTATGAAAATGGCATAAAAAATGGCACCCAAAAACGATACAACGAAAATGGCGACTTTGATTCAGAAGTTTCGTATATCAACGGTCAAGAAACTATTTGGAATGGAAAGGTAAAAGACTTTTACCCCAATGGAAACCTCAAAAGTGAAACCCTCTTTGAAGAAGGCAAATGCGTTGGGCTTTTAAACGAATTCTATGAAAGTGGAAAAATTAAGTTCCGGGCCCAATATGTTGGGGGCCTCACCTGGGGCAAAACCAAGGAATTTTACGAAAGCGGAAAATTAAAACGCGAAGTGCCCTACAAAAACGGAGAAAAAAACGGTGTGGCTGTGGAATACGCCGAAGATGGTTCCGTAATTAAGAAGACCACCTACTGGAACAACAAGGAAGTAAACCGATAGAGGCCCTTAAAGACATTCCCTTAAGGACATTCCCTTAAGGGAACTAAAACTGTTCCAGTTCGCTAAGCGTTTTTTTCCAAAGGGTTTCAGCGGAGTCTATAGCCTCTTGGTATTGGCGTAGCCCTCTCTCGTATTGTTGTGCTTTTATTTTTTGCTGTTCAATACGAGGCAGAGGAATAATCATGTTTTCCAGGTCGCTTGCATTAAGATTCATAATGTCAATTCCCTGCTGTACCGCGTTTATTAACCGGCGGCCAAAGGAACTGTCTAGGAAAATTTTTAAATAGACACTATTCAGTTTTTCTGGCTTGGGGCGAATGGCCATAACATTTGCCGATGGAATACAAGGAATGGAAAAAACATTGCTGTAAAATACGGAAGTGCGCAGAGTGGTGCCTCGGGCAGGGAGCAGCATATCGCCATCATGAAGAATATACCTAGAAACCATGCGTTCCGTTTCATCAATATAATCCATATTAACATCGTTAAGTTTATACTCACCGATGTTGGAAATGTTGATAACGCCTATCAGGGATTTGGTTGCAGACATGTGGGAAGTGGTCTTTCCTACCACATTTTTACCCCTAAAAATTTCGGCAACATCCCCTAGCCGAACCTTTGGGATGGGAGAATTGTAAAAGTTTTTCCACTCGTCACTATGGCCGCAAAAAATGCGTTCCACGTTCCAGGAGTCCAATTCCTTCAACTCCTTTAAAGATATTTGAGTCTGGTTATCCAAAACAAGGGACTGGTTTTGGAAGGTGTATTTTTTTATAGATACCGGCGTGTTGTCGGGCTCGGCATTTTTAATTTTAATCATAAAAGTCTTAATGCCCGTATGTAAAAATACATTTTTAGGCAACTCTATGATTTCTTCCAATTTATAGTGGTTCTGGATGTGCTTTCGCAAATTTCCGATGCTTCCTTGGCTAAAGGTGATTCGGCCAGGAACCACGATGCATAATGTTCCGTTTTTATTAAGATGGTAAAGTAAATTTTCTAAAGCCACCATTTCGGGCTCGCGGCATATAAAATAACTGTCGCTGCATAAGGTTCGGAAACCAAAATCTGGAGAAGAAAGAATAAAATCAAAATTCTCTAGGGACGATTCCCTTAAAAAATTTCGGGAATACAAGTCGCTATTTACAAAGTTTTCCGGATTTTGGTTGCAGAATACTTCCTTCACCCTTTTTACCCCCTCTTCATCTTGAGCTGTGGCGTAAAAATTGCTCTTTGGATGGTCTGCGACAAGGCTGGAAAGCCCAAGCACAAACTTGTCGGCCTCGGCTACAAGCACATTTTTTGCCTTAGCCGTATAATTCTCCATAAAAAGCGGAAAAAGTGCGGCTGGAATCATTTTTTCTGATTCTAAATCAAATTTCATAAAAAAAATATATAAAAGACTTGAATTNAATAAAAAAAATATATAAAAGACTTGAATTTTTGTCAATAATGAAATATATTTTGATATTAAAATATCAAAATATAATGTTTCTTAATAAAATTGACAATTATTGTCAGTTAAGGAATCTATATTTTATGGTGTAAAGAGAGGTAAATATGCCAAATAACATTCAACAAAGCACAAACTACTTTAAGGAAATTGCCGAGTCCCTAGACTTGGTTAAGGCTATTGCCAAGGAAAAACAGCGCCCCACGGTGTTTTCCACCCTTAAAATACTGGAATACTGGATGCGCATTCTGTCGGTTAACCCAGATGCTTTTAACGCCTGCACCGCTGTTCGCCTTATGAATGAAAAGTACACATCCGCCTTTATCAAGGATTTTGTGGCCTTAATCGAGAGTATTCCACAAATGCCTAGCGATATGAAAGTTTCCCTGAAGGGCTTGGGAAGGTCATCCCTTTTTCAGGAAGCTGATGAGGGAATGGACCCTAAGATATGCTCCCGACATATTGTATGGGAAGTGCAGCAATATAAAAAAGCGACTAAGAAAAAGGGCAACCATGCTGACGCTACCGCCAAATTGGTAAAGGAAGTTTGCGGAATTGACAGCAACGACATGAATTCCCAGCTATACCAAAAATTTAAGGAGATTGCCGGCAAGCACTTTACCAAATACGCTATGGAAATGCTGCGCAAGGGCATTAGCAAAAAGAACGAATCCTACAAGAGAGTGGTTAACTTAAAAAACTGTTACCATTTAAGCGATAGCGAACTGGAACTTTTACTGTACCTGTGGCTGTGCGAGAGTCGAGACCTGTGCATTGAAGAAAATTATCATAGGTATTTGCGCCACGGGCGAAGCCGTGACGACGACAACAACGTTAAGAGCCTTGCCAACATTAGCCGTGCCACCGGCTTTAGTGAAGACCAGGTAACAGCAATTCTTGGCAAAGACCGCACTCTTAGCCGCTTACACCTCGTTGATATGGATTTAGATATTCCAGTTGAAATCGGGCACTATCTTTCGGGCATTTCTGGCGACTGTGACTTGCAGGCTTTTAAGGAAGCGGACAGTTGTAAGGTAGACTTTGAAGAATTGCAAAAAAAGAACCCCGATGCCAACATGGCCCTTAGCCTTATAGAGCATCATAAAGGCGATAAACCATTGAATATTCTCTTTTACGGAATGCCTGGCACCGGAAAAACAGAACTGTCAAAGGCCATTGCAAAAAAATTGAACAGAACCCTGTGGGAAGTAAACATAGACGCCGACGATGCAGCGCTCTTTAACCGCTCTAATGAATCTCGCGACAACAAACTATTGAACTTTCGCCTTCGTTCCATTGTGCTTGCAGACTGGCAATGCGAAAAAAATCCTGGCATTATTTTGGTAGACGAAGCCGACCTTATTTTAAATAATGCCGAAAAGGGTAGCCTAAACAATCTTTTTGAGAACTTGCGTACCCCTGTAATTTGGATTAGCAACCATATTCGTTATTTGCAAGACAGCACCTGTCGGCGATTTGATTTTTCCATTGGATTTAAGCCTTTGGCAAAAGACGAACGGCTCAGCATATTGAATTCCGTACTCAAAACCCAACATGTCGAAAAAATGCTTACCGACCTTGAAAAAGAAAAATTGGTAGTGGAATTTCCTACCATGGCCGGGGGCTACACCCTCGCAGTACAGCATGTTCAGAACTTGCTGGATAGTGGTTCTTTTTCAAAAAAGAATACATACAAACTAATTAGTCAGATTTTAAAGGCCCATACCCAGCTTATGGGCATTAAACGAGGCTCCTTAAAAAATGTGGAAACTCATGCCCCATCCTACTCTTTGGAGGGCCTAAACATTAATGGTTCCATTACAGAAACTGTAGAAATAGCCCAACATTTTGATGACTTGTGGAAAACATTAGATGAAGATTCGGCCCCCTGCTCCCTGAACATTTTGCTGTACGGCCCTCCAGGCACGGGCAAAACGGAATTTGTGCGTTACCTAGCTCGCACCTTGGGCCGAAACCTAATTATTAAGCGGGCCAGCGATTTGCTTGGCATGTTTGTGGGGCAAACAGAACAGAATATCGCCCAAGCCTTTGAAGAAGCAGCCCGAACCCATTCCATTTTATTTTTCGATGAGGCCGACAGCATGTTGGAAGACCGGACTGGAGCCAATGTAAGTTGGGAAGTGAGCAAGGTAAACGAACTCCTTACCCAAATGGAAAATTTTAGGGGACTTTTTGTGGCGGCAACCAATTTTGACAATCGTTTGGACCCTGCCAGCAGCCGTCGCTTCGCCTTAAAGGTGCAATTTGACTATCTAAAACCAGAAGGTGTCAATTATATGTGGAACATATTCTTTGGCGATTTTTCTTGCCCAAATTCGGTGAAAAGTTTGCCCATGCTTGCTCCAGGCGACTTTAACGCCGTTCATGGACGAATGCGGTTCCTTCCTGCCAGCTACCTTTCTGCAGAACGGATTGAAGCGGAACTACGCAAGGAATTGCAGCGAAAAGACTCCAAATTCGGAAGGCATATTGGATTTTAATTAAGGTTTTTTGAAGAGTTTTAAAAATGACATTTTTTGACAGTAATTAAATCTATTTTTGTATTCACAAGGCATCAATCAAAGGAGATTCCTATGGAAACAAAAAACACAGCCACCGGAAATTTTGTGGTTCTGATAACCACAAAAGAATCCACTTTGGCTTTCAAGTTCACCATGAGCAAAACTGGGGTTCTAGATTACTCCGGCGAACTGGATTTTAGCGAAATAAAGGAGAACGTCGACGGTTACCAAGAAGTTGAAGCCAGCTCCTATTTTAGCACTTCTTGGTACACCTACCTGCCCAAGGAACTGCAGGCCCATATTTCGGTATGTGCCACAGCTTTGGACCTGGGCGCCTTGAATGCCGACCAATACTCCTTTTTGATGCATATAGGGGCTTTGCTCCTGGCAGTTAAAGAGCGCGACAGCCTTTTGGTAGCAGAACTGCTGGATCGTCGCACTTCTGTATTTGCCCATTTTTTACCCATGGTGCAGTATATTGTAAAGCCTGTTGCCGCCGAAGCTCTGTTTGTGTGGCTGTATGGACGCTTTAGCAACGACTACATTTTGCAGAATTTCTACAAGAGTGGCGCAAAAACCATTTCTGATGTTGAAAACGCCGAGGTGATTCTGTTCCTTGCAGCTCAAGAAAGCCTTAAGCCTAAGCCCGAATCTGAAACCCTGGAAGAAATGTTCATCCGCTACTTTAAAGAAAAGAAGGAACTGGATTTTACCACAGGCATTGTGGGCTCCGGCTGCCACTATTGGGTAAACGGCTTTAAAAAACTGGACAACGCCATTAGCCACCACATGGCCCACGATTTTACCGAAGGTTTAAAAGCCCTGCGTGAAGCCCGTCAAAAATTCTTTGAGGAACTCTCCGTAAGCGTGCAGGCGGAACCCTACAACCCCCACGACAACAATGCCATTGGCGTTAGCATCGAAGACATGGATGCCAAAATTTCGGGCATGGGCGGCAAAAGTAAGGCAGGATACCTGCGTGCTACAGGAGCCGCTGTTTTGCGCAAGGCTCGCCCAGATATTTTTGCATATAACGCAAAACTGTGGCGCGTGGGCAACAGCCAAGATTCCAAACAGGGCGTGGTGCTCCGCATTGTGGCATAGAAACGCCAAAAAAGACTACCTCATTCCATCAAGGCGACCTTGGAAACCCTCCAAGGCCGCCTTTCTGAGTGAAGCATACTTTATTATTTTTTCGCAAACACCATTGAAGAGGCCTCCTTTATCGCCAAGCGTAGAAACAAAAACTCACCCGTCCAGGGGTTCGTGCTTTTTGCCCCCGCTTCGGGGGCATGGGGCTACCGTAAAATGACTGCAATTCGTTTTCGTCAATATAGACTTTGTTTTTGTGCTATATTTTGTCTGGACAGAA
>JABUUT010000013.1:57756-72009 GCA_021443045.1 Fibrobacteraceae bacterium
TCCTGCAAGACTTTTTTTTCATAAGGCGAAAGATTTGTTGACATAAGGAGATTCCTTTTTGGGTAAGATGTCTAATTTGAATTCCAAATTTTAAATGCCATTTTTGGCAATTCTTCTATTGAAGCGTTATTCCATAGTTCGAGGGTTTCATCATCGTTTATGATCCATTGCAATATCTTTTTTACTCTTGTATCATCAGGCTGCGTCCTATTCCAATAATGAGAAAATAATAGGAAGGGTATGGGGCATTCCTTCGGTTTAAACTCGTTTATTAAAGCGAATAATGCCAACAACGCAGCAGATTCGCATTCTTTAAACCGGTTAAGGACCCAGAAAACCAAGGCCATTAAGTTACCATCACTTATGGCAGCCGTAAGCTCCTGTTCCGAGCGTATTTTAAACTGTTCTGCCTGAGCCTTGAATATTTCGCAATCTTGGTCATCCATGTTGTATCCATCACTAGCCAAGGCCATGGAATACATTTTCTTAAGCAATAAATATCTTGAGCACATAGCATCGTCGTAATCGTCCCTGAATAAAATACCCGGCAGTTTCCCGCTCTTAAAATATTCTTCAATATATTTACGGTCATTCTTATGGTTGTTTTTTTTCACAAAACTTTTGATATCGGAAGCGCGTTTCCAGCCAGTCAGAACATTCTTGATATTATATTCAGGAGTGCCAATTGCGCGTTCTATGTTTTTTGCAAAGGAACATTGCTGTACACCATGCTCAACAAGCAACTGCATGAAAATTGTCGGATACTTCTCAGAAACAGCTTTTCGCAAATCCTTTTCAAAGGTCGTGAATCCAGATGACTTTACTACTTCCAAATCCACGCTTTCACAAAAGGAGGCCACTGAGGCCAAATATTCTCCTTTTGCCAATTTATATCGGGCAATGTATTTGTGGTACTTGCTACTTTTTAATGATGTACAACGACCGGAATCAAAGAGCAAACCAAGAACCTTTTCCAGTTCAATATCTTCACCAACTCTTTCAAACCATCTATTTATAAGAATGTCTGAAATACAGCGTTGTACTTCGGCCTTTTTAATATTTTTCAAAAGCCAAAGTTCCGCCCATTCAAAACCATCATCTGCAAATTTGCTGTATTCATTGCAAGTCTGAACATAATTGACTTGAGCTTCTAGTGTTTCGACATACTTTTTCTTGCTTTTTGAAAATGATTTCTGGGTTCCTACTTGCCATAATTTTTCCAAACACTTGTTCTTGGCTATAGAAATCGACTCACCTTTATTCAAGGATGAATCAAACCATTGAAGGAACTCGCTTTCATAGTCTTCTGTATAGAATTTATTATCTTCAACAACAGATTTTTCGCCAAGAACAATACATCTGCGATAATAAGCATCGAAACCTTCTAAATGATTGTTTGAGCGGAGGCATGCTAGTTTGAAGCAGAATTCCCCTTCGCGGAATTTGTAATGTTCTGATTCCTTTATCAAATTGTTTAGGATGGACTCCAATTCCTGGGCACGAGCTCCTTTATCTGCATTGGCAATGTGTTTTTCAAGCCACTCATATACGAAATCTGCATTGCAACGGAAATTTTTTTCATCAGCAATAGCGTCATCGTAGTCTAATAATGCAGAAGCTCTATAATAGTTTGAAGTTTCAGGCATATTCAAATTAGAGGCATATCCGCCGAGAAGGTAATAAAATGCACCCTTGGCGGATTCATTTTGCAGAATATCTGCTAAAGGAAGCAAACATTCCTTAAAAAAGTCCGCATGTTCATTTTTCGGCAGTTGTTCTGACAAGACCTTATAAAGACTGTTGTAATTTTTGATTTCTGCAAATTCGTCCTGTTTTTCAACAGCATCATTAATTGCATTGCACAAATCTTCAACCATCCTACTTTTATAGTAGTAGTCGGCATCTTCGAATCGAGCGAAAATACGAGGTCTGACGCATAGATCCCCTTCATATTCCATTACACTTTTTATCGTACTTTTAAACATGGTATCTCCTACTCATTCTCTGATTTTCTGTCTTGGCTAGCAAACCTTGCACTTTTTCAATTTGCTCTTGAACATCATCAATATCATCTTGAGCATTACGGATTTTTCTTTCCAATTTATTTTTTTCCTCGTTTAAGGAATTGAGTTCCAAATTTGCTTTTTCCAATTTGCTAATACTGATATGAAACTCATTATCAAGTTTAGCGATTTCTTCCGCAGCATCGTTTTCAAATTTTCTGAGATTATCTAGTTCTTTTTCAAGAATCTTCTTTTGATTTGGATTGTTAAAAAGGTCTTTGAACTTGTCGAATTCCTTTTGAAAGAAATTCTTTTCTGTTTTTTTCTTTTGAACTTCAATACCCTGTTTTGCACCATCTTGTGTTGATTCTTTAGACTTAGTTTCACCAAATTGGGCTTCTTCTTTTTTTGTATCTTCCGTCTCTTTTTTGCCTAATTCGAATGCGTCTATTTCGTTCTGCTTAAGTTGAATTTCCTTCTGAACTTTAGTTAATTCTTCTTTTTTGATATTTAGAATTTGTTTCTGTTCTGAAACAGGGCTTTTGGCGGATTCAGCCTTAGCTGTCAAACATTCAACATCCTTGGCTAAACTTTCATATTTTTTTTGATAGTCCTGCAAGTCTTCTTGATATCCTTGTTGTTCATTAGTCAAACGTTCCAAGCGGTTTTGAATGTATTCAAGAGTCTGTGTACTGAATATTTTCTGCACCTCTCCATAATAAACTGTGACATCTTCATCTTGAAACTCGATAGTATAAACCCTAGGCAGAATATCACTGGGTTCATAGCGAGCCACAGAAGGAAAAGAATATTCATGCTTGCCAAAGCTAGGCAGTTTTTTTTCAGAATCATGCATCAATGTCATCGATGTCATTGTCAGCACATTACGAACCCTATCTGCGTCTTCACAGTTGTCATTCCCGCTAAAAGAAGACTTTGCCCATTCATGTCGGTAAAGATCGCAGTGGTCATGGCCTCGCAACATGGATCTAATTGCAACACCATAGGCCTTTTCAATAGCATGACTGAAATTGATGATTTCCACCCAACTAAATTCTGGAGTAAGTTTTGTACCTGTAGTGACATCCCATTGGAAACGGTTATTCAAGAATTGTCTTCTTTCCTTTTTAATTAAATCTTTAATGGCGTCATTATTTAGGTCCTTCCAAACGTTTTTTACACTACGCTCTGGTCTAGAGGGAACACCTCCATGGGTCACAAACAGACCATTAGGTAGAACCAGGCCAGCAGGAAGTTTTTTTATCAACTGTATAAACCCTTTCACCAACTCCTCAATTAAGGGATTTTCGATTTCATTCAGATAGTCTGTGAATTGATGAGGATCTATAATCGAATTAAAAGAATCTTTTTTGTAATCTAAACCTTCATCATGATTTCCTGCAATCATGAATATGGAATCTGGACTATTCTTAAACAGGTTCAGAACTTCAACAATGACATTCAAACCATAGTCATTCCTATCAAAAATGTCACCCAAGAGAACGTAAATAGGTTTGCGCTTTGAATTTGAATTTATAAAGGCTATTGCTGTGCGAAATGCGAGTAAATCGCCATGGATGTCACCGATAAACCAAATATCTCTATCGAAAATAGATGTTTCATCCTTGACTACATGAATAGGGTCACTTTTGCTTAATGAATAATCAAAAGCTATTTTGATTTCTTCTTTCTTCAAGAAATCACGCAAGATTTCCAGAGATTCCTTGGAGCATTCCAAAGATCCTAAGCCATGTTCAATAGACTTGTCGTTGAATGATAGTTTTTCCAGTGTGTCATCTTCAGAAATTTTCTTTGCCGCTTCAAAAGGAAACGAAGATTTTTCTGCCGAAAAAACGAATGATTCTGGGTTATAATCCTGCGGCCTTGCTGGGACAAATTTATCACAGCGTTTAGTCCACCTTGCAACCAATTCTTTTCTATCCATAGACTATCCTTTTTACAAAATTAAAGCGATTCTTGACAACTCTAAACGTTTTCTTCAACCACAACAAATGATACTTTGAGAGGTGCGATTTGCCTTGTCGTATCACTTCGAGAAGCAAGGCAAATTGTATCTCCATCATTTAAGGGAAACTCCGTAGAACTGCTACAGAATACACCATTTATAGTTACTCCTATGGCACAGTTCTGATTGGTTTTGAGAATCCATAAATTATTGGAATCACGTTTTACGATAAACGGATACTCCCCCTCGTTACGGGGTACATACTGATGTTCTTCTCCTGGATATAGACGTTTGTAAGTTCTACGTGTCACCTCTGCTTCTATAAGTGTTTTCCAGGTTTGATTTCCATTAGAAGTCAAAACCAAATGCGAGGTCCGAGTATATCCACATACTTCACATTTCATTGAATTGTCTTCTAGAGACGCAATTCCACAATCTGGGCATTTCCAACTCACTAGTAACTCCTATCTCACTCTAAAAAGACAATTCACGGTAATCACTGGAGGAACGACTTACGCCCTTTACGATATCCTCGATTAGGCGTTCAAATTTACTTCCATCCTCAACCATGCTGACTAGGGCTTTCCCGTTTTGACCATCCTGTAATCCACCAACTTCTTCACTGTTGAAAATAATAACATTGGTCAAGTCGCTCAATTCATCATAGTCGTTGTTCTTTGGTGTGAAGATATAAATTTTAAAGAATCCAGATTCTATTGCATGTTGCAATTCATCTAGACCTCCACCCTCTAAATTCAACTGATACTTTTCTTTTTCTTCAAAGAGTGTTTTTTCTGAATTATAGCTCATGGTGGGCATAAATCCTGCATCCGTAAAAACAACTACAATGCGGCCAGTTCCCCGTGAACGCCATTTGTCTACCAACTCCGCAGAATCAGGGTCTGCCTCACCCGCAGGCAAAAAGCCTGATTTCAGAACCAACATCAGAGCGTCCAACAAAGATTCGCGGGGGTCACTCCCACCACCAAACGCCTTTAAGGAGTCAAGTTGGCTATGCAAAGCATTTTCGTCCCTAGTAAAGGGATTAGAAATGAACCAACCGCCCTTGCCGAGTTTCTTGTAGTTTTTTGCAACATTTGCACTCTTGTTGCAGTCCATAAAGTTGCGATATCCCACAACGCGGGCTCGCCAATTTTCAACAGGTGCAATATTTTCATTCTGATTTCCATTTACAAGAGAATGAATAAAAGAATGAATATGCTTTTTTAGTTGAGTAATGCACCCGCCCATGCTTCCTGTGGTATCCATCAAGAATACAACATCTGCTGCCGCCTGTGTAGGTTCATTTTCTTGAGGCTGATGGACGGGAGCCTCTTCTACAAAAGGGCGGACTGGTTCCGCTGCAGCATTTGCATTTGTTAGTGCAGGAGCAAACTCGGCACACAGCTGCATGAGGGCTTTGTGTACCTGCTCTGCGGATGGACGATCATTCTGATTTGGCTCCAGCATCATACGCAAAACATTAAGCACTTGACTGTCATGTTCTGGACTGCCAAAACTGCCTAAAAGATATGCTATATTCGCTGTATTCTCGCGATAATCCTTGCTTACATTTGCTTTGTGGAATGGATGTACATTCGTAAGAAGTTCACACAAGATGATGCCACAAGTGAATATATCCGATTTTTCTGTAGGGCGTTCTCCTTTCAAATGCTCTGGGGAAAAATATCCAGCAGAGCCAATGAAACCTTGGTCTTTTTGCCAGGGAATAGCGTCTTCATCCAGGAGAATGGGACGATCAAAGTCAATTAGCTTGATGTTGTATTTCTGGGATGTACCTTGAGGAATTAAAAGCAAGTTCGCAGGTTTTAAGTCGCCATGAACAAGACGAACCTCCTGATGCAAGACTTTCATAGCGTACATGAAAACCTTTGCAAAGGTCTTTCTTTGATCCCATGTAATAGCGCTTGACTCCAAATAGCGTTTCAAATCCTTGCTATTTTCAACGTATTCAATGGACTGCCAAAAATGTTTACGTTCATCTTGAAAATAAAGATGTATTCCTGCAATCATCTTTTGAGCATTTTTGGAACTCTTAATTTTTTCTTGAATCTTATTTTGGTAATCAATAAATTCAGAGAACCACTCACTTCTTGGGCGAGGATCCGTATATTTCTTTAGGAAGACTTTCTTATTCAAAAGAAGATCCATTCCAGGCCCATAAATGGAACTCGAACCTTCCACACCGTCATTAGTGGCTTCAAACTTATAATGTTGCCCATTATATTCGCCTTCAATGATGTCGCCTTTTGAAAATATAGTATTAGCCATTTCTTACACCTTAATTGTTGCCGTAATTTAACCATCTAGGGTCGTCTACATCGGGTGCATACGCAATAACTTGATTGATGGCGAAAACACGAGGCTTTTCAGGATTACGATTGTCAATCATAGCGATTACACACCAGTCTAAACGTTTTCGTGATTCCATATTAACATTTATCATTGGTTGGCGAGGATTACTCGTGGTAATTTGAACACAACCTTTATAGTCGGAAAAACAACCATGTTGCGGAAATATCTTTGTAGCGATAAGAATTCTTTCAATGCCATTCAATGTGCGACAACGAATATTTTCTTCATTTCCTGCAGGCGAATCCAGCTTATCGCCAACACCGGCATCATGATCAAGCTCCATATAGCCATCTTTCTTTTTTTGATAAAAAATGTGGTTAGCATAACCATTAGTACGCTTGTAGAAGGCGTGGATATCCAAGTCAATAGGCGTTTTCCACAACATCTTGGCATTTAGCCATTGCAAGGGTTCTGATACATCGAGTACAGCACCTTCCGTAACATGGGTAATATCGATTACACCACCGGAAATATCCTTGCCCCAAGTTTCTAAATCCCAGCCGTCTTGACCATAGACAGCCCTCTGGTATTCTCCTTCATCCACAACCTCACAAACTGAAGTGGAAATATTCTTACCCATAGTAGCAAGAATTTTTTCAAAATCAATATTTGCCCAAATATCTTCACCATCTTCTCGTTGCTTATATTCTTTTACTTCAGTTACGTGAACTCTAGGATAATCCTGCATCATGTCTGTGGCTTCGCATTGTGGACCAAAATAGTACAATGTAGCACGGCGACGGTTTGTGATTTTTTTCATCACCTTTTCAAGTTCGCAACAATCATCACCGATAGGTTCATTTTTCAAGACACCATCTTCCATTTTTTCATCGGTAAACACCACAATAATACGGCGTGTAGAACAAAGTGGTTCAAATGGAAAATCACCAGCACAATCCAAAGCAAGTGGGGTATTTTCATCTGCACAGCATTGGATTTTATCTAGTTGGGTACAGAAAGTATCTACATCGACAAAACCATCTCCAGAACGAGTGAATAAAGCCTCCTTGGCTTCTTCATCCTGGCCATAAAGAATGTTCATATTTTCTGGAGCATCACCGTTAATGAATGTATTGCGGTAGACCCACTTGCCGTTATTAGGGCCAGCGTTATAGGCCAGTAAGCCAAGGCGCAGAGATTCAAAACCTTCTTCCTTGAAGGGGTGTACAAAATTTCTGATACTATTTTTTAACTGCTGAAAGCAGGGTTTCATACTGTCACTGGCATCAATGACAAAAACAACATCGGCTCTTTTTTCTTCCATTTTGCTACCTCTTAAAGAAATTAATTCCAGGATGAATCATCCCAAGTATTTTGACCAAAAATGGCCTTTGTAAATTCAGGTTCTTCAGCGGATTGCAAGGCAGAACTTGAAATGGATTTTCCTAGCCCTTCCATTATCCTATCCACACTAACATCGTTCCACACATTAGTACCACTTGGGCAACTATTTGAATCGGCAATCGCGGTAACACATACACGTGGATAATCACTGATAATATCGGTACATTCACTGTTTGGAGCATATAAATAAAGGGATATGTGTCGAGCCATAATCTTGTTCATAATTTTTTCAATGGTTCGGCAATCATTACCAACAGCGTCCATCTTGGAAACGCCATCTTCCAGTTTCTCGTCTGTAAAAAGAACAATGACTCGTCTTGTTGTTGTTAATGATTCAAATGGAAAATCTGCGGCGCAATCCAAGGCAAAAGGTGTGTTTTCATCTCCTCGGCATTTTATCTGGTCTAGACGATTCTTAAACTGCTCTATGCCAGCATCTAAATTGTTTGAACTGGTAAATAACATTCTGGATGCCTTGGCTTCATCTTCGTACAAGAATTTTATGGCTTCTTGGTTGCCTGGGTAAAGGAATATATTACGATATACTATTTTTCCTGCATTGCGGTCCTTGTTTGCACTATATGCTAAAAGCCCCAAACGAAGTGAACTAAACCCAGCTTCCTTGAAAGGCTCTACAAATTTTTTTAGGCTATCCCTCAACTGTTCGAAACAGGGACGCATACTTCCGCTTGCGTCAATAGCAAATACTACATCGGCACGCTTGCCGTCTGGTTGTGATTCTGTAGGGGTTTCGATAGCAGAATTTACATCTGTTGTAACTGGATTTGACTCGGCACTAACAGGAGCAGGTTCCTCCAAATCCAAAGCATTGTCTTCAATGGACGAATCGGTCAATGGCCCTTCTGCAGTAAGTTTAGTTTCGTCAACAGAAATTGAAGGGTCCACGGGAATCGACGAACCCTCATCTAGGAAGCTAAAATCAATACCCGAGGTTTCCTGAAAAGTTGAAATCGAATTTCTCTGCTGAAAATTTTCAAACTCAGCACGGATAAAATTTATAAGAGGAATAGATTCATCTAAGTTAGCGAGTCGATCGTATTCACCTTTGCTATTCTTCTCACGAGAAAGAACAGCTAGCAGTTCCCCATATTGCTTAATCAGATTGTTACGAGAATTTACGAGTGTTTGAATCTTTTCCAAGTAAGTTTTAATATTTTCTGGCTCCAAAGAGTCGTTTTCTGAAAAAACTTCTTCCGGAAAAATTGCCCCACCATCTTCCTTAGAATGTAGTGATTCTATCATTTTAGAAAAAGCTATCAAAGTAAGTCGATGTTTATCTTGTTTGGAATCAGTTTCTTCGGGCAATGAACATGTGTCCAAAAGAGTCTTCACGAAATAGGATAATGTTGTTTCGTCACTAGAAACTTCATTGGAAATTTTGGGCTCAATTATGGCAAAAGATTCAACCACAGAAGTCAAGTTCTCCTCAGACTCAGTGATTTTATGGCTCACTTCGGTGGCCAATTTTTTCAAGTCCTTATCGATGCAAGCATTGCGCATTTGCTCAGCAAAGTCTTGCATTCCATCAATTTCACCTATTTCAAAGCAATCGTCATCGAATAGTAAACTCATAATTTTTCACCTTACACCTATACATTCTACACAGCAGGAATATCTTCCGCAGTAATTTGGGTAAAATCAGTTTCAGTCTTATCGTTCTTTTCGGCGAGCCTATCAATAATGTTGCTTTCGACAAGACTAAAGACCTCTTTTACTGTACGGGCGTTTCCAAAGTTGTCTTCTTTCAATAACTTATTAAAATATTGGATTAACTTATCGCGGCAACCATCCTGAAGCTTATACATATTCTTATCGGCTTCAGCGACAAAAATGTCAGAACAATCTTCTGCAGAATAATTGCCAAATGGTATTTCATCGGGTATTCTACTGGCTAGCCCAGGATTGGCATTCATGAACTGGTCAACTTTTGCCTTATATCCAGCAACAATAACCACCGTATTCTGATATTCCTCTGCTGTCAGGCAACGTACCATGGTATCGATTACTTCGCGAGAAAAGGAATCGTCCTGATGGGCTTCTGGATTATAAAGACTGTAAATTTCATCAATAAAAATCACCTTGCCACGATTTTCATGGAAAAGATTATTGACGGCCTGCTGGGCATGTCCAATATATGCACCTTTTAAAGAAGTTGCACCACATTCCTTGAAACTGGATGTTTCACAAATACCCATAGCATGGAAAAAACGTCCCATATAGCGAGCGATTGTGGTCTTACCAGTTCCCGGAGGGCCTGTAAAGCGAATTCTATATGCAAGCCCTGTACGCTTTGTGATTCCAAGCGCCTTATTTCGTGCAACGCTCCACTTTACTCGCTGGAAATAATGACGCAAGCGAAGTTTCAAATCGCTCATGCCAATAAATTCGCGGTCAATTTCGGCAAGGATGCTTTCAGCCTCATCAGACCTTACTTCATGCGGGTCTACCACATGAGTCTCTAGAATAATTTGGGCTCCATCGGCATTCTTTAATGTCTTTTCCAGGACACTGCGAACACCACGTCCATTGCCTTCGCAACCATCAAGCACACGGAGTAACTTTTGCTTGGCTTTTTCGGACAAAGTCTGTTCCATGTTCGCTTTGGTATTGTTGAATCCCAAATGCAACTCAAATATGCTAAGCTTTTCTTCCTTAGTATAATCTTTAAAATGCAGTTTATACGGAATTCTGCTATCAATGCCCGGGTTGATATCTTTAAGGGCCTGCAAACGTTCTTCGTAACCCGCAAGAATAACCGTAAGATTCTTACGATTATTTTCCATTTCAGTGAGCAATATCTGGAAAGCCTTACGACCCCATTCGCTTTCAGCAAAAAGATAAGCTTCGTCAATAAACAAGACTCCACCCATGGCTTCTTGGATTTTGTCCTTCATCCTTTGAAGCGTATCACCTTCATTGTACTGGCTTACGATATCGTGTATGGCTATGCTAACAGTTTTTTTGCTGGTTCTCAGCTCCATAGCCCAGAATAACTTTGCAATAAGGTTTGCTACTTCTGTTTTTCCAGTTCCGGGATTTCCGAGGAAAAACATATGGTAGGAGGCTTCAGATGCTGTAGCATTATTACTTTCTACGCTATTGACAATACGATGGATTTCTTCCTTGACTTCAGCAAGACCAATCATTTTGTCAAGTTTTTCAAGGATATCATCTTTTGATTCTGCTGCTTCAATATTTTCTCGATTGAGAAGAGCCTTCCAGGTTCTATGACGAGGATTCTTCTGGTAGAAACTCTGAACCCAGCTTACAAAGTTCTGGAGGTTCCCATCAACATTTGTCTTGCCTGTGAGCACAACGCGTTCTGCATCTCGGGGGGAACCCTGAATATTATTCTCGAGTTTGTACTTGCTAAGCCACGCTTTCATCTCATCGTAAGAAGGTTGCGGAATCTGAACTTCTTTGCAGTTGTGGTCGTAACAGGAAATAATCTTTTCCACGTTATGAAACTCTTTTAGACGGTGAGGATTTACAATTAGCACCGTTCTTGTTTCAGAGTTAGCCTCACGAATAATGTCGCGCCAATCCTTGACTAAGGTTTCTATGCGCTGAACGGCGGAACCATCAGCATCTCCGCCGGCAATCATCTTTTCAGGATATGGGAAAATAACCAGTGTTTTATAGGTTGAATTTTTCAAGACTCTGGTGACTAGTCCAAATCTATTCAGGGAGTCGTTTCCACGAATTTCCTTTTGGACATTTTCTGTGGAAGACTTTACGGTCTGTGCTGTCTGGGAGTCATTATTGTTGTTGGCGTTTTCAGCAGAACGGGATTCTGCCTGATTTCTTTTGGTTCGGGGAACAAAAGTTTTTCCTTTTCGGCCTTCCTCTACCAGGCTCTCGCTTGTGCCTTTAGAAATTCGTTTGAACAATTCCTCTTGTGCTGGGGTTGCAAATTCTAGATTCAGTTCATCATTAATGATGATGACCAAATCATACTTTGCCTTTTTGCCATATTCAGCCAATGCTTCTGCAATTCTACAAAGCTTAAGATTGCCATCCTGTTCAGAAGAATCCATCAAGAACAGGTCGTCGATACCGCCAGTATAAAGATACTGGTTGTAACCTTTATAAGTTTCCGCGAAAGGAGCCTCGATTCGTTTATTGACAAAAACCATGCTACCCCTGACGCTGAATAGTCTGCTTAGCTTCTTGAGTCTTCTGGCGAACATCCAAATGAACCTTGTTCTGGTTTTCTGCTCGGCCCCAGTCAGTAACGTCAAAGTTAATCTCGTTTTCAGCCAGTTTTTTCTGCATGTTCAGTACGGAATCAATGCACAACTGTTCTCTGCCTTCGGGAATGTTGGCTACTTCAAACTTCACGCCACCTTGCAGGCCAATGCGAAGGTTCATGTTGCCAATGCCACCAGGAGCTGCGGCAACAACACAGAGATCAGAAAGTTCATCCCCTTCATCCTTCAGATAGAACATGGGTGTATCGTAGTCTGAATCATACAAAGCCTGCATAATGGAATCCGCTATTTCATTGCGCTGTTCCGAGAGTTTCTTGTTTTCTGAGGTCTTTTCGTTCATGTTTCGAAGGCTGTTCAATGCCTCGGCCACGCAGCGAGATGCATTTGCAAAATCTTCACCCGCGATTAGTCGAGCCGTTGAATTTACCTTGGCAAAAGCTGCTTCTACATCCTGAGCGGGACTACCCGAGAACTTTTTCATATCATCGACATTAAACGATGCAATTTCTTCCTTGGCATCGGCCAGAGCTTTTTCTGCAGCAAGTTTGGCAGCTTTCCACTCTTGTTCCTGAGTTTCGATAGTTTCCGCAACATGGTTTAAATTTTTCTTGATATTTTTTGCTTGAGGAATGGCCGCTTCAAAATTTCCTTCATTGATTAAGTTAAGAACAGTTTCAATTTCATTCTGTAAAGATGTATTGTATAGGCCGTTTCCAAACTTCTGATATTTTTTCTGTTCAATTTTGCGACGAAGAGATATGATGTCTGAACGCAAACTCTTTGCCTGACGTTCGTTTTCTTCCTTAATGCGTTGAACTTCCAAACGATCTTTTCCAAGGTTAATGAGTCGTTCGTATTCGCGTTCCGCAGACTTCGCAAACTCGGTAGACTCCGCCAGCTTAGAAAATGCATTACGCCTTTCCGTTTGAGCAACTCTAGCCAAGATAATGTTGCTTCTCATGCCATCGAGAATCTCTTTAGCCTCTCTACGAAGACTAAGAGCCTGTTCATTTTCGCGATCCAGGTAGCCGCCAATGCCGCTAATGCGGTCCTTCAGCCGTTCTATATCTTGCTCAATAGCAGAAAGCTTCTGTTCTGCTGAATTACGAAGTGCGTTATATTGCAGTTCTTTTTCAGATGCGTTTTTTTCACTAGCAATGGCATTTCCATAGGACTTATCATGCCTATTTAAAAGAGACTGCCATTGAGCGGTTTCACCATCAAGAAATTGCCTAAGATTTTCAGGTAGTTGACGATGTAACCCTTGACGCACCGCATCAACACCATTTTTTGCTTGGTTAAAATCCTTTCTACCAACATTGCTTACAAGATTGGCTTCATCCCTGCATTCAGCCAAGCCTTCTCGAACGAATTGTACAGCCCTGCTTAAATTTGATCTGACCGTTGCCTGTTTAATACCACTCATAAAAGCACCTTTTTCTTATTTTAGTTTATTCTTTGTATTAGAGATTTTATCAATGAAATTGTCTTACCATATTAAATCCATATTTTTGGATTCTAGGCTGCGTTTAAGTCTATCTTGAAATCCTTTAGTAGGCAATCCCGTTAATGAAAACCCCAACCCATCATTAAACGAGACCTCGATAGGGCGACCTTTACTTTGGGGCACCGACGATGTCAAATGGGCATACCGAGAACTTAAGAAATGAATCGTTTGATTTTCGGAACCACGCCAAAGCTGCCCCCGGTCAAGGTTTTCCATATAGGGACCATCTACTAAAATGTCGACATAATCCAAAAGTTTGGATTTTTGAAAATCCTGCTTCAATTCGTCGAGTAGATAGCCTGTATACATCATTATGCTTAAGGTTGATTGTTGTTTGATTTTACTTAGTAGTAAAAGCATTTCATCTAATTTTTGCTGAAATGGTTCTCCTCCTGAAATAGAGATGCCTTCTATTCCTTTTATTGAAAACAGTCTATCCAACAACTGTTCAACGGAAAACTCAAAAAAATCTTGAGATTTGTTCATTTCTGCGGCGATACACCCTGGGCAATGGCGAAAGCAACCATGAAACCATAGCGCAGTGCGTATACCGGGGCCTAGCACTTTTGTTTTTTCTTGAATTTTATCTATCAATAGCATAAAAGTGCCATCCTTGGGGTAAAAAGAGGTCGTTATGTTTTGTGGATATGTTGGCGTTTGGGGCATATCCAAGATAGTGTTCTGCTCCAAAGAGAACTCGCGTCTGTGAATGAATAGCTTTTAGCGATTGTCCGGAAAAGTGTAGTAGTTTTTTTTTAATACTGTCCAAACGTGCAGCCCCCCCCCGCAAAATTCGTGCCAAATTACTGATGCCGTTAGGCATCA
>JABUUT010000140.1 GCA_021443045.1 Fibrobacteraceae bacterium
CTGCATTCGGATTGAAGCCAATCTAAAACAGGTTGTATGTAATCGTTGACGTATTCGACCTCTGGCGGAACAGTGCCCCACATTTTTTTTAATTCCGAAGGCAGCTCACATACCTCCTGGATGAGCCAGTTTTCTTTAAGGTCTGCCACCTGTTCTTCGGTGGTGGTGTGATTTGTGAGTACAAAAACTTTGGACATGGTATGACTAGAAACTAAATTAATAACTAGAGGGAAATAAAGATTTATATGTAAATTGGAATATCGCCATCTCCCTTTTTTCAGTTAACTTATCGGCCAATGCCTTGCTTTATTGCAAGTACTTCAGATTCAGAAAGATCTGTAAATTCGATTATTTCATTGATGGAAGTTCCTTTCAGGAGCATCTTTCTTGCGATTTCTCTAGCTTTTTTACCTTCTCCCTCGGCCATACCTTCCACACGGCCTTCCACACGACCTTCCGCACGACCTTCCGCACGACCTTCCGCACGACCTTCCGCACGACCTTCTGCCATGCCTTTCTCACGGCCTTCGATGATGGCGGAAGCCAGATGTACTTCATATTCGTCGAGGCTCATGATGGTGTCCTTTTGTTTGTCCAGAAGATTCTTTGTTGCCTTGGCCGTCAAAATCCGTCCCAAGGCGCCTTTGAAGATGGGGTCGTTGGTTTTGATAGGCTTCATTTTTGACACATGAGAAAGAAGGTTCAACCATTCTTCCTCGCGAGTCGCAAAGGAGCCCACCTCGCCTTCGGGGACTTTGAGGCTAATCAAAATATACTTTTTTTTAGGGAAAACGGATTCCATTTTCCCTGCGGCAAGGTCATTCTTGCTGTAAAGCTGCCATTCGTCATGGTAACCTTGGAAATTTTCAGTCGGGTTGGTTTTGCAAATCCAAAGGGAAATAACCTCGGGTAATTCGTAACGGCGGCGTTTCTGTTCCGTCTCGTCCAATTTTTTGAAGGCCTCGGACTTGATATAATCATGGTGTCCGTTGATGGTAAGATGGGCATCATTCAAAACGATGCGGTCCTTGAAGAATGTGTGAATCTTGCGCTGCATCTCGATATCGATGTAGCGGTTTTCTGCGGTGACAGCGTGGATGTCAAAACGAACGTCGTTGGGCTCGGGAGTGGAAACGCGGACATCCTTTTCGATGGTGAAATCGAGATCTACGATGCGTTTCGATTTTTCGAGACGGAGCACAGCATTGAGAAAGTCGATGAGGGTCTCCCGCTCCCCGAGGAACGCTTGGAAAGCGGGATTGTAGGTGGGGTCTAGGTAGTACGATTCCTGAAACATTTCGGGAATTTCGTCGCCGTTGACGGTGTGGGTGGCGACGATTAGGGAATTGCCAACGCAGTTGCCTTGTTTTATGTTGTCTGTATTTTGAGTGGACATAGTACTCCATTTGTTAAAATGAAAAAAAACACTTGTTTTTCACAAGTGTTCTGGAGACGATTTGTCACGCTCGGGTAGGAATATAGAAAAGGGTGCTGTATTGGCAAGGGTTAGTTTGTAAAAGATTGGTAAAATGTATTTGGACGATTTTAAAAACTCTTCATTGTCACCCTGGAGCGGCCTTTGGCACGATAGGGTCCATGATGTTATGGATTCTATCGGCTCTGCGAACCTCCAGAATGACGAAGTTACTTAGTCTTACAACCCCACTTGAAGCGTGGGTTGTTTTATCACACGAATTTGTTCGCATCTAACGATGCTCACGGGG
>JABUUT010000141.1 GCA_021443045.1 Fibrobacteraceae bacterium
GTATTTTTAATCCGCTGGGTTTTGGTACTTCGCTGTTGCAGGGTCGTACTTAGCCCTTTTTAAGCGATTCTTTATTTCTTTTGATTTCTTTTTCGTTTGACAAAAAGAACCACTCTGTCCAGTACGATTGTCTCTGGTTGCGCATTCGTAATATGTTGAGCAAAATCTGCTTTGATTATGAATGCAAACGGTCATGGCGTCGTCGTCGTAAAGAATAGCGTATGCGGATTCGTTTTTTAGAAAAATTCCAAGTGTGTTGGATGACGGTTCCCAAAAACACTCTGGATACTCTCCGTCACTCAACATATCCTTGACGTATTGATTTAAGTGAGTCCCGCAATCGTTCATAGTTTCAGCGAAAACTAGTGATGTCCAAAAGGTTAGGAATAATAAAACTTTCATAGATTTTTCTGCACCTACTTTTTAAAGTCTAGTCTTTTAAACACCGAACAGAATAACCGTTATCGCTGCTGAAAAAATTAAAGCCACCATAATCGCTTGCCATCGGGAAAGCTGCAACTTG
Organism: Fibrobacteraceae bacterium; assembly: GCA_021443045.1. Lineage (GTDB taxonomy): Bacteria > Fibrobacterota > Fibrobacteria > Fibrobacterales > Fibrobacteraceae > Fibrobacter. Next base: position 524 of record JABUUT010000141.1, read on the forward strand.
TCCAGATGAAGTCGTCCAATAGTGAACAGACCCACCGACATTCATAAAAGTTCCATCCTTGTAAACCATACCAAAAGGCCACGCATGAAAACCATAATCATCGGTTCCATTGCCTTCATCATTTGGCGAACCCCAACCATCGACGGTCTTTAATTTTTTTATAGCATCACCATAGTTATTGTTTTTTGCAACATACCTAAACAATATTTCCCATTCCTCGACACTAGGCAAGTGCCAGCCTTCTGGACACGCTCTCATAGCGGCATTCCATGTGTAATATACTCCTATTTTCCAATAGTTTGGTACTTTTTCAACTAACCAGACCCTTCCTGGCAAATTTTCCCGATATGTTAAATTTTCAGACATCCACGTTTGGTTCCCTATTCGGACTGTCCCGTAACATCGGGCATCCCGATTGTCAAAAAAATGGTTCGGTCCGCAAAAAGACGTGCTTGCGATAACGGTTTGGAATAGTGTCAAAAACGCAATCGCGGTTAGTATATTTCTCATATCATTCCTTTCCGCCAAAGGCGGCTTTTTAGTGGTTCCCTTTTTCAAACAGAAATCTCAGTCAACAACCTACGGACACGGATTGCCTCATCATCTGCGTTCCTTGCAATGACTCCGCAATCTCTTCGCACAATTTTTTGGAATAAAAAAGGTGCGAAGTCGCAGGCTTACGTATTGAAGGCTCTGGTAACCCGTTAGCGATAAGCAACAGACGACCCGCACCACATGGGTGCGAGTAACGTCTTGTTCCCTGCTAACTTCAAGTTTACCAGACTTTTCAATACAGGAATAAGATTCTACTCTAAAATCATTATGTCTTCACAAATATAGCATTGTTCGCTCTATTTATTTAGGACGCTAATGAATTTAGGTCGTCTGTTGCCGTTATTAGCTGCCTGCTAGGAGGCCTCTATGTATTAGTAGGTTTTATACCCTTCAAAAAACCGCATTGTTTGAGAATTTTTTTAACCGGACGATTTGGCTGGTCAGGTCGGGAGTTCTGAGGAACCGCAAACGTTACGAGGCATAGGCGAGACTCCCGTAAATAGAACTAAATTTTTATCATAAGGAGGCTCGTATGCCATAGATCGGTTCAACAATGTCATTGGTAGAAATGTTGGACCAAATGCACCAGGACGGTTACTACAAGGCTATTCGCAG
>JABUUT010000142.1:0-1177 GCA_021443045.1 Fibrobacteraceae bacterium
TTATTTTTATAAAATTTGAAAAAAAATATGCAAAATATTTATTTTTGAAATAATTTATACTATATTTATGTTTTGAGATGCGGCTACCAAACGCAATCTCTATTTTAAAAACTGCGTAAGAATTTTTCGAATAGGCTTCAACAAAATTCCTTGCGCAAAAAAAACGCGCTATAGGCGCAAGGATCTAAAAATGAAGAGCAAAACCTTCAGAACTCAGCCGCTATTCTTGCGGAATACCTATCCTGGGGCAGGCCGATGGCAAATCCCCTTGATAAAAAAGCAACCTATTGATTTGAACAACCTCAATGTTCTCTCTTACAACAATATATGCAATGGTAGCAAGCCTTTGTTCCATTCGTTTGGCATACATTTTTTTGTGGACGACTATAGGTTTGAATCCGTTTACAGCAATCCTGAAAAAAGTTATAAAAAGTTGAAACCTCACAGAATTCTCTTTACTCCTGATTTTTCGCAGTATTGTGAGATGCAACCATGGCGGCGTATTGAAAGTGTCGGCAAGGGGCGTTGGTGTGGCGCATATTGGCAGGATCAAGGTTCTACGGTCATTGCAACTGTTAGCTGGAGTACTCCGGAAAGCTTTGACTACGCATTTGATGGAATTCAGCAGGGGGCCGTTGTTGCAATTGGCATGATTGGCTGTAAATCCTCCAAAGTCAATTTTCTAAAAGGTTTTTGGACCATGTGTGAGCGAATTGAACCGGAATGTATCATTTGTTTTGGAACTCCGTTCCCGGAAATGCTTACGGAGAATCTTTTAGTGATTGATTATGTCAGTACTTGGAGGGTGGCTTAATGGGTGGACGAGGAACTTTTGCTGCCGGGAGAAATGTCGATTTCACCTACAAGACCGTAGGAACTATTGAGGGAATCAAAGTGCTTGAAGGCTTAAATGGAAAGCATGCTTTGCCGGAAGAATCACACTCCAGCACAGCTTATATTAAATTACGGTCAAACATGACATTTCATGAAATGAGAATTTATGGAGACGATCACCTTCCAATTATGGATATTGCTTATCATGTAGAGCCAAATGTAGATCCTAGTAGAAAGCCGGTTCTCCACATGCATCGATATGATGGAGATGTTGCGAAACGAGGAGATGCAGAACCTCTTACACAGGATATTTATGATAAGTATTCTAAATTTTTTGTAGGAG
>JABUUT010000142.1:2294-3556 GCA_021443045.1 Fibrobacteraceae bacterium
TTTTTTGCTCAGTATAATTCCATTATCTAGAATTTACCGACGTTTCTTGTATATGCTTCCTTGCCGCAAGGTCTGGAACGCCCGTTTTGCACTAAAGTGCAATCGGCTGCAACTCGGTCATAAAATCAAGCAAGCTTGATTTTGCGACGTTCGTTTTGCACGACTTTGAGCCTGAGTCAACCAAACTGTATCCTGCTCCACGCGAACTTCGATATGAAATTCGCCCCCTTCTGGCTGATACACCGCAATTTCGTTCTTCTCGCCGTCTACTTCGCCAATGGCAGCCACTTCGGGCGCAACATTTAAGACATTGCCTTTCTTTTTCACCTTTGACGCCTTTGGCGTCCGCGGCTGCGGCTCGCAAATAGGAGAAAAAAGATGTTTTTCTCCTGCTTGTTTCGCCTGGCACGCTTTTCCTCCCTCCGCCTACATGCATAAAAGGCGGGGCTTTTATCATTTTATGATTCAGTATTCTTAATCAACCCAGCAAGTTCACTTTGCGCCCGACTTAGGTGCCATTGTCACAGTTTTTTCTAAAAATTTAACTTTAAATTATTCTTAAAATTATGTATATTTTGAAAGGAGGTTTACCATGCCATGCATTTTACCGGTGTCTGACTTGCGAAATTACAACGAAGTTCTCCAGAATGTTTCTGAGGGTTCTCCTGTTTTTTTGACAAAGAATGGTCGGGGTTGTTACGCCGTTATCGACATCAAAGAATATGAGCAGCTAACCGCTGAACATAAACTACGCAGAGCCTTGGAAGAGGGTGAAAAGTCTGCCGAACAGAATGGGTGGTTGATGGCCGCCGATGTGCGCGCAAAATACGAGGTATAGGTGGCCAAACTTTTTGTATCTCCCAGAGCAGTCGAAGATTTAGACAATATAAGGGACTATATCAAGAACGAATTAAAAAGTTCACAAGCGGCTAAAAATACTGTTTTAAAAATTATCAGCAACTATGAGCAATTGGCTTTATTTCCAGAACTCGGAGCCTCGCTGAAAACAATTGACGAATCACTTCAACGGTACCGTCATTTAGTGGTGGGTTCCCATGTTGTTTTTTACCGCATTGAGGGTGGAAATATTTACATCATCAGAATTCTCCATTCTCAAATGGATTTCTTGAAGACATTGCTGCAATAACACGCCTACGCATAAAAGGCGGGGCTTTGATAACATTGCATCGTGTGCGGAAAATAATTTCTACACACTTGTGCACTAAATATAAATTACAGAAAAGCGATTGTCAAGAGGTTCT
>JABUUT010000142.1:9187-10870 GCA_021443045.1 Fibrobacteraceae bacterium
GTCAGATTTTTTTCATTCATGGAGACATACCAGATGTTCCAACCCGTTGTCACCCTGGAACGGAACGTAGAGAAGTGGTAGGGTCTAAAAAAGCATTTCTTGCCACGGATAATGGCAGATGAGACCAAAAAGTCTAATACATTTTGTATATATTTTTGAATTTTACAAATCAAATCATTGTAAAAATGATTAAAATTTTATACATTTTGTATAGTTTCTATCAAATTTTCAGAATATTATGAATCCTTTTGTCCAAATCAAGTCTATCGCTCTCACGAACTTCAAGAACGTGGAGTCTGGCACCGTCGATTTCAAGAACAATGTCCTTGGGGTCTATGGCCAGAATGGCTCCGGCAAAACGGCCCTTGTGGATGCCTTGGAGATCTTCCAGGTGGTGGCCAGGGGCGACGCTCTCCCACCCTTTGTGGAGAACCTTATCACGTGCGAAAAGCCCTACGCGCAGTGCACCCTGGTTTTTGAATTGAACAATGGCGAGGGCGTTGTCGAAAGTTTGGTGGAATACTCTTTTCGCATCCAGCGCAGCCAACTGGGTGGTGTCGAAGTCTGCTACGAGCAGGTTTCAGAAAAGAAATCGGGAAAAAGGAGCAGGTCGCTAATCGTCTGCCTTGACAAAGGCTTGCAAGAAAAATGGATTAGCCCGGCAGCAGATTGGGCGTTCGCCTTTTCAACGAAAGATTCTGCAATAAAATTAGAAGTCATCAAGGAGTTGACTTCCAGAGAGCACCGTTCCATGCTATTCTCCAAGGACTTGGCGGAGTTTGTAAAATTGCAGGGAAAGAATCCTGCGGAAAAACTGGAGATTGTAGACAAAATCCGCACTTTTGCACAGGCCAATCTGTTTGTCATCAAGAACAACGGCAACGGACCCTTCAGCCTGGATTTTTCGTTCCCCTTCAATTTTAGGCACACAGAAGGAAAGAACTTGTCTTATGGCAATGTTGGTATTTCGCTGGTGCAACCCACCGTTTTCCCAAAGCCGCTTTACACTCTTATCGAGAACGCATTCACCGAGATGAACGTAGTGCTCCAAGAAATTGTTCCGGGCCTAAAAGTTGTCGTTGACCCCAAGGGACCTCAGCAAACGCCTGACGGTGCCGATGGTGTGCGTTTTGAGCTGCTCTCCAAGAAGGGCGAAGCAAAACCAATCCCCCTACGCTATGAATCCGAGGGTGTCAAGAAGATTATTTCCATCTTGAGCATTCTCATTTCTGTTTACAACAACCCTGCCACCTGCCTTGCCGTGGATGAACTGGACGCAGGCATTTACGAATACCTCTTGGGTGAAATTCTGAACATAGTCGATGAAAAGGCCAAGGGACGCTTGCTTTTTACCTCCCACAACCTTCGCCCTCTTGAAATGATTAAAAAGGATTCCCTAGTTTTCACAACCACCAACGCCACCAACCGATACATCCGCCTTTCTGGAATCCAGACCAACAACAATCCGCGAAATGTTTATTTGCGCAGCATTAGCCTGGGCGGCCAGAAGGAAGAAATCTACCAGGAGACAAACCACTTCAAGATTGACAGGGCTTTTAGAAAGGCAGGAAAATTGAACGATGTCCAAAACTAAGAAAGTCATATTGTTCATTGTAGAAGGAATTACCGACCAGACTGCCCTCGGTAATGTTTTGACCAGCCTGCTGGATAACGAAACGGTGC
>JABUUT010000142.1:10940-12015 GCA_021443045.1 Fibrobacteraceae bacterium
ACGGTGCTTTTATACCCAACGCAGCTATTTTGGGAAAAGCAAATGCCGAGCACATTGAATACACAAGCAACACAATTTATACAGCCCATGTAGATTCCATCGTGGCAAGGAACACCCAAAAGCGGAATCTGGTGAGCATACTCCGAAGCAAAAGCGAAATCGCATCAAAGCCTTACAAGATGTTCTACTTTTCAAGGAATATGGAGCACGCCTTGCATAACGAGGCCCGCGACTTGACTTCTGACGAAAAGATGCAGCTTGCGGAACAGTTTGACGACACCTACGCAGACAGGCCACAGGATTTTGTGGAATACTTGCGTTCGGGTGGCTTTGCTGCTCCGGGTAATTACGAGGAATCTTGGAAATTCATTAGCGACGGAACGCACTCCTTGGAACGCTGGTCAAATTTCCACGTGTATTTCGAGAAATAGCAGCCCAAGTGGGGGTGATTTGGGACGGTTGGATGGGTTATACTCAAACGCATTTTGCAAAATTACCGAAAGGAGTTTACCATGGAAAAAATCAAAGATACAGTAAAAAAAATCGTGGTAGTAGGAATGGCTCTAGTGCAGGAACCCGTGGCTGGGTAAAAATTTCGAAAACATTGATTGCGAGTGATACGACACCCCCTGCACCAATTTTGATTAAAGCATCCCGCTATACTGGCGGGATGTTTTAATTAGCAGTCAATTCGCTGTTTATTTTTGATTTTTTCTTTTTTGCGGGCTTGTTTTTTGGGGTGTTTTAGTCTAATTCCTTCTTTTCTCTTGACACCCTACCTAATAGGGGTTATATTTAGGATATGCAGAGAGAATTCATCATCACTAGGGAATTTGATAGAACTTGGAAGGAACTGGGTTTGGATGACGGTGAACTTCAAAAATTAGAAATTTTCCTGTGTCAAAATCCAGATGCTGGTGATGTTATGCAGGGGACTGGAGGAGTAAGGAAACTTCGATGGTCGCTGCAAGGACGAGGAAAAAGCGGAGGGGCCAGCGGAAAGGAAGGCGCAAAATGGCAAAAAGTGAAGTGTATAGCAGCATTATGAGGGGACTCTCGGAAAGTCTCGAATATG
>JABUUT010000143.1 GCA_021443045.1 Fibrobacteraceae bacterium
CCAACCCGGATGCATACGGCGAAAACAACGTGGGCGACAACGACGGCGAATTCAGGGTGCAGTGGCGTTCCGTACAAGGTATGGATGGGAACGGTGGCGAGGAGAGCGGCTGGCGCGAGGACGGCGTGGAGTACATGGTGTACGACCGCAGCCTCTCCACCACGGCGCGGAACCTGGCCGTTTGGGATTTGGCTGGAGTGCCCAGGGGCGATTACGCGGTGCGGCTTTCGGTGAGGAGCTGCGATACGTGCAGGTGGGTATCCAACCAGCGAATTGTGGTGGTGGATGACTTCATGGTTCCCGCCGATGCGGATGCACCCTCCATTGTGATAAACACCGGGGCGGAGCGTCAGGTGTCTGGCAAGAACCAGGACATTTCCATCAAGTTGAGGAACGTGGCGGACACCTCGGAATGGTATATGATGGCCTCCATCGAGGCTCCCTCCGCAAGGGATTCCAGCGTGTATGTGAGGGTCCTGGAGAAATCCTTCAATCCCATGGTGGTCTCCCCGTTCAGGAACACGCCCGCCCCTTCGGACACGGGGCTCTCCATCTGGCATGAAAATGATGACAGCACCTGGCACGTACGCTATGTGGGAAACGCGAAGGGTGTAAGTTTGAATGGTGTGGATAAATTAACGCCAACTCTTGCCATACGCTATGTGGAAGGCAATGTGGATTTCAGCAAGTCGCCGAAAGCGGACTCTACGTACAAACTGGGCTTTGTCATGGACAGCGTTAAGGTGGATGTGGACAGCGTGCCCGGATTTGTGGTGCCTGCCTATAACACCCAGAAAATGTGGGACCTAGGGCAGGATAGCGTGCATCTAATTTTCACAACAAACTCACCCTTCACCGTGGATGCCTCGACGGTGGACAGTCTGCTCTACATGGATTCCCGTGGGAATGCCCGCCCGCCTGTTGTCTATGTGCACCCCGAGAACTACATGGCCCACGTGGAGTGGGATGGCCTGGTGAACAAGGCGTACCCCAGCGGGTCCCTGGTGCGGATGCACGTGGTGGCCTACGAGAAGGGCAACGAACAGAACATCATCAGCAATGATGCGGAGTGGTACCTGGATTACGAGCCGACTCGGATCGAGATTTCGGGAGAGAACCTGAATCGGTACTACATGAACTTCCTCGGAACGTCTGCGGGCACCTCGGAAATCCCCATGGCCGATTACGGCTTCATGTTCCGTCTCACGGGGCAGTCGGCATACGTGAACGCCACCATACGGGATGCTCGCGGCAACGACGTGCGCACCTTGCTTGAAGACGAGTTCGTGGTGGCCACATCAAGCCAGTGGCACACGCTGCGGTGGAACGGCTTGCAGGACGACAGCCTTGTGCAGACGGGGGATTTCAAGGTACACGTGGAGGCGAAAAACCAGGGCAAGGTGGTGGCCGTTGTGGATTACCCCTTCAGCCTGGATCTAGGTGCGAACCTGGATGAGGCCACGACGGACAGCACCAAGGGCATCGTGGCGGATTTGAAGATGGACGAGGCCTTTGAGGATGAGGACGGGAACTTGCGGTATGTGGGCCGTGCCGACTACCTGATGCGTGCGGAGGTGAACGCGACGGTGCTCCCCGAGGATGAGCGCATGTTCCGCTACCGTTGGGACGTTTACGGCGGAAAGCAGATGCCCACCCTGTACGAGAAGAC
>JABUUT010000144.1:0-1432 GCA_021443045.1 Fibrobacteraceae bacterium
TCAGAAGAACACCCCACAAGTGGTCTAATTGCAATTAGTCGAAAATCATTTTCATTCATATCATTTCCGTTCAAAATTTTGCACCATGGTTATTTTTTCTGAGGTTTTTTCTTGGAATTTGCAGAATCAAACGAGGCACAGTATTCACCAAGCAGTTTCTGCACTGTTTCCTGCGGAATCAGTTTCTTTTTGTATTCAGCGACCATTGTCGGGCTCATGGATCGGTTCATGGCATATTCGACCACTACTTGGTCGGCTGATGGGCACAAGACCATGCCAATGGATGGATTTTCGTTGGAGTGGCGGACATCCCGGTCCAAGGCTTCCAGGTAGAACTCAAGTTGTCCCAAATCCTTGGGATGAAACTTAGTGGTTTTGAGTTCGATTGCCACCAAAGCCTGCAGCCCCCGATGATAAAAGAGCAGGTCCGCCTTATAAGTGGATGCCCCGACTTGCAGGGCATATTCCATATCCATGAACAAAAAATCCTTGCTGCCGAGTTCCAGAATGAAATTTTTCATTTGCTCCACAATAGATTTTTTCAGTTTGTTTTCCGAGTGCTTTGTAGGGAGGTTCAAAAAGTCAAGGAACAATTCGTCCTTGAATGCAACACCGGCCTGCGGATAGGCCGAGAGCATCCCTTTCGAAAGATTTTTTTTAGACCTCAGGAGTGTTGTGAAGGTGTCATTTTCAATGCAGCGTTTCAACTCCTTGGCATTCAGACGTTCCTTGTATGCATAAAGCATATAAAACAAACGTTGTTCATTGGTTTTGCAGCTGCAAAGGATTTCTACATGGTTGGTAAAAGAAGTCAATTCAACAAAATTAGGGAGACCAACCAATTGTGCAGTTTCTGACTGCACAATTACATCGGTGGGCTTTCTTTTTCCATTTTTTAAATCGTATTCCAATTGTGCAGTTTCTGACTGCACAAATTCGGAGCTCAGATTCTTTTCCGTGAACTCAATAAATTCGGTTGAGGAGTATTCGTCATAAAACAAGACCATGTTATAGATGTTTCTTTTGCTGAAGCCCTTCAGTTGCGGCTCTTGCGCACGGATAAATTCAGACAATTCGGAGACGACTTTAGCCCCCCATTCATTGCTTTTTATTTTTTGACTTACATAGCCACCGACGAACCATACTGTACGGAGATGGATTTCATTGACGGTACTTGCCGCCTTTGAACGCATACTTTGGATTTTATGCAGTACCGAGGAAAACTGTGACCGTAATTTTTTTTTATTCATTTATATCTCCGAGCAATTTCTTACAATACCTTAATCCTTTCTGTTTCCTGGTCGTCAATGACAAAGGAACCGTCGTTGATTTTATTCAACATTTCAATGAGTTCGGCGATCATGGCGAGCATCTTTTCTTTATCGGCCTTTTCCTGCTCCTTATTGAACCAACAAGGCTGATTGTGAGAATT
>JABUUT010000144.1:2795-4464 GCA_021443045.1 Fibrobacteraceae bacterium
CTCGTTGAGGTATGGCTGTTACGGCTGTTACTGCGTCTGCATGTCATCCTGAGCCCTTCCGGGTGAAGGATCCACTCATTGATAGTGAGGGCGTTGCGAGCTACGCATTAGATAATCAGCCATTTCTTTTCTATTTTGACTAAGACTAAAAAAGCTGGGCTCTGGAAAAAATCCAAAACCCCTTTTCATCTACTGAGACTTTCGTCCCCATAGAGTACCATAAAGGGTGTCTTCCCTTGTCAGATGTAGAACTTTACGATTCTCAATTAATGTAGAACAACTGTTGTAACAACCATCTCCATCCAAGGCTATAAAAATCTGCGTAGGTAATTTTTCAAACATCCTTAGGAAATCCTCCGTTCTTTCATGTTCCATTTCATGAAAGAAGTAGGTGTCATAAGCTAGCAATGGTGTTCCTATAACCTGTGCAAGTGCTATATCAAACAGCATGATGTGTGCCTGTGAGGACCCACTTCCGGTATCTGACGTTTCTAAACCATACCCCTTCATTTTTGCAGAAAAATGCAATATAGGAGGCTCCCATTTACCATTTTGAATGGAATTGTTTAAAATGGAGATATTCCGGTTTAACTTGTTTTTTATTCTCTCGAGAATAACATCTTCTTGGTCTAGTAAATTGTTTCTTGCTGTTGATAAATCTTTCTTCAAATTTTCTTCTTTTTGAAAAGACTCTATTTCGTTTTGCAAATTTTGGATTTCATGCTTAATGCCTGCGTATTGTTCCATTTTTGCTTGGCTGACATTTTCGTTAAACCCTAAATAACCAAGCTTGCTGTATAGAGATTTTAATTCTTGTTCTATAGGCGAAACCTTTGCTCTTAATTGAACAAGCTCAGTGTTGCGATCTTTTTCAAGGATTTTTTCAATATCAGAATGAAACTTGTTTATATCCTTTATCCTTCTAATGTTTACATCTGGGAAAAACTCTTTAAGGCAGTCAATGTCTTCTTCGCTCACGGCACATCTTCGATAGGAATCGTTTTCTAATTGTTCGATATCGGCAATGATGTTGCCATATTCTCTACGTCTATTTGATATTTTTGAACGCAATTCAGCAACATTACTTGCGGACGTAATATCCATATGTGTACTTTCTTGATATGTAGATGCAGTTATAATGTCAAGTTCGTTTTTTAGTTTGGAAATTTTATCCTTGTAGGAAGGGATTTCCTTTTCTTTTAAAATTTTTGATGGAATCAAACCATCCCTTTTTGCCGCCTTTAGATTTTTGGCTTTATCTTGAAGTTTTTCACATTCAACAGCTAGTGGTTCAAGTTTTGCAAATTCCTTGAAATGACATTCAAAATGTCTAATGGATTGAGGTGCGCTTTCGTTACCATTTGTCTTTAAAAATGCTTTTGTTTCACCCTGCTCCTTTCCATTGACTCTCATAAAGGGATGAACGATTTGTCTAAAAGAATTTAGATTATCCTTAAGGCCATACTTTTCCTTTAACCATTTGCAAAAACCTTCCTTTGATAAGGTTCTTTGTATGCAATAATCGGAATTACAAACGTTTACAATTTCAATGGCATTTGTTGATCTTGAAAAATAATAATTTTCGTTGTTGAATCTAAATGCAAAATTTATATCTCAACTTTTCACAGAAGTTACACTAAACGGTCTTTGGCGGGCCTAGGCCCCGCCT
>JABUUT010000145.1 GCA_021443045.1 Fibrobacteraceae bacterium
GGCGGGCTTCGGAATATGCAGTTTTCGAGGGGGTTGTGGTAGATGAATTTTTTAAGAAGATAATCCACCAGGTCGCTATTGCATTCACAAAGGCGTTTTGTTTCGGCGTAAAGAATATCGCGGTTGATGTTCATGAAAAATCCCGAAATATCCAGCCGGAGCACATAGCCCTCGGTTGTAAAGTTGTCTGTAACAGAGCGGGCAAAGCTCTGGGCACGGTAGATACCAAACAAGGTTCCCTTGCCCTTGCGGCAGCTGTAGCAGTCGTAGATGAACTTTTTATCGACAATGGGGTTTATGAGGTTGAAAAGCAGGTGGTGCACCACACGGTCCTTGAAATTTGCCGCCACGATTTCACGCTTTACATGGGACTCGTTCACAAAACATATCGACGGTGAAATTTCGTAGGTGCGGTTCAATATGGATAGCGCAAGGTCCATAAGTTCCCGTTCGTAGTTGGCCTCGAACTTAAGCTGGTTGTAGGTGTTGCGCTTGTTTTTGCGGGCATCCTTGTAGGCCTTCAGCAGCAAAAAGAAAAGGCGGCTGGGAGTAAAACTCCCCTCCGCCATAGAAGCATCGCTAGAAAATATAGAGTCCTGAAGGCAACGCAGCGAGAACCCGTTGTTCTTGTTGTTGTTGTTCTGGTTCACGTTAGCGTTGTCGTTGTTGAAGTTCTGGTTGTACGCGTTGTTGGAATTGTTCTCCGAGGCACTCCACAAGTTGGCGTTGTTGCCTTGATTGTTGAAATTGCCGTCGTTGTTCCTGTAGCCCGCGGGCAGCACAGAAGGCGAATCATTTAATGCGTCCAAGAAAGAGATTTGCAATTTGCTGGACAATCGGTAAACTCCTACAAAGCAAGAGTAGATTCGCTGGATTCCATAATGCGCTCTCTGACGTTCCTTGAAACGGCAGACTCCGGCATGCAATTCTCTAGCATTTCTTCTATTTTCGTGTTTATAAAAGCCCACTGTTTTAGGCTGATCTGCCTCAAGTCGCAAAGAAGCCTAAAGTCAAGGCGCAGGCTGTACAGTTCCTCCTCTACAAAATTCAGGTCGGCATTCCTGATGTTGTTTACATGCTTGTACAAAATTTCCAGCAGTTTCACGCAGCGCTTGCAGAGCATTTCCACAAAGGAATATTTGTAGTCCTTGTCAAATTTAGACACTGCCTTAAGCACATAGAGCGTAAAATCGAAGAACAGGCGGAATAGGGCGTATTCGTTGGGCGGAATCCGTGACTTGTGCCTGCCTTTTTCTACGGCCCCGTTGGCAAAGTTTGCAGTGGGCGTGGCCACCTGCCTCATCACCCCGTCGTGCCACATGTCGTAGTGGTCCACCACAGGCACGGGGCCTATGAATACATGGTCCTTGCCTATGGTGCTCACCGCGAAGTTTTTCTTTTTGCAAACTTCCATAACCGAATCCAGGGAACTGCGAGGGAACCCCAGGTAGACAAGGTCCTTTGCCACCTTTTTTATAAAGCGGCTTTTAAGGGCGTAGCGGTCGTGGATGTGCCGGCCAAAAAGGAAGGCCGACCTCTCGTAGGCCCTAAAGAACGTACCCTCACCTATAAGGTGGATGCCATAGGGTTCGCTGGATTCAATTTCTATAAGTTCTTCTGTATTCATAATTTTCTAAAAAATTGGACCACCTGCAAAATCATG
>JABUUT010000146.1 GCA_021443045.1 Fibrobacteraceae bacterium
TTTACGCACAAATTTATAAAGGAAATTAAAATGAAGGTCTTAAAAGCGTTTTTGGTGTTTGCAGTATTGCTGTCTTTATCATCGTTCGTGGGCTGTTCCGCAAGCCGCCAGTTTCTAGACCCGACGTGGACGGAAAAACCGTCAAAAATCAAGGTACTCTTTACAGAGCCAATCTTGCCGAAAGATACCATAGCTCCTGAAAGCACAGACCCCATTTCGGACAGGTTTTTTAATAAGAAAGTAGTTCTAATTCCCGAGGGCATGAAGCCTATTTCAGATTGGTTCAAAGATAAGGTGAGCAATACTTTTACGTTCAACACAAAGGCGCAGACCACAATTGAGGAGATTCCAGGGAAGGATCTTTCTCATGCCGTCAAGAATATGGATGGAACGGAAGTCCATGTTCCTAAAATCGAAACCATGTCGGATAGTTTTGATGTCTATATAGTTTTGGATAGTATCAAAATGGATATAAATGAGGTTGTGAATACTTTATCCGATAATCCGACCATCACCGCATCTGGTCAGTTGGCTGTGAACCAAACCCTTACCTTTAAGGGTGAGACCACCAGAATGTCAGGGACCTATGCCATTTACGATGTAAAAACAGGGAAGCCCTTGGCCTATGGTTTTTTGGACGAAAAACTTTATCACAAGGATATTGCCGCCGAACATGGCTGGTATGACATGGTGCGGCAATTTATATTGCGCGTGATTGAAAAGACTCCCGTTGCTATTTAGTGACTGTTAAAACATCCAGGGGGAAGAGTCAATCCCAGATTTAAAACAAAAACAGCACATCTAGTCCACCACGGCGTTCTATTGCATTCAATGACGGGAATAACATCATCTGTAGCCCACTGGATTCTCCGCCAAGCCTTTGCAACTGGTAACGTTCCAAGGCATTCTGGTATTCATCACGCCTATTCGTATGATTTTTACGGACATTGTATTGATAAATGTTGTAAATCAGAACGGGCACACCTACACCGAGAAATGGGACAGAACCTAGCACACAAAACGTTCCTAGTATACCTTCCCCTAGACCATCCAACGCTCCTGAAAGACCCTCCGACGATTCTGAATTGTCCGGCACAGAAGATATTGCATATATTCCAAAACCAACAAGAAACACACCAATCCCCGTCAAAGATCCACCAACAACCATCCCCGTAACATTTGGCTTGTAGTTTGCCTCATAATTTTCTTGAGCGATAAGGTCATAATAAATAGCAGCACTGTCCACTTCATTAGCCAGCACTTTATCTTGTGCAAACGCAAGATTATTTCCGCTAAAGAGTACAAATAAGATAAAGCAATAACAGAATTTATTCATGAACCAAGCTCACTTTTCTAGCCAATGGCTTACGATTTTTGCCATTTTTTTTGCACAGCGAGAAGGTCATCTTTAAGTTGCCATGAATCGAAAATTGTGATTCCATTGGAACAAATCCCCAATTTTGCATCATTTCATAGGTTTTCACACTTTTCTTCAAATTTTACATCGTAATAATACATTTTCTCCAACAAAAACAATTAACTTTTTACACTTTTCCCTATAAAATTCAAGGACAAAAGGGCTCAAATGCAAAAGTCCGTGTTTTTTACGAATGAGCTATTAGACGAAAGGGGGATT
>JABUUT010000147.1 GCA_021443045.1 Fibrobacteraceae bacterium
ATTTGCTCAATCATCGGCAGGAGTCTCTCAATTAGCGTGAGTTGAATGAGGTCCCGTTGGATGTCCCTAAACAAAGCGCCCCATGTTTCGTAATCCGAAAACCGTTTTCTGAGTGCGATAACGCTGTAGCCGATAAACACAAGCGTGCAGTCTGCCAATTGGGCATTGAGATTGGTACTTTGGCATCCTCCTAAGTCCAGATGGCGTTTGCATTCGCCAAACAACACCTCTATGTTCCAGCGTTGCTGATAGGTCTCAAAGGCCTTAACAAAGGTTAGCTTCATGTCGGTAGTGAGCAACACCTCCCATTCGGTTGAATGTTTGTAGCGCACCAAAAACAAGCGTACCGGCATGCCATTCCAATCAGCATCCACACGGACATAGCGGCATTTGTATTTGCGGCATTGATGTAAATCCGTCTCGTGCTCTTTGCAAAGCATTTTTGCGGATTTGGTTTTCCCGTTGACGACAAATTTAACGCGTTTGTCCCGCAGGAGCGTTACCACGTGGATGCCGCCATTGCCAATCTTTCGCACTTCCGAGATGAAACTGTGATTGCAGTACCATTTATCAATCAAAAGATATTCCGGTCTGAAGCCATTCTTCCACGCTCTGCGCAGCATTTGTATAGAGACATCCGTCTTTTTGCCGGTCATCTCGCTAATGCGGGCATTGGTGCAATCGCCTTCTTCGCGCTTGGTTTTGTGACGATTAGCCTTTTGTTTCTTGGTCAAACCGCCCATCTTATCCTTGTGTTCTTCACAATGGAGAGCAAAGTCAATGGGTAGCGTGGTTTTTCCGTCAGTCAAGGCTAACGTGTTGAGTTTATAGCCCAGCACATACTGTTTAGAGACGTGGTCATATACTTTTGTGACGCCCTCTATCGTGAAGCCCGTTTTCCCCAGCGTAGAATCATCTATGATAGCATATTTCCAATCGGACAAAGAGGCATCCTCGGATTCTTTCACAATCTTACGGACAACAGATTTTGTGACCGAAAGCAATAATCTGCGCCAGTCCATGTTCTTGCGATTAAGGAAACGATAGAACTGGTTTTTGCCGCCATCTACCATGTTGCCGAAATCTTGGAGAGAGGACTGATAGATGCTCAAACCGCACAAACGGAAGACGAGCAAACACTTCAGTAAGTCTTTTGAACTGACACCTTTCTCTTTCTCCATTTCAAGTTTTTCTAGGGTGTTACCGATGCGTAAAACATCCAAAAGCGAAAGAAAATCACGACAAACCGACTCTTTATCCTCCAAAAATTTGGATAATTCAAGAAAATGTTGTACCTTTGCTGCCATAACAGATTGTTTGGAATTTTTGTATTTTGTTTTTTGCGCTACAAAGGTACAAAAAATTTCCGAATAATCTGTTATTTTTCCTCAAGAATTTTCAAAAAAAATCAAAGATCGCTTTCGCCTTCCTGCGAAGGCCAATATTGTATTACAAACCCCGCCAATCGCCTATTTGGCATGTGGGAAACTTAAGTAACAAATTTGCTTTTTACACATAACCCCCTTATTGGGGTCTCATTGGGGTCTCATTGGACTCCGACAACGCCTTTTTTTGACTTTTCTTC
>JABUUT010000148.1 GCA_021443045.1 Fibrobacteraceae bacterium
AGGATTCAAAAATATCGGTTATGGAAAGAATCTGGTAACAAATGTTTTTATTGCGGTCAGACCGTAAATGCCGCAGAATTCTTTTCAGGTTTTGATGTAGAAGTAGAACATATCATTCCCAAGTCGTTGCTCTTTGACGATAGCTTTGCCAACAAGGTTTGCGCCTGCCGTAAATGCAACCATGATAAAGGCAATAAAACCGCATACGACTTCATGAAAAGTCAGAGCGAAGAACTTTTTGACGCTTATTGCACACGCGTAAAGGAAGCTTATGACACTCATACAATCAGCAAGACCAAGCGTGACCACTTGATGATGAAAAGGGAAGACATTCCCAACGATTTCATCGACCGCCAACTTCGGCAAACACAGTACATTTCCAAGAAATCAATGGAAATGTTAAAGCAAGTTTGCCGGAATGTGTACGCCACCAGCGGAAGCGTCACTGATTTCATCCGCCACACCTGGGGTTACGACGAAATTTTGCACAAACTGAATTTTGAGCGTTATAAACAAGGTGGACTTACAGAAAACAAGGAATTTGAACACAAAGGCCAGGCCCATTCCGAAGAGCGAATCAAGGACTGGAGCAAGCGATTGGACCATCGCCATCACGCCATCGATGCCCTTGTGATTGCCATGACCAAGCAGTCCATCATTCAGCAGCTGAACAGCCTGAATACACAGCGCGACGCCATGTTCCAGGAAGTGGAAAAACAGAGTTCCGAATGGAAGAACGACTACTCCTTATTGCAGCAGTGGGTCCGTGAGAAAAAGCATTTTGATATAAATGAAGTCGCCCAGAAAGTTTCCGAAATTCTGGTTTCCTTCAAGGCTGGCAAGCGGGTTGCCACAATGGGCAAGCGCGTGAAATACGAAAAGGGTAAAAAGAAGGTTCTGCAAACGGGCATCGTGATTCCTCGTGGAGCCTTGAGCGAAGAAACCGTCTACGGTAAAATCAAGGTTCTTGAACCCAACAAGCCCGTTAAGGATTTATTCAACAATCCTGCTTTGATTGCAAAACCCGAAATTCGTGCCGTTGTCCAAGATAGACTTAATCAGTTTGAAGGGGATGTCAAAAAGTCCTTGGCTTCCCTCAAGAAAACGCCTATTACCC
This sequence comes from Fibrobacteraceae bacterium, assembly GCA_021443045.1. Lineage (GTDB taxonomy): Bacteria > Fibrobacterota > Fibrobacteria > Fibrobacterales > Fibrobacteraceae > Fibrobacter. The sequence goes on from JABUUT010000148.1 coordinate 1,118, forward strand.
TGGCGAACGGCAATATTCTTGAAGTGGCGGATTGCTACAAGGAAGAGTACGTGGTGAAATACCCGCTGTCTATCTCTTTCAATAAAGTAGATTCGATTGTTGACACTCATATCAAGCAAATTGTAATGGATAGATTGGCTGAATTTGGTAATAAGGAAAAAGAAGCCTTCAAAGATCTGGAAAGCAAGCCAATCTATGCTGATAAAGCACAGAAAATCAAAATCAATTCGGTCAGGTGCTTTACCGGGTTATCTGCCGTGGCTCCCGTAAAAAGGAATGAACAAGGCGAGGATATTGGCTTTGTAAAACCGGGCAACAACCATCACGTGGCCATCTATAAAGATAAGGATGGCAAACTGCAAGAATCCGTGGTCACCTTCTGGCACGCCGTGGAGCGCAAGAAATACAAATTGCCTGTAATCATCAAGGAGCCTTCTTTGGTGGAA
>JABUUT010000149.1 GCA_021443045.1 Fibrobacteraceae bacterium
ACTGTAGGGAATTAATCCACTGGAGCGTGCATGCATGAAAACGCCCTGCCTAAAGTTAAACATCCTGAGATTTTCACCGCTCGGAAAACCTGCTGTTTGTTAAAAGATAATCAATTTGAAAAACCGCGTCAACTCTATAGTTATTTAAGGGTACCTCCCCTTCGGGAACTTTATGTTTCGAGACATTCCTTCGTGGGTTTTCTCCTATGGTGTAGTGCTTGAGAATATGGATGACAGGCCCTTTGCCATGGCGTGCCTCGAAAAGGCTTTTTGCGACAGACTCTACAAGGAAAAGCCTCTGCAAAGTGTAAGAGCGCTACAACAATGCCTGTTTGAAAACCTGAGAATTGACTCAGGCGACTTCATAAATTTAGACAGAAATCTCCTAATGGAAATCGCGCCGCTCTACACAAAGCGAAATCTCCAGTTACTACAAAAGGTGGTTGGCAAATGACAAGTGTCGTTGTACTGGCGAAAGTCTCCCCAGGCACCCAATCAAAGCTTGTATTGATGTCGATTATTTTCCCGGTGCCCTTTATTTGATTAACTCAAAAATTTGATTAGCCGAGACAAAATTCAGAATGCTGTAGGCGGTAAGCTTGTTGCCTATATCCTTGAAACTCGCGCCAAAGTGATAGACGATATCATCGACAATTAGAAAGCGGTCGTGGACCTCTCGCATGTTTCGTAATTCCAGCCCCGGGTATTGCTTGTTGTGCAATTCAACTTCCTGTTTCAGTTTTTGTGTAATACTATCCTTTTGGATGTTCGCACTAGGTTTGCGACCAAGGCAAAGCCATCCCAATTGGATTTTGTTTTAAGCATTCCTTCGGCTGGTGCTTTAGGACCATTTACAAAGAAGTCCACCCGTTTTTCTAAGGCGGAAATGCGATTTTCTTGCTGGTCAAAGCGCATATCAATTTGCTCCTGGGCAAGCAAAAATCGCTGATTTATGCTAAAGCCCTTGAGCAGGTGTTCCCTTAGCACCTGGTTTGCCCAGCGACGAAATCTAGTTCCATTAACAGATTTAACGCGATATCCGACAGAAATAATGACGTCCAGCGAATAAAGCTTAGTCGGTTTGAACTTTGGCAGAGTATTGTGCAAAATGAAAAAGTCCGCCATCTGAGCCTGCGTGAGCCAAACGGATTCGTTCTCCAGTTTGACTTCGAGACGGATGTTGCCATCTGGCTGGTACATGACGATTTCACCTGTCGATATCTCGGCAGAAAAGGTTTGTTTTTTTATGATTTTTTCCACAGACATCCTGTAGGAACGCATTTCCCATAGAGGCATAAAGCCGGGCCCCTGTCGGGGGATATATAAAATGCAGCGACCAGTGCTACGAAAAGAATTTAGCAAATTTTTTATGCTGGGGTATCATCATTTTTTATTTTGATAAAAGTTTGGAGTCAGAACGAAAAAAGTGTTTTAAAATGACTGTAGCCATGGCATCCATGGTTTTGGCCTGTGCGATGGTGAATAGGCACTGCAAATCTGGCATTTTTTTTAATCTAGTACAATACAGTCTTCTGGAAT
>JABUUT010000014.1:0-1702 GCA_021443045.1 Fibrobacteraceae bacterium
CAGAGCCAGTCTGCCAAGAAAGTTTACCAGAAGGCAACCATGGAGATTGTCGAAATCGGTGCCGTGGACGTGATGACCGCTAGCTTTGAAGGCACGGTCGGTGACACGAACATGTTTGGATCTAGTGGTGAAAGCTTCAAAAAGCTTAACTATAAAAGAGTTGATGCAACAAACGGTAGCGATTATTTTGCTGACTAAGGGGACATTATGAAAGCGATGATTAAATTTTTAATTTCCGCGGGATTCGCTGTTGTCTTTGTTGCCTGCAGCACTGAATCTTCCACTCAAGCTACCTCGACCACCCCGGTTATAGGCAAGGCTTACGCAGAAATGGTGGCCTCCACCCGTTGCGACAACACCGACAAAGATAGCCACTGCAACGAAGCCTCCAAGGCGCTGCGCAAGGTAAGTTTCCAGAATGGAGGTTTCACCAACGTGGCCACGGTCTTTGACGACCCTAGTGGTGACAAAATGACGGTGCGTTGGAAAGACGATAAAGAAATGTTCATTGTCGTGCCCGGTGTAAGCGCATATACTTGGGATCAAACTGCTGTTAGCGAAAATGCGAGTACCCGCAAAATCCCCTACCAGGTTACGGAAATTTTGTCTAATGGTACCGATGCAAAATTTGCGCCCATTTATATCGGTGACGATTCGACGGAGTACAAGTATTGCGAAAAAAATGCTACAAGTTGTATTGCCCTTTACCCTGCCGGGAATTTTTGGACTGAACCAGGAAATGTGGCCCCCCGTATTGGAAACCGCTTGAAGGTTCAGCAGTATAAGGAATACACGGACCATATGAGGGATTCAGTCAGCAAATATCACCACATGGTTAGCGCTATCAATGCTTGGGGGGATAATTCTCTTCATGTTTATTTTGAGCAACTGACAAGTTTTGTAGAAGTGGATTTGCCAAGAACTGAAAACGTAAAAATTGTAGGCTTCAAGGGCCGGAGTGTTGGATATTCAAATACTACTGTACAAGAATATGAAATTCATTTTAAAGATGCCATCCCAAGCGGAGATGGTACTGGAGAATCTATAAGGGTGGTTTTTGCAATACCTCCTGTGATGGGTTCAATTACGGGTGATTTAGCTTTTTACACTAAGACCGGAGAAGATGACAATTCACCCATCGTTTATAAGAAACGTTTAAAATCAGAACTTAAACTATCGGATAATAGCAACGGAGGTGCATACTGGAGCTTCGACTTCTCCACATTGACAGGCGTTGCAGAAGAACAAAATTCCAGCAGTTCTAGCGATCAGAGCAGCTCCAGCCAAGGCGGTTCTGAAGAACCTGAAAATCCCGAAGGATCTAGCAGCAGCCAGACTAGCTCTAGCTCCAGCGGATCGGATAATCCGAGCAGAATAGATGTGTCAGAAGGAACTATTACCTTTAATGCGCCCGGAACATTCACGGTTTATATTAATGGTGCTGGCACAAGTTATTGTCATATACAATGTGAATGTAAGAATTCTAGCGTAGGAGATTTGACACTTTCTGTTAATGGCACCACCGTTTCTAGTGGTAATGGATGGTATCGTCAACTGCAAGATCAAAACGGTTCCATTTGTCATGGAGAAGCTACTCTTACATTGGGTGGAAGTTGCGGTTATTTCTTGTGTACTTCGCAATTCTAACCCCCTAACCTAAAAATTTTTCAAAAAGGACTTCAGCAACTGAAGCCCTTTTTTT
>JABUUT010000014.1:2359-4289 GCA_021443045.1 Fibrobacteraceae bacterium
CCTATTGACAATGTGAAATTTCGTGGTTATATTTGTAGTGAACAAATGTTCAATATTGCGGTGAGTGCCGCAGGTTTGATATATGATGTGGGCTTTATGTGCCCGATAACGAAATGTCGCTTTTACGCTTGTAGCGGCAGGAGGGAAGATGAATCGAGAAAATAAGAGGGTGTCGTCAATAGATGATTCTGGCGAGATTGCCGTAATCAACGAAGATTTGCTGAAGGGTAAGATTTTCACCATTCGTGGTGTAAAGGTCATGCTGGATTCCGATTTGGCGGAAATTTACGGGTATAGTACGAAACGTTTCAATGAACAGGTAAAGGCGAACATTAGCCGTTTTGACGAAGATTTTCGTTTTCAGTTGACTACTGAAGAATTCCGAAACTTGAGGTCGGAAAAAACGACCTCAAGTTGGGGCGGACAACGTTATGTACCTCATGCATATACGGAACAGGGCATTTACATGCTCATGACGGTTCTGAAGGGCGATTTGGCAATTAGGCAAAGCAAGGCTTTGATTCGTCTTTTCAAGGAAATGAAGGACTATATTGTTGCTGAAAATCAGCAATTGCTAGGCAAAGACGGTCTTGTTCAGCTAGCCATACAAACGGAGCGCAATTCCTGCGAAATTCGGGAAATCCGCACGGATTTACAAAAGGTTATGGACAATTTCGTGGATCCTAGCAAATTCAAACATTTTCTCTTCTTGGACGGTCAAAAATTCGAGGCTGACATGGCATATATTCAGATTTACGAACAAGCCCAAAAATCCATTTATGTGGTGGATGACTATGTGGGTGTAAAGACCCTTGATTTGCTGCGAGATGTTTTCCATGGAATAAAAATCGTAATCTTTAGCAATCAACATGGTGGCCGTGCGATAACTGAACAAATGCTCAATGATTTTCGGAATGCCCGTCCGGATTTGGAAATCTCTGTTAAGCCGAATGGTGGTGTTTTTCATGACCGCTATATTTTTATGGACTATGGTCAAAAAACAGAAAAGTTCTACCACTGTGGAACATCAAGCAAAGATGCCGGCAGCAAAGTGACAACCATAATGCAAATTTTAGACAAGGAGGGGTACTACCCTTTAATTGAAAGGGTGGATTAAATGCCGCTTTTACGCTTGTAGCGGCAGGAGGAAAAATGAAGCAAGAAAACGAGAACAATGCTCCGTATCCGTATCTTTGCGGTCTACTAATTTTCGTATTGACAAATTGTATTACGGAGTGTATATTTGGATGAATATCACGGACCACGCTTTCAACAGGATGGTTGAACGAGGTTTCTCTTGTGAAATGCTGGGGAGACTTCTCAACGGGAAAAAGAAAATTCTGCCTGCCGGAAACGGGCGGTTTAAAGTGGTGGGTAGTATTGGAAACGATTACTGGACACTCATCGTCGAACCGGACTTGTACACATTGGTCACCGTAAGAAGAGCACATGAGGACGAAACATGTTGAACAAGAAAAAGCTGAAGGCGGAATTGGAGAAGGCTGGTCACAAAATTGTAGCCAACACAATGACTCCAGAGGAATTGCTAAAATTGGAAAACGAGACCGTTAACGCAGACGAACGCTCCGGTGCATTCGAATTCGATGGTTCATGGGAGAAGACTGTTGCCGAAATCAAGGCTCGCAAGGCGAAGAACGCAACAAAAATGCGATCGTTTAGAATCCCCGTGTGGATTATCGAAGGCCTGGAGAAAAATGCAAAGAAAGGCGGTGTGAACGTTTCGGAATATGCCATTGCTTTGCTTGCCAAAGGAGCCTTGTAATCGTACAATAGCCCAAGAAGTGCCCGACGAAAAGTTGCTGAACCTTCTTGACAAGGAGTTCGTGAAAGATGAATCTTTAAAATCGTACGTTAGCGAAATTCTTTTGGAAGAGGATGACGGCATGATTGACTTACTTTACGAAAAGCA
>JABUUT010000014.1:4965-6771 GCA_021443045.1 Fibrobacteraceae bacterium
GTTTTGCATTTGCCATCTAAACCATGGACCCTATCGTGCCAAGGGCACTCCAGGGTGACAGTATAATGAAATACGCTCTAGGGTGACAGAGTAAAGAAAGGCTCTCTAGGGTGACAGCTGGTCGGATCGTTTGGAATGTCTCTATGAATCTGACACATGATTTTGCAGGTGGTCCTGTAAAAGCAAGCCTATCTCCACACCAAGTTTGACTAAAAATCCACAAATTATTATATTTGTGGATGTATGATTTATAGTTATAAGCAATGTAAGGAACGGATTGGGTCAGATTTTCTGATGTTGCGCGAAATAGAGTGTGGTCATTTGTACAAATTGGCTGCCGGCGCATATTCATATACGCCTGATCACTCAGAATTGGAGCTATTTCAGTTTCTCTACCCCAACGCGGTGTTTACCATGGGGAGTGCTTTCTATTATCATGAACTTACCGATGTCGTTCCTGAAAAACTAGAAATAGCTTCTGTTCGAGACTCGTCAAAGATTAAGCTGGATTATGTGAAGCAACATTTTTACCCAGAAAAAACTTTCTCTATTGGCGTTTCGCAAATCGAGTGGCAGGGCGAACCATTGAAACTTTATGACAAAGAACGGATGCTCATTGAACTCATCCGCCACAAGAATAAGATACCCTTTGATTTTTATAAAGAAATTGTGACCAGCTACCGAAACGTTGTGATGGATTTGGATACGCAGAAACTTGAGGATTACACAATTCATTTCCCTGCATCCAAGAAAATACTCGACACCATTCAGTTGGAAATATTTTGATGACGATTCAAGAACATATAAAAAAAATCATGGAACTTGGTTTAAACCAAGCAGATGCAACGGCAAAGTTGTGTCAAGATATCATACTGTGCGCCATATCCAAAAGTAAGCTTGCAAAAAGCGTCACTGTAAAGGGCGGCGTAGCCATGCGCGGCATTTCAAGAAATATTAGGCGCGCTACTCAAGACTTGGATCTAGATTTTATAAGATATTCCTTGGATAGCGATTCTATAAAAAAATTTGTTTCAACAATCAATTGTTTAGATGACTATCGAATAGAATTGGTAGGCTCAATCGAAGAATTGAAACAGCAGGATTATCATGGGAAAAGAATTCATGTTAAAATAAGCGACACGTCTAATAGAAGCCTTGTTACGAAGGTAGATATTGGAGTTCATGTATATGCAGATATTCAACAAGATGAATTTTGTTTTGATGTTGCGTTGCAAGATTCGAATGTCAGGTTACTCATCAATTCGAAGGAGCAGATGCTGGCTGAAAAATTGCGAGCAATATTGAAATTTGGTGTATTCTCCACGAGATATAAAGATTTGTTTGATATTTATTGGCTAAAGGACTTTGTTTCTGAAGATAAGGTGATGCAATGCCTATCATCCTTAATTTTCGAAGATTCAAAAATGAAGGAAAATAATGCAAGCGACGTTCTCACTCGTTTAAATTCTATTTTTGAGAATGCTCAGTTTGCAAGAAAATTTGAATCATCCAACAAAAATTGGCTTGATATTCCGCATAAAAAAGTCTTGGATGGAATTGTAAACTTTCTGGAGTTTCTGTGCGTTAGGGATTGAAGCCGCGGAGCGGTTCGGACTCGCGGAGCGAGGCTGAACGGACGGGGCGCTGCATGAAGTTTTTCTTTGTGGTGCAGAATGAAACCGTGACGAAAAACGCATGGAAAAACTTCGCAGGCTGGCTTCGGTGTGACATTGTGGTGCGGTCATTTTGGAGCGCAGCGATAGAATCCAAGGAATATCATGGGCCCTATCGTTCCCCCTATCACAG
>JABUUT010000014.1:7792-15534 GCA_021443045.1 Fibrobacteraceae bacterium
AATACGAAACGATGGTGATCATCGACGCTATGATCTCTGACGACGCTATCAAGGCTGAAGTCGAGACTATCGCCAACAACATCACCAGCAAGGGCGGCGAAATCCTCCGCCGTGACGACTGGGGCAAGCGCAAGCTGGCTTATACAATCAACAAGCGCCAACACGGTTACTACGTAATCTTCTACTACAAGGCCGAAGTGTCCGTAGTTGCAGAAATGGAAGCTGCTCTCAAGCTCAATGAAAACGCTCTCCGTTGGATGACTCTCGTAGACTATCCAATGACAGACATCATTTACGATCAGAATTTGGCTCAATCCACTGAAGAAATCATCCCAGTGGACGCTGAAGAAGGAGATGTGGAATAATGGCTTTTGAAGATAAGAAACAAGCTCCACGTGTTCGTCGCAAGAAGACTTGCTGGTTCACAGAAAACAACGTTCAGTTCATTGACTACAAGGACGAAAAGACTCTCCGTCGCTTCGTTTCTGAACGTGGTAAAATCATTCCTCGCCGTATTTCTGGCACCAGCGCCAAGTATCAGCGTATGCTGAACGAAGCCATCAAGCGTGCCCGTCAAATGGCTATCCTTCCATTTGTATCCGACAGCATTCGCTAATAGGGGGAACTAGACTATGGAAATTATTCTCAAAGCTAATGTTCCTTACCTGGGTAAGATGCTTGATGTGGTTAAGGTAAAAGATGGCTATGCCCGTAACTACCTCTTTCCACGCAAGCTGGCTGTTCGTGCTACCAAGGAAGCTAAACTCCAGATTGAAACCAACCGCGCTGCCATGGAAGCTCAGTTCCAGAAGGAATTGGCTGCTGCTGGCGATGTTGCTGCCAAGTTGGCCGAGGTCTCTGTAAACCTGGAACGTCGCGTTGTTGAAGGCGAACGTCTTTACGGTTCTGTTACCGCTGCTGATATTGCAGAAGCAGTAACCAAGGCCGGTGTAAAGATTTCTCGCGCTCAAGTAGCTCTCGACGAACCAATCAAGCAGCTGGGTGTCTATACCGTTACCATCAAGGTATTCGGCGATGTTGAAGCTGCTGTCAAGGTTTGGGTTGTTAAGGAAGCTGAAAAGTAATTTTCGGCATCTTTTAAACCGTAAAAAACTTGGAAGGAATCGCCTCTGTAGGGGCGGTTCTCTTTTTATGTGCTACTTTTGGTTGCTGGTTTTTTCTAAATTAAGAATATGCGTCATTTTGCAAGATTTAGTATGATTATGTGTCTGGTTGGTGTTCAGGCTTTGCTTGCACAGCCTAGGGACTTGTTTGCCGAATTTGAAGCGGAGGCTGCACAGCCGCAGTCCTCTTCTGCGGTGACTTCCAGTTCTGAGGCGGCTTTGTCTAGCTCCGCAGTGGTTTCCAGCAGTTCTATGGTGGTGTCCTCCAGTTCCGTGGCGGCCCCTTCAAGTTCAGAAACGCCTATCGGTGGGGCTTCTGATACTACAGCCGGTGCTGCAGTTGATTCTGTTGCTAGGGATTCTGTGGCGGCTGATTCCACGGTAAAGCCAGATTCTTCTGTGGTGGTTGATTCTGTACAGGCTGATTCTGTAACAGTGGATTCGGCTGGAATACAAAGCAGTTCTTCCGTAGCTGTTTCCAGTTCTTCAGTGGATTTGGCTCAGTCCGTGATTCCGTCATCCAGTTCCATGAGCCGTCGGGATTTGCTGGGCCCCGTAAAGGTGTCTAGGGTTCATGGCATTGATGACATTAAGGGCCAGTACAAGAGCCCCCGCAAGGCTTTGTTTATGTCGCTGGTTGTTCCAGGTAGTGGTCAAATTTATGTAGGGGGCTCTACTTTTACCTATGCCCGTGGTGCGGTTTATTTGGCGTTGGAAGCGGCTCTTTGGGGTAGCTGGTACTATTTCTCCATTCACAAGTATGACCAGCAGGTAGACAAGTACAAAAAGTTGGCTAAGGAGCATTACTCCATTGGTCGCTACGAACAGAAAATGCGTGGCCTCTATATGCAGGCTGCCGACGTTACCGAGGAATCCAACTTTGAACTTCGCTACATGAATAGCCGCGAATCTTTTTGCGAGGCTTTGTATGGTAACGCAAAGGCGTATGGCTGCTACACGGCTAAAGGCTCCCTGTTTATTGACGATAAGGCCCACCAGAACCACTTTAATGTAAATGGCATACCAGAGAACCTGGAAAAAGAAATAGGAAACAAGTCCTTTTACGATGCCTCTACGGTTTACCAGCTTATAGCGGATAGGTCTTACGTGTTAGGTTGGGACGATGCCGAGGAACCTGCCTACAGTATTTTGGATTTGTCGGATAACAATGCTGAAACGGTTCCTTTGGCTGAATCGGATATGCAGAAAAAATATCGCTCTCTTCGCAGCAAGGCCAACGACTATTCCGACATGCAGGCCTGGTTCTTTGGGGGCTTGATTCTCAACCACATTGTGTCTGCCGTGGATGCTGCTTTTACAGCCCATAGCCACAACAAGCTTCTCTATGAAGAAGACCTTAGTTGGTACCACCGCATGAAGCTGGACAGCTATGTGTCTGTGTTTGACGGTCTTGATGTTGGAGTTCGTGCCTCCTGGGGTTTCTAATGGGTAAACTTTTAGCCATAACCCTTCTTATGGTAACAGCCTGTTTTTCACAGGTGGTAATTTCGGTTGACGAAAATGTGAGCAGGAATAATGACAAAAGCTTAATGCTTGCCTTAGGGGCTTCAGCTTTGCTGCCGGGCCTTGGGGAATATTACCTGGAAGAACAAAATATGGTGCGGCCTTTTGTGTGGATTGATGCGGCTTTGTGGGTAACTGTGGTGGGTTCTTACTTTGTTGGGGAACACTACATTTCTTCGGCTCACAACTATGCGGTTCGCCACGCCGGTTTAGGCACTAGCGACAAGGATATTGACTTTTTGAACACCGTGGGCGATTATAGAAGTCGTCGTGGGGTGGAAGGCCAGAACTCTTCTCCGGATATGGATGAGGACTACAACCAGGCCATGCTCCGTTCTGGCAAAAAAGTGGATGAAGATTATCCAGACAACGAAGAATACCAGTGGGATTGGGGTTCTAGCGATAATCCGGAATCGACTAGGCACATGGATGAGTTTAAAAATCGCCTTCGCCATTTCCGTGTTTCTCGCATTGTTTTTCAAGCCTCCATAGGAGCTTTGGTTTTGAATCGTATTGTTTCTATGCTAGATGCCATGCGCATTTATCGATCCACATCGTCTAAGTCTCTTTCTGAAAATGTTCTGTTTGTGCCAGAGCTTCAGGAAAACGGTGGTGGGTTGAATTTTTTGTGCAACTTTTAGCGGCGCTTATTCATCTAAAGGGTGGATTTTTTCAAGGTTGAAGAATGAATTTTCTTGTGTTTTTTTTGTTTGCTGCATTTGCGTTGGTGGGTTGTTCTTCCGAAGGGGGAGCCCCGGCTCCTGGTAAGGCTGCTGGGGGTAAAGGACCGGGAGGTAAGGGGCCTGTGCGCTCCATTGCCGTAGAGGGGTACATTGCCGAGTCTCATGAAGGAGCCCAGTTTTACAGCGCCATGGCTTCCTTGGAACCAATGGATTATGTTGAACTTTCTGCTGCCACTTCGGGGCGTTTGGTTAATTTATATGCAAAAGATGGAAAGTCGGTAAAAAAAGGGGAACTGCTTGCTAAAATTGACGATGCGGATTTGAGGGCCCAATTAAAACAGGCCGAGGCTACAAAGTCTTTGGCCCAGCAAAAAGAATCTCGAATTCGAGCACTCTTTGAAAAAGACGGGGCCACTAAGGAAGATTTGGAAGCGGCTGAAGCTTCTTTACAATCGGCAAGTGCCTCTGTGGAACTTCTTTTAGCACAAATTGCCAAAACCGAAGTTCGGGCTCCTTTTGCAGGGCAACTGGGTTTTGTGAATGTTTCTGTGGGGGCTTGGCTTGGGGCCGGCACTCCCATAGCCACCTTGAGTAGTGTAAAAAAGCTAAAGGCCAAATTCGCTATACCCCAGCGTTATGCCACTATACTCAAGGTGGGCAGCTCAGTTACCATGAATGATGCCGAACGGGGCATTTCTGCAACGGGTAAGGTCAAGGCTCTCGATGCGACTATATCCCAGTCTAGCCGCACACGACAAATTATGGCAGAACTGGACAATTCCAAGGGCGAATTTGTAGCTGGGGGTTATGTAAAAGTTTCCATGTCTCTCAGCACAGGCTCCACCAAATCCATAACGGTTCCTGCCGAAGCCTTAACTTTGGATAAAGATGGTGCCTACCTTTTTGTGTTTAATGGCGACAAGGCAAAAATAAAGCGTGTGGTTACTGGTCTTCGCACTCCCATTTCGGTAGATGTGGTTAGTGGCCTTGACGAAGGAGACACCGTTATTGTGTCGGGCCTTATTAGCATGCGCCCAGGTATTTCTGTTAAGTTAAAGGAAATTCGCCGTGGCATAAACTATGAGGTAACTGAATGAGCGTGGCGCAGCTCTCGGTTCGCCGCCCCGTGTTGATGACGGTGATGTCTCTGGTGATTTTACTTTTGGGGTTCTTTGGAGCTTCCAGTTTGGGAGTTCGTGAATACCCCAGCGTAGATTCCCCTGTAATTGACGTGCGCACCAGTTACAGTGGCGCCAACGCTGCCGTAGTTGAAGCTGAAGTTACCGAAATTTTGGAAGCATCCATTAACAGTGCCGCAGGCATCAAGTCTCTTACGTCTACCAGTCGGGATGGTTTTTCCACCATTCGTGTTGAATTTGATGTGGGCATGGACCTGGAGGCGGCAGCCAACGAAATTCGAGACCGCGTGAGCCGAGTGCGACGCAAGTTGCCCGACGATGTGGACGAACCAACGGTATACAAGAATGATTCTGAAAACGAACCTGTGGTTATTGCCAGCCTTATTTCCGATACCCACGATGCCATGGAAGTTTCCGAAATTGCCCGAAACCAGGTTAAAGAAAGATTGCAAACCATCAATGGTGTTTCAGAAGTGTCTCTGTGGGGCGAAAAACAACCGGTGCTTCGTCTTTGGCTAGACCCTGTAAAAATGCAGGCCCTGGGTATTACTGGATCCGAAATTTCGGCGGCCATGAAAAAGGGAAACCTGGAACTTCCTTCGGGCTCCATTGAAGGCATTGAAACCACTTTGTCTATAAGAACTTTGGGTCGCCTGCTGGAGCCAGAAAAATTTGGAAACATTGCAGTAAAAACCGCTAAAGATGGCACCGTAATTCGCTTGCAAGATGTGGCCAACATCCACTATGAACCTAAGGACCCTCGCACCGGCTTTAAACGCAATGGAAAAAACACCATTTCTGTGGCGCTCATTTCGCAGCCTGGGGCCAACTATGTGGAAATTGCCGACGAATTTTATAAACGTATCGAAGACATTCGCCGTGACTTGCCTGAAGGGGTTGAATTAAAAATCGGCATGGATTCTTCCATTAGCATTCGCCATTCCATTCGGGAGGTGGTGGAAACTATCTTTATTGCATTTTTGCTGGTGATTGCCATTATCTTTTTATTCTTGCGGGAGGGCCGCACCACTTTAATACCCATGGTGGTTGTTCCTGTTTCGGTTGTGGGTAGCTTTTTTGTGCTATACCTTTGCGGGTTTTCCATTAATGTGCTTACGTTGCTGGCCATGGTGCTGGCCATTGGCCTTGTGGTTGACGATGCCATTGTGATTGTTGAAAATATTTATCATAAAATTGAGTCTGGACTTTCTCCAAAGCAAGCGGCTATTGCTGGTACCAACGAAATTTTCTTTGCTGTAATTGCCACCTCGGTGGTGCTTATGGCTGTGTTTGTGCCGGTGCTGGCTTTGGGTGGTACTACGGGGCTTTTGTTCCGGGAATTTGTGGCGGTAATGATAGGAACGGTGTTTCTTTCCACCCTCTGTGCATTAACCCTTTCTCCCATGCTTTGTTCCCGCTTTTTAAAACATCAAAAGAAGGGATGGTTCTACACTCTTACGGAGCCGTTTTTTGAATTTATAAATGGTTTGTATTCTAGGTTGCTTTCTGCCTTTTTAAGAGCACGCTTTTTGCTGTTCCCTATTTTGTTGGCTTTAGGTGTTATTGCCTATTTGTCCTTTGATAACATGAGTAGCGAAATGGCGCCTACGGAAGATTCCGGCATGATTATGGTGAATACTTCTATGCCAGAAGGGGTGAGCCTTACAAGAACAAAGCGCATGGCCGATGCCTTTGTGGAAGAATTGACGGCCTTGATGGATACCAACGAGTATCAGGAAATTCAGGCGGGGGCCCGTTCGGCAGGTGGTTCCATGATTCGTGTGACTTTGAATAAAGATGCAACCCAGCGTAGACCTCAAAGTGAAATTGCTCGACAAATGCAACTTTTAGGAAATGAGTACCCTGATTTGCGCATTATGGTGATGGAACCCCAGCGCATTAGTTCACAACGTGGTGGATTGCCGGTACAGTTTGTGTTGCAGGCACCAAGCATTGAAGTGCTTAGGTCTTTGGTGCCCAAGTTTGAAGAGGAGGCTCAAAAAAGCCATATATTTAGTGTGGTCAACTCCAACCTGCGTTTTACCAAACCTGAACTGCACATAGAAATTCTTAGGGACAAGGCCAACGAAGAAGGGGTTTCTGTAAGCGACATTAGCCAATCGGTGCAGCTTTCTATTAGCGACCAGACTTATGGTGAATTTTATGAAAATGGTCGCCAGTACGATATTATTGGTGCGGTGGGTTATGAATTTAGAAGCATGCCCGAAAACATATCCCTATTGTCGGTAAAAAATAAGAATGGGGAGTTGATTCCCCTGGACAATTTTGTGACATACTCGGAACAGTCTGCCTCACCATCTCTTCCTCGCTATGACCGCTTTAGTGCAGCCACTATTTCGGCGGGTCTAGTGCCTGGGGCCACCATTGGCGATGGTATTGAAGAAATGCGGCGGATTGCACGGAATGTGTTGAAAGACTACCCCAGTGTGGGAACGGCTCTAACGGGATCTTCCAAGGAATTTGTAGAAAGTTCTTCTGGGTTGTTTATTGTGTTTTTGCTGGCTTTGGCTTTGGTGTTTTTGGTGTTGGCTGGGCAATTCGAAAGTTTCCGTTCGCCTTTTGTTACGCTGTTTACGGTTCCTTTGGCTTTGGCTGGGGCGTTGGCTTTTTTGTTGCTGACTGGGCAAACCTTGAACATATTCAGTGAAATTGCTCTTATTCTTTTGATAGCTCTTGTGACAAAAAATGGTATTTTGATTGTGGAGTTTGCCAACCAGATTGCGGCCAGCACAGGATGCAGCAAACTGGAAGCGGCTCGGCAAGCGGCGGAACGCCGCTTCCGCCCCATTCTCATGACTAGCCTTTCTACGGTGCTTGGGGCGGTGCCTCTCATTATGACAGGCACGCCGAGCCGCGTGGCTATGGGTATTGCTATTGTGGGTGGGCTTACCTTTGCCACCTTTATGACTTTGTTCGTGGTGCCGGCTGCCTATAGTTACTTTGCGGGAAAGGTGGAAGTCACTAGTATGGATGCTTCCAAAATGACATAAAAAGCCCGCTCGGGACTGTCTTCTGCAGTCACCCTACGCCGTCCCTCGCTCTCGCCTCGACGACTTGTTGATACAAGTCGCCTCGTCTCACGGGAGTGACCGCTCGCTTATCAGTTGAGAAACCCAACTGGTGACGCACTCGAGTAAGTGACCGCATCGGCTACTATTAAATTCAGCCTATGCCAGCCGATGCTCTCCCCTTGACTCACATAGTCGGTTATTGGTGGTTAGTAAACGGTGTCTGGTGGTTGGCAATGAGGT
>JABUUT010000014.1:16427-18210 GCA_021443045.1 Fibrobacteraceae bacterium
TCGAGTTGAACCCATTCTATGGATCCTATCACCTAACGGCTCCAGGATGACAAGGCCCTTATCATTAATCATTGATAACACGGGATGACTCAGCTGATTACTGACAACTGACTACCGACAACTAAATTAGAACCAACGCCATGTGATTCCAAAGAGCACCATGTTCTTGTACTGGGCATCCAAGTCTTGATCCTTGTCGTAGGCCATATCGAAGCCAACAGTAAGTTCAATGAATGGAACCAACATAATGGAAAGGGTGTTTTCCCACTTGCCGTCAATTTCATCAACGCCCTTAAAGTTCACAAAGCCCCAAAGACGAGTCTTGAAGTTCATAATGTCGGAAAAGGCGTACTTGAATTCAGTAATGCTTTCAAGACCAGGTTCATCCCTAAATTCTTCAATCTCATCTTCGGTGTCGGCATCATCGGCCCAGCCGTAACCATGGGAGATGGTCATGCGGTTGGCAAAAGCCAAACGCTGAGAGAAATTGTCGTTGGGAATGTAAGCCAAACCAGCAAATTGAGTGAGGTAGACTGGGTCCATGAAACAAGAAAGTTCGTCACTAATTTCACCATCTTCGTCGTAAGCATAAGTCTTGGAGAACTGGGTTTCATAACGACCGCCCAGGTAAGGCTTAATCTTTTCGGACACGTTAAAGTCTACTGTGGATTCCCAGAAAATTTTATCTTCGGACTTGCGCTTGCCCAGGCCGTCGGTCCAACCTTCACCCCAAGCCAAATTGACCAGGTTGCGCCAATTGGCATAGGCCCACTTGCCCTGAACATCGGCATCGTACTTTAAAAGCCATGTGTAAGTGGATGTTCCTCCATCAACCCAGTTGCTGTAGTGCATACGCGTGTACTTTACGCTAGCCACCACATCGGCAGTCCAGTTTTCTGGAAGAAAATCTTCAAAGGTGCCGCCTTCAGCAAAAGCAGCCGAAGCAGAAACCAACAAGGCAAAGCCTATGGAAAACAGGGATTTTTTCATGTTATTATCCTTTTTTAAATTTACCTTTTAAAAAATAAACATTTTTATAACGACTTTCAATTTAAAACCCTTAACACAATCAAAATAAACTATACTTAAGCCATGAAAATAAAACTTCTAGCGGCACTTTGTATTTTGGCTCTTGGAATTTCCCATGGTTCCGAAATTTCCCCGTGGCGTTTTGAAGCGGGGCTTAGTGTGGGCAATGTTATTCCGGCCAACGTTATTTTGGGGGTTGGGTACAGTTCTGTGATTTTTCGTTTTCAGGGAATGGGTGCCCACTACGATGCCAACGACTACTGGTGCGGCATTCGCGGAGGAATAGACTGGAGTTTCTTTAGAAACAAGCCTTTTTCCATTGATTACGGCATTAGCGGGGGCTACGCCTTTGCAGAAGCTCCCAATGAAATGCACAAAACATTCAACAAGGCCAACGGCGGAAAATACCTTTACCCTTACAACTACAAAGAACTCCTAGATGTATCCGCTGAAATCTGGATCCATCTTTACGGATTCTTTACCCAAATTGCCCTGCCCGTATACCGTTTTAAGGAACACGACGACCCCAAATTTTTATGGCGTGCCGGATACATGATTAAGTTTTAAAGAAAGTTATCAGTAGTCGGTTGTCAGTAGTCAGTTGTCGGTTATCAGTTGTCGGTTATCAGTGGCTGGTGATTGGTAATAAATAGACGAAAAAAGTGGTGCGGTCGCGACGGTGTCGCTTTGAGGCGTGAGGCCGTTCGCTACGCTCACTTTGAGCTCAAGCCTCATACCTCTAGGAGGCAAAGCC
>JABUUT010000014.1:18485-26256 GCA_021443045.1 Fibrobacteraceae bacterium
CTTCGGGGCTTTGCCCCTCAGAATGACATCGTGAGGTTTACAAATTTGACCCTTATTGACGCCCTCTTTAGTCTTTGCTGCTTTGCAGCCAAATGTTTGGCTCGGTAATGTGCAAACAAGTTTCCCCGCTACTCTCGCCTTTCGCATTTGTCATCTTTAGTCTTTCGTCTAAATAGAAATTCCCTAGATTCTTTTTAAATTTAGGACTGTTTTCTACAATCTAGTAATTAGGGCCACGATGGCTGCAACAAGACCAAAGAGGAATAATATTGCAATTGCACATAAAATAACCATAATCCATTTGGCGTAGCGAAGCACTTTCGCCATGGAGCTGTTCTGGTCTGCCGTAAATTGCTGTGCCAAATTTAGTAGGGCTACAGACAAAATTCCAAAATCATCCAACCAGCCCAATACCGGAATGGCGTCTGGCGACAAGTCGATGGGAGAAACTCCATAAGCCACTGCCAGCAGGGTTGTTACAATAGCAATAGCCTTATGTAAACTGCTGGCACCCTGGGGTGTATTTCCTTGGTGGTTCTGTGGTTTTCTTTTGTACATATCTTTGATGTCGTGTATTTCAGGGTCCATTATTTTACCATCCTAAAAACTTTTTCTTCTTTGCGGCTCATGCCGTAGCGGGTGCGCAACAGTTCTTCTTTGTACAAGGAATCTTTGGTAAGCCTTTCTATTTCCTTGTTTCGTTCTTCGATAACATGGTTTAGAGAGTCTATTTCAGCCTTGTATTCTGCAATTTCTGCAGAAATTTCTTGCTGGCGCAAAATGCTGTCTTTACCAAGGAAAAGTTGGAACAGCATAAAGAACACAACCAGCACCAAGCCTATGAGAATGATATATGATTTTCGATTGCGAATCACCTTATAGAACCCCGTTAAAGTGAAACTGAAAATTATCCGTAGAGTAAACTAGGCCCGATATTTCCAGCTCTGTTAATATAGCTAAAAGTTCTGGCATGTTCATAGGGTATTGTGCCTGGATTTCCTCCATTGTCTTTTGGAACCCCTTAAATTCTGTGAATATTTGCAGAGCCTTGGGAGAAAGGGTGCATCCTGAATGGATTACCTGCTCTAGTTTTAACCCATCTTCCATGGGTATTCCCGCGGTTTCTCGAAGGTGTTCCGGCACATAGACTGGCTTTGCTATTCCCTTATCTAGGTATTGGTTGCAGCCGCTGTGGTAGGGGTTGTTGAAGTTTCCGGGAATGGCTAGCAAAAGTCTATTGTCTTTAAGGCAATAGTCTGCGGTATGCAGGGCTCCACTTTTCTGGGGACACTCCACAAGAACGGTCACTTGACTAAGGCCGGATATAATGCGATTGCGGTTTACAAAGGTCCAGTATTGTGACGTTATCCCTTTTTCGTACTCGCTAACAAGGGCACCTCCTTGGTCTATAATGCGCTGGGCTAAGGCTTCTTGGCTTTTACTCATTCTACAGTCAATGCTGTGGGGGAGTACTGCAATGGTGGGAATTCCGCAGTTTAGGGCGGCTTCGTGGCAAAGACTGTCAATGCCCTGAGCTAAGCCAGAAACTACAACGGCGTTGGAACTTTGCAACGACGATACCAGGCGGTGACAAAGTTCCTTGGCGGAGTCGGAACAGCGTCGGGTGCCAACCATGGCCACACCTATTTTTTGGGGGCTGGGAAGTGTGCCTGCGTAGTAGAGCTCATTGGGCTTGTGTTTTGATTGTGAAAGCAAAAGGGGAAAGTTTGATGGCAAAATGGAACTATACTTTCTATCTTTTGTGAACATGAAGTATTCCTTTAATGATTTGGTTAAAATTATGGATAAGCTCCGCTCTCCCGAAGGTTGCCCTTGGGATAGGGAGCAGACTACTGAAAGTCTTCTTCCTTATTTGGTTGAAGAATCCTGCGAGTTTATTGATGCGGCCCAGGCCAGGGACAAGGCCCACATGTGTGAGGAACTTGGTGATGTGCTTTTTCAGGTTGTGTTTCATTCCCAGGTGGCCAAGGAAGCCGGCGACTATTCCATAGATGATGTGGTGCAGGGTATCTGTGAAAAGATGATCCGCCGCCACCCCCATGTTTTTGGAGAGGTAAAAGTGGAAAATAGCGCTGGCGTTGTGCGTCAGTGGGAAAAAATAAAGGCCTCCGAAAAGAACAATCTAGAAATGGCGGGCAAGTCTGCTATGGATAAAGTAAGCAAAAGCTTGCCGACGCTTGCCCGGGCTCAGGAACTCCAGCGTAGGGCCGCCAAGGTGGGCTTTGACTGGGACGAGGCTGAACCTGTATTTGAAAAGGCTCAAGAAGAATTTACTGAATTTTGGCACGAAAAACAAGCGTCTACCGAAGAAAATAAGAATGTGGACCGCATGGAAGACGAATTCGGGGACATTCTGTTTTCTTTGGTGAATGTGGCCAGGCATTGTGGCTTTAACGCTTCCATAGCTCTGCAGCGGGCCAACTCCAAGTTCGAACGTCGCTTTAGGGAAGTGGAAAAACGTGTAAGGGCCAAGGGGCACGAAATGAAGGACTTTGATTTGGAAACCCTGGACAAAGTTTGGGATGAGGTAAAAAAGGAAGAGAAGGCAGCCGTGTCTGACTAGGCTGCCACCTTTGTGTTTCGCTCTAAATATTGCTCAGTGCAGCGTCCAGTTTGGTTAGACCCTCAGCCGCTTCGGCTTCGCTTAAAGTAAGTGCTGGGAGCATTCTCAGCACATTTCCCTTGGCGCTAAGCACCATCAGCTTTTCCTTGCGAGCCGCGTTGATGATGTTGGCCACTGGAACAGCTTCGTCGATGGCTATGCCTAGAATTAAGCCTTCGCCCCGAACTTCTTTAAGAAAACCATACTTGGATACCAGTTCAGAAAGACCTTCCTTCAGTTGCGCAGAACGTGTCTTTACGTTTTCCAGAATGCCACCCATAATCTGGTTTACCACAGAAAGCCCTGCTGCACAGGCAATGGGGTTTCCTCCAAATGTGGTGCCATGGTCACCGGGTTTTAACTGGTCGGCAATAAACTCTCGCAAAAGAACGGCTCCAAGAGGAAGTCCTCCACCGATACCCTTGGCGAGGGTTACTAAGTCGGGTTTCAAACCATATTTTTCAAAGCCCAGGAATGTGCCCAAACGGCCTGTGCCTGCCTGCACTTCGTCTACAATGACTAACACGCCAAATTCTTTTTGCAAACTATTGACGGTGCTTACCATTTCAGAAGATAGCGTCATTACGCCGCCTTCGGCGGCGAGACTTTCTAGCATAATGGCGCAAGTGTTGTTGTCCACTTCTTTTTTCAAGGCTTCGCAGTCGTTCCAGGCAACATGTACAAAGTCGCCTGGCATGCTTCCAAAGCCCTGCCGCAGGGCGGGTTGGCCTGTGGCAGAAAGAGCAGCGAATGTACGGCCATGAAAGCTGTTTACAAAGGTGATGATTTTTTGCCGGTTGCCTTCGCCCTTTCGGTCGAAATACTTGCGTGCAAACTTGATGGCTCCTTCGTTGGCTTCAGTGCCGGAGTTGCAGAAAAATGCCTTGTCGAACTTGGTTATTTGCAGGAGCTTTTTACCCAATTCCACCTGGGGCATATTTACATACAAGTTGCTAATGTGGTTGAATTTGTCCATTTGGTTAAGTACGGCTTCCTTGATGCCCTGGTTCTGGTGACCCAGTGCATTTACGGCGATGCCTGCCACAAAATCCAGGTACGGAGTTCCCTCTTTGTCAAAAAGGTAGCTGCCCTTTCCTTTTACAAATTCAATATCACTTTTGCCATACAGTGGTGCAATAATTTCTTTATCTTGTTCCAAAAAGGACTTAGTGCAAGATGGTTCCATAGTTTAAATCTCCATTAATTTGTTTGGTAAAATGTTCGGCATCTTTCCAGCCTACAATGTGAATGGCCTTTAGGCCACGCTTAATAGACTTAAAGCTCTCCCGAACTTTGGGAATCATACCACCGTTAATTACCCCTTCGGCAATCAGTTTTTCGGCGGTTTCTTCATTGAGTTCCGGAATCACGTTTTTATTTCCGTCCATAACGCCAGGAACGTCGCTTACCAAAACAAATTGGTCAGCCTTGAGGGCCACGGCTAGCTCTGAAGCGGCGGTATCGGCATTCACGTTCCAAGAGAGGCTTGGACCACCCGGCTCTTGGCCAATGGAAATGGGGCTTACCACTGGCACAAAGCCACCGCCGAACAGAGTGACGATGATTTCCGGATTAACCTTGGTGATGTCTCCCACCAAGCCCAGGTCTACGTTACCTCGTCGCTTTTCTACTTCGAACAAAGAAGCGTCGACGCCAGAAATGCCCACCGCCTTGCAGCCTTTTTCAATGAGCATACGTACAAGCTTCTTGTTCACATGGCCAGAGAGGGTCATTTCCACCATCTTCATAATGGAAGGGGTGGTTACTCTAAGGCCATCGATGAATGTTGGTTGCTCCTTCAGCAGGGCGATATTTTCGTTAATATCCTTACCGCCGCCGTGAACTACAGCAATTTGAGCGTCCATGCCAGGGAGCATGGCGACGCCCGCCACAAAATCAGAGAGCTTGGCCTCGTCAATAGCAAGGCTGCCACCAATTTTTACAACCACTTTTTTCATCTTTTCCTGTATATCCTCTTTTAAAAGAAATATTGCATAAAATTTAGGAAAATATTGAACATTATTAAACCGATTTTGTTATATTAGTGACATCAATTAACCATTACATGAGGTAATAACATGGCTATTTCTAAAGTTTGGCTTGATGAATCCAGTGACGAATGCGTATCCTGCGGCGCTTGCGAAGCTACATGCGACGCTGTTTTCGCAGTTCCAGAAAAGATGCAGGTTAAGGAAGGCGTTGATTTTTCTGCCTTCGAAGCTGAAATCAAGGACGCTGCAGATTCCTGCCCAGCTGGCGTTATCAAGTACGAATAATTTTTCCCTTGAAAAAAAAGAAGGCTTCCCGTTTGGGAAGTCTTTTTTTTTGCTTGAAAACTCTTAAAGCCCTGCGGCGGCCTTTTGTATTTCGTAGGTGGCTTTTATCCATTCAAGGGGGCGTGCCACCGATTCTATGCGGATGGCGTCTATGGGGCCGTTCCAGGATTCGGTAGGAATTTCGTTGCCTCCGATGCGGAAGGAAACCTCGTTCTCCAGTTCGTTGGGTTCAAAAGGGTCTTCCTTATTTTGTACCCGTTCTCCATTTACATGCATGGAAATGTAGCCACTTCTATATGTGAGCGTCAGGTAGGACCACTGCCCCACAGGTACAATGGAGTCTCCGTCAAAAATGGCAATCTTGGGAATGCCTTGGTCAAAACTGCTGTTCATTACCAGGAACTGTTTCCAGTCATGGCCTTCAAAGTGCCACTGGAATCGGGAAAGAGAGTCTTCCCAGGAATCCCGTTGGGACACTAGAATCTGGTGCTCGCCGTTCATGCCGCCCCACTTTGTCCAAAGAGAAATGGTGAAGTCTCCTGCACAGGGGTCGATGGTTCCTAAGTCGATGGACTGCCCTTTACCTAGTAAAACTCCCTTGCCGAACAACCCTTCGCTGTCGCTGATGGAAGCCTCGGAGGATGAATAACCGTCGTGCAAGTTTTCTGTGCCGTCAATGGGGAGCCAAGCCATTGTGGTAAGGCTGTCGGTGGTGGGCTTGTGGGCCACAGGTCTAGGAACGATGTTTACCGTTAAGGCGGTGTCTTTTTTGGTAAGAGAATCGATTTTTACCCATGCCACTAAATCTTTTTCCCCTTCTTCGATGTCGTAAACCAAAGGTTTACCCTCGTTGTCGAGAATGGCTACCGAATCGGCTTTGTAGCTGCTTCGGGAAAGTTTTATGGGAACCATCAGTTGGTACACGGTTGTAGAAACCTTGGGGAGCGTGATGGTGTAGGGTTGGGCTTCTTTCAACGGATCTTCTGGCTCTTGGGGAACCACTACATTTTCGGGTACCTGAATTTTTATACCATCTATGGCTTCTCCTTGATAGTAACGGTAATCCGAGACAGTAATCCAGTCTTCGTTTTCTTCCAGGATTTCCAAGGCCGGAAGCACGATGATATCTTTTGAAGTGTTCATGGAAAATTCCAGGCGGGCTTCTGGCTCGTCGTTAATGTACACCAAGGAAATATCACCTTGAGGAAGGTCGTAGTATATAAAGTATCCGTCATTATCCAGCTTTACAATAGAATCTGTGCCCACAACGCGAACGGACCCGGATCTGATTCCTTCTATGTGGGCGGAGAACACCTTGGTTTCGCCAATGCGTATTTCTTTTCCATCTTTGGCTAGGCCACATTCTTTACCTTTGGAAGCGTAGAGTACCACGGCTTTACCGCTGTCCACCTTAATCTCGTAGTTTCCTTCTTCATCTGTTTGGGACACCACGGAATCTTGTATGTGGGTTTGGTTCCAACTATCGTAGTAGGCAACCACTCGAGCCATGGGCACTGCGGCCCCGGAACCGTCTACAACTCGTCCTTCGTAGGCCACGGAGTTTCCGATGTCCGTTACGCCGCCAGCCACATCATCATTGCTGGAGCAACTCCATATTGTTAAAGCGGCTAATCCTAAACCCATTACCCATTTCATTGTTTGTTCCCCTTGCTGACTTTTTTGCTCATCGGGAAGGCGACTAGCATCATTTCGTACACTTTTTCAACGGTTAAATCGTTGGCGGCGCGAGTAATAATTTTTTTGCGAGCTTCTTCCAGTATCTGCACTGCGTATTCGTAGGAGCTTTCACTCATGGCTAAGGTGGTAAAGGCCGCAAATCGTTCCGACCTTTTTTTGGACTCCACCGCTCCTATGGCGTGTTGCATGTATTCCCTGCGAATTTGGCGCAGGGCGATGGGAGCCACCTGGGTAGCGTCCAACATTTGGAATGTTTCTACATATTCCTCGTTTTCTTTTTTTATAAGGCCCCAAGCTTCTAGGTTGTTTACTGCCTCCCGAGCTTCTTCGGTAGAAATTTGTGGGTCCAAATAACGGGCTAGAACGGTATAGTCTCCGTTCCAGTCGGAATTGACGACCAGTTCCCGAATTACGGGGTAGTACCACTTTGAAAAATATTCCCGCTGGCTGTGGGCCACATGGGCAAATTCTATCTGCTTGCGTATTTGAACAATTTGCTCCCATGCGCTTTCCCGTTCTTCCACTTGGTCGGCCTGGTTGTATTGAACTAAAGCTTCAAAGTAGGAACGCTGCAGTGGCTCAAAGTCCATGGCCTTGGCGATTTTTTCAATGGATTTGGGGGTTAAATTAAAGCGCCCTCGTATAACATTGAGGCAGTAAGACGAACTGCTGAATCCTGCTTTTGCAGCAAAAAAGCGATGGGAGAAAACAGCTCTCATCTTTTTTTGTTCTTCAAAATAGTCCTGAAGGAACTTTCTGAAATCATCGTAATCAAATAAATGGTCCAACGCAATACACATACTCCTAAAATATATTATTTTTACACAGTTTGTGCTTTTTATTTGAAATTTTTGTTGATATTTGTTGTAAATCACATAAAATAGTGTATAAAACTAAAGTGATTGTAATAAAATTTTACACATTTAGGCGTGTTTGGTGGCTGGTTATCAGAGGTGAGGTCGCGACGATGTCGCTTTGAGGAATGAGCTCATGCCTCATACCTCTAGGAGGCAACGCATCCGAACCTGATTGGTTGTCAGTTATCAGTTATCAGTTATCAGTGGCTGGTATTTGCATGGACATTCCTTGGATCCTTCAGGGCTATGCCCTTCAGAATGACAAGCCCGAAGCAAAACAGATATGGAATAAAACATGGATTGAGCCGTCGGGAGTA
>JABUUT010000014.1:28488-49891 GCA_021443045.1 Fibrobacteraceae bacterium
CTACGGGATTCCCGGCTGAACATCGGGTGGAAGGGCGGATTTAAAAATGTAATGCGCATAAGCAGAACCAAAATACATAATATTCGGCTTTTTAACTACATTTTATTTCCATGAAAACACTTTTTTTCATAGTGGCCATGAATTTTGTGTCGGCAATGGCGGTAAGTGCTGCCGAAACTCCCCTAGATACCGTAAAAACCACCTTCGAAGATGGTTCTCCTTCCCGAGTGTACACTGTTCTTAAGGGTACTGATTTAAAAGAAGGGGTATCCTTAACTTACCACCCCAACGGCAAACTGGCGGTGGAGGCCCCTTACAAGGCGGGGAAACTTCATGGCCAGTTTCGAAGCTACTATGAAAGCGGCAAACTATGGTTGGCTATTGATTACACCAATGGTGTGGAAAACGGGGGCTCCGTAGATTTTTACGAGAATGGCATTAAGAGAAAAAAGGAAACCTACAAGCATGGTGTGCTGGAAGGTGTTGTGGAAGAATGGACCGAGAAGGGTACTTTAAAGCAGAAATTGCCCTATGTTCATGGTCGCATTCATGGGGTTGCCAAAGTATTCGATGATCTAGGAGGCCTTAAGGAAGAAATGACCTTTGAAGAAGGTATTCGAAACGGGGTTTATCGACGGTACCAAAGAGGCCTCATGATTTTAGAGGCCCAGTTCAAGGATAACCGTTGTGTAAAAAATTGCGATTTCTAGAGATGCCCTAGTTTCTTTTCTTTGTCCTAAGGGCACTCCAAACCATATATCCAATAAATAGAACGCCAAGAACTACAAGGCCTAGGGAGAGCTCGTGGCTGTAGTTTTGAATTACATCTTTTTGTCCGTGGGCCACATAGCCAAGTACGGCAAGAATAATATTCCAGAGGGTGGCGCCAATGGCGGTGAATATGGTAAAGGGCAAAATTTTCATGTTGGAAAGCCCTGCTGGAATGGATATGAGCTGGCGTATAACGGGAATAAACCGGCCTACCAATGTGGATATGGAACCGTGTTCCCTAAAGAAGGCTTCGGCTTTTTCCATCTTGGAGCCGTCAAGGAGAAAAAAATGTCCTAGGCGGGATTCCGCAAATTTGTAGATAATGGGGCGGCCTAAAAATTTGGAAAGGTAGTAGTTGGCAAAGGCTCCTGCCATGGCACCAATGGTTGCTGCGATAATGACTAGAATGATATTTAATCCCGAGTCTGGTTGCAAGGCCTTGTAGGCGGCAGGTGGAACCACTAATTCCGATGGAAAGGGGATAAAGGAACTTTCTACGGTCATGAGCAGAGCTACGGTGGCGTAGTTAAGGTGGCTGTTGTACCAATCAATAATGAGTGTTGTGATTTCCATATTAAAAAAATGCCGCTTGTGTAAGTAAGCGGCTCTGTTAATTTGTTTGTATTACTTCTTTTTGCCTTTCTTTTTGGCCTTTGCCTTTGCTTTGGGCTTTGCCTTCGTTTTGGCTTTTTTACCCTTCTTGGATGCTTTAACCTCCTCCTCTGGTTCGCTCTCTTCTGGTTCGGAGTAAGACTCTCCAGTTTGAGCTTCAATCATGGAAGGTTCTTCAGTGTTGGCTCCTTGGAGGGCTCTCTGGGCTTCTTCCACAAACTTGCCGTCGGGGAAGCGCTTAAGGTAAATTTCGTAGTCCTTAAGGCGGTTGCTGCTGCGAACCAATTCAAAGATGCCCACTTCCGCTTCGTCGCGGAAGGCTCCGTTTGGATTGTCGTTTAAGTAAGCCAGGTATGCCTTAAAGGTATTCTGTGCCTGAATTTCGCGGAACTTGTCGTAGTCACCTAGAATCTTAATCTTGGCTTCTACTTCACCACGGTGTGGGGAGTCTGGGTAGTATTCCAAATACATCTGGAGCATTTCAACATCGTTGGATGCCATAACCTGGTCAAAGCGGGAATCTTCTTGCTTAACTTGGTATTCCTTCAATTCAACCTTGCCGCTATCGAGAACGGCATAGAGTTGTTCCTTGGTGGCCAAGTCTTCTGGATGGCAGAATGCGAGGTAGCTTTCCAACACGTCGGAGAACTGGGTCTTGGTGTAGGCTTCACTCATATCGGGCAACTGGCCATCTTCGTCCAAGAAGAAATGGTAGTCCCGTTCAATAGCCATGCAGTCCCAGTCGTTCAAAGTATCCTTAACTTCGCTGTTCTTGCGGAGGATGCTGTCTCTATCAACAAGGGCGTAGCGCATACGGCGATCCCGGCGGCTTTCTCGGCCAAAGTCCAGAGAAAGTTCCAAGCCTACGCGAACAGGATATTTGTAGGAAATTTTTTCGAACTTGATGCCGGAGTATCCTGGAGGAATGCTAAAGTCCTCGTCCACGGACTTGGGGGCGTTGTTGGTGGCCTTAACATCTTCGTAGGGGAGGAATTCCTTGCGAACATTGATGCCCACCTTAAGGTCTACGTCTTGGAACAGCTCGGTGATGCGATATTCGAGAGCTCCAGATACAAAGGCGTTCTGTGCCATGGAGGTGTGCTGGTTTGTGTTGCCCAGCACATCGTCGTAGAAGGAGAAGAAGTGGTATCCAAAGCCGCCCAGTACACGCAGGTCAAAGTCTCCGGCAATGTTCCAAGTGAAACCGGCCAGTACGGAAGGAGAATAGAAGAGGAAAGATAGGGATTCTTCATATTTGTCTGGGCCGTCTTCTTTTTTGCCGTTGTTGTTGAACTGGAACTTGGGCTTGCTTCCAATTTCACCAAACTGTATGGAGTTTACTTCCATACCCAGCCAAATGGTAAAGGGAATGTCGGCCTTGTAGAACGGAGTTATCAGTGGACTCCAAAGAAAACCTACCGACAGAGGTATGGTCATAACTTCTTTATCGATGGGGTCGTTTAGCAGTTCAGGGTTTTTATCTTCAAATTTGAGGAACGCAGGTTCTCCTTGGAGATATATCTGGGTATGCCAATTTGACCGCTCAAAGTCGGCGGCATGGAGGGCCGTTGCCAATAACAGGAATACAAAAAATATCTTACGCATCATAAAAAATTTAACTTTTATATAGGTTGTTGGAAACAGTTTGTTAAAAAAAATAGGCTTTTTTGGGTTCTTTTATTAAAAAGTTAATACAAAACCTATTCCAAACAGGAGTATTCCGCCTCCAATGAGGCTTCCTCCCAGAATCATCTTGTTGTCTCCCTTATCCACAAGGTCATGGTTTTTCTTGACTAATTTATTGTAATTGGCTCCCTCTGCAGTGCCTGGCTTCTGCAAATCGTCCTTAACAGACTCTGCGTCGTTGTAATCCTGGGTTGCAAGATAGGTAAACACCAAACCTACAACAATGGGGGCCACGGAGGCTCCCATAAGGGCCTTGCCGGCATTGTACATTTTTCTTTCGTGTATCCATTGCTTCTGGGCTTCAAATTCGTCAAAGCTTTCCAGCTGGGTCATGTTGATGTTCAGTTCTGTTTCGTTTATGGGGGCTACATAGAAACTAACAAGGGTGTCTCGATAGCCTGCCTTTCTGAGTCGAACGTAAGAAAGCCCGGGTTCGCTGGCTTTAAATTTTTTGGGAGTGGAGCCTAAAGATTTGCTGCTTTTGGTTATTTTGCCGCTGCCTGGGAAAATTTCCACATCTGGGGGATTGGTGGTAATTTTGATTTCGGGAGAAATACGCTTCAGTTTTAGGGATACCTTGGATGTGTCGCCAAGGAGGGGACGAACAATGGACTGGGCTCCCCAAAGGTGTTCTTCCACATTCCAGTAAGCGTTAATAACCACCCGCCCAGTATCGGTGGTGGCAAAGGTGCATGGGGTTTTGCAGATGGGAGAACCAAGGGGTAGAGATAAAGTGGCTCCTTCGGGGTCTGTTTCTACGTGAATGTATCCCTTTGTGTCTTTGGGGGCTACCGCTTTGCCAAGAACGGTTTGAATCATGTTGTTAAAATGGTTCTTCTTAAAAATGTCGGTGAGGGCGGTTTTGGCAGAAATGTTCATTTTGGCGGATGTGAGTATGGGAACGGTGGACCCCCACTTTACAGCTTTTAATTGCACCGTAAGGGAATCTTGATACCTGGCTGGATAGATGCTTCCAAAAAAGGCGGAAGAGGCACCCATTTTGTTCAGGGTGTCCTTGATGCATTTTTCATCGGTACAGGGGGCGAAGTCTGTTTTGCTGTACACCTGCAGGGCTACATCCGATTCCATGAGGAGTTTTGCCGTAAGGACGTTGAGGTGCTGTGCCAGAGGCTGGTCTATGGCTCTGTGTTCATAGGTGATAAAAATATTTTTTCCTCTAAAGTCTGGATATTCCTCAGGAGTTTTGGCTGGAGCAATTTCTTGGGTTAATGAGTCGGTTGAGGTAAGGCTGTCTGTGGGAATAGTGTCGCTTGATTGTGGGGCTTGCTCAATGGCCGTTGGCAGGGAGTCGGTGGCTAAAAGGTCTTTGCCATTTTCGTCTAGTATGGACTTGAATTGGTTGCGGGCTATTTTAACTATGGTAAACTCATTTTTTATGTAGCCACCCAGTTGAACGGTGTCGTTGACCACACCTAAAAATTGGGCCTTTTGCTTTACTCCGGAAAGCAATTCTACATAGGCGGCTGTTCCCTGATTTTCCTCTGACCACAGGGGTACGGTAAGGAATAAAACAGAGAGAAATTGCAAAATAAAGAGTTTCTTTTTCATGGCACTACCTAAAATGATAGACATATTCCTACCGAAAGAACCACGGCTCCCGCAATAAAACTGGCTGTGGCTGTTTTATTGGCTGTTTCGGCCTTGTCCTTGGAATTTCGAAAGTCCCGTTTAAAGGACTGGTACCTAGGGTCGCTGTGAATGAGGCTGTTTTCAATTTTATCTTTGCTTTTGTTGGCTTTTTCTATTTGGTAATAAGAAATCCAAGAGGCTATGCCTCCTGCAATAAAAGGAACTGCAGATGCCACAAGAAGTATGTGCCCTAAATTTCGACGATTTCTGTGGGACAGGTCTTTTTGCTGCCTGTTTAAAATGCTGTCTTGGTAAGTTTGTTTTTGGGCAATGATGATGTAGGATGTATCCTTTGATGAAAGGGATATGCGCAGGGTGGTGTCGGCGTATTCCTCCTTAAAAAGGTGGATGAGTACCGAGGTGTCGTTTTTGGGCACGGTGATGAATGCTGGTGATACGTAATCAGGGGTACTTGCGTGGCTTGGATTTTTCTGGTTGATGTACAAATCTACGGAAGAGGGATTGGTGGATACGTGAAGCACCTTGTCTTGGGCGTGAAGGCTTCCAAGAAAAAAAAGCACAAAAAACAGAACCCCTAAAAGGTTTCTTTTTTGGAAATAAATATAGTGCTTACTCTGCTTGTCCATAAGAATTTCCTGTGTCAATAAAGGGGCCGCTAATAGCCACCGAATTGTTGATGTTTTCTGCTTTCCAGAATAGGGGGCTTGAGGCGTTTCTGGCGTTGTCTTCCACAAAAAAGGAAATTTTTGCCTTTCCCATGAAAACTTCTTTGGGAATCATAATGAACGGTGGCATGTAGATGGCGTCGACGTCAATTCCATTAACGAAGGTTTGGAGGGAACCCCAGTTGACCCCGGAGCCGTTGTCTAGAACGGCTATGTTTACAAAGGCTTCGGTGCTGTATAGGCTTTTTGTAAATTCCAGCATAGGCGGTATGGAGTCTACCATAAAAATGGAATCGACAAAAACGGTGCTGTGGGCTGGAATATCCACTTTTACAACATCATGCCTGTATTCTGAATGTCGGTTTTCTTTGACCACAATTTGAAGATTATTTTGCTCCTTCACGTTGGTGGTAATGCTTCCGTAGGGGGTGCGGGTCTGGAATTTTTTTAGGGTGTCTCCAGCGGCGTTAATCAAAATGATGTCTGTAGACAGACTGTCTTCTAGATGATAATGCTTAAAGGAGTAGGGGATTTTAACAACGGAAGAATCTCCCTGTGGAAGCAAGGTGGTAAAACTGTAGATGGGGGAACGGACTTCTTCGTAAGAGTCTGCTGTGAATGTGGTCATTTGCATGGCCCAATAGAGGGTGGAGGACGTGTCTTCCAAGGTGAGGGGGCCGTGAAGGTATACTTTTTTACTGCAATTGACAACTCCCTGTAGGTTGTCCCATACTTTTGCTTTGTCTGTATCAATGTAGAGGTAGCAGTTTGAGTTTTCCCAAGGGTCAATGCCCTTGGTTTCCCACTCCATTTCGAGAGCATTTTTCAATAGAGGGTCTACCTGATTGTAGCGGTCAAAGGGGGAAATTAAGTTGATTTCGGCAGGGGTGTTTACAAAAATAAAAACGGTGTCGGAAAGGGTGTCTCCAAAGTAATCGGCCGTTTTTAAAATAGCCTTTTTTTCACCAGGAGAATCAAAAGAGTAGCGGAACGAGGAAACGTTGAACAAATCGCCCTCAATGTTCCAAAGGTGGCTGGCGTAGAACTGGTTGGCGGTTTCTCCCGAAATAGGTTGCCCGTTAAGGGTGTAGTTGCTGGTAAACTTTATGGTTTCTCCAATGTCTACAAAAATGCTGTCGGGGTTTGTGTAGATGTCGGGCACTTGATCGGCGCCTTCGCTGGTGACAATTAAAATGCTTTGGCCAATAATAGGAAGGGGGTGGCCTGAAATTTTAGAATCTTCGCCACAACCTAGAAGGCCTATAAAAAGAATTACACACAATAGGAAAAAAGTGCTTGCGTACTTATTCATGGTCTGTTCCTCCAATAACCCACACTAGGGCGGGCTTTTGCCATTTTGGAGAAATGTTTCCATAATCATCTCTAGCTTCAATCCACCAGTTTAAGTAACCTTCTGGCAAATGCTCAAGTTCAAGTGTGGTGTCGGAAGAAAATTCGGAGGCGTAAACATAGAGGCTTGTATCGGAGGTGTTTCCTACGCCCAGTGTGTAAACCATGCGGTATTCCAAATTTTTGGAGTCCATGTCTGTGGCTGGGTGCCACATAAAGTGGGCTGTTGTATCAATAACAATTTGGCAGGGCTCTATACAGTTGTCATACTCCATGGTGGGGGCATGGTTTTTTGACAAAGTAAAGTAGGTCTGGTTTTGTATGCCGTTGGTGTATTGAACCTGAATAATCACTTTTTGCTCAAAGTCTTTAAACTGGGAGGCGGACACTTCTTGTTGGTGCTGACTACCATTGGCTGCAACTGTAATGCTGGAGCCATCGTTGCTTTCCAAGAAAAAGGTGAAGTATTCTGGGGTAAAACCAAAGGGGTTTCTGTCTTCCACCCAAAGGTGGGCAAAACCATTTTCGGCAATGGTGGTGTCGCTGTTTGTTTTAATCCAATAGGTGTTGGGGCGGATGAAAAAATTTTTGGAGTAGGAATTGCCACTAAAATCGGTGGCCTTGATGGTTAAAAGCCGGTGGGTCCATGTTTGAATTTTGTTGTGGAGTCTTACATAGAGGGTGTCGTTAGATAAGCTGGTGGTGCTTGTGCATTCGGAGCCTTCCAAGTATACATTGTATTGTCGGGAGGTAATGGAGCCGTTGTTGTCGCGGATGATGAAAGATAAGGTGTCTCTGTAGAAAAGGGTGTCACCGTAGAAAAAGGAACCATTTTCGGTGGTTGATTTAATGGAAGGGGGAATAGTGTCGCGGAGGCTTAGTGTATCAAATAAAAAGAACTGGTTTGGATTGATTTTGAATGAAAGCGTGTCTGGCTTAAAATCGCTCTGGTTTGGGGAATAGATAAGGAGTTTGTAGTTTCCTTCTTCAATGGGGCTGTACACGATGTCTACTTCGCTAAAGCCACAGCACTTTGTTTTTTGTGCCTTTGCAATATAATTGTTGTTACTGTCTAAAATGGAGTATTCAACTTTGGCTACCTTGCCTTGGTCAGATAGTTTAACCGTTCCAGAAATACCTCCTGCATTGTCCATGCCTTTGGTAAAAAAGTTCCCTTGAATGGT
This sequence comes from Fibrobacteraceae bacterium, assembly GCA_021443045.1. GTDB lineage: Bacteria > Fibrobacterota > Fibrobacteria > Fibrobacterales > Fibrobacteraceae > Fibrobacter. Next base: position 36,368 of record JABUUT010000014.1, read on the forward strand.
GTCTGTAGACGCATACCCAAATTCATTGATGGCATAGACGCTCCAAAAATATTGGGAAAGGGGCGAAAAAGCCTTTGGGTACACAAAGGAGGGGCTTGTGATGTTGGTGTCTAGTATTTTGGCGGGTGTGCCATCGCCTTTTTTTTCGGTTAGGGTAAAATGAAAATGGAGACTGGCTAAGGAGTCGGGGTCGTGGGAGTTCCATGCAAAAGATAGAGGCTCCAAAGGGTTTACGCCTTGGGAAAAATCTCTTGGAATAAAATCTTTATAATCGATTTCGGGGTTGCTGGACACCCATAGTTTTAAAGTGTCGCTGAGGGTGTCTTTAAAAAAATCCACAAGCACAAAGACTATTTGGTGCAGACCTGGCTCAAAAATGGCTTCCCTAAAACTAAAGTCTCCAGAAAGGTACTTGTCATCGATAGTCCAATAGTAGTTTTTCATTCGAATGGACTTGGACGGGAGTATTCTTGCCATAAAAATGACGGAGTCTCCTGGATGTATGGTATCTTCTTTCACGTTATTTTCTGTGGAGTCAAAAGATGATGCCATAACGGCATCTACCTCGATGAACACGGCGTCTTCGCTGTTGTATAGCAAGTCTTCGCTGTCGGTGCAGGCGGTGATTGCCAAAAAGACCATGGCTAGCAAGAGGATAATCATGGGGCCTCCAGCGTGTCTACCACAAAAAAGTGCTGGGAAGGCAGGGAATCCCATTCGTTAAAGGAATCCTTGACATATACGGTAAAGGAATGTTCTCCTGGGTTGAATCCTGATTGTGCAATGGTGGTTAAAGATGAAACATTGTACTGGGTGTCGTCAATTTTAATAATGTGGGTTAAAGTTTCTTGATCCGCTATGTCATCGTCGCTAGTGTACCAAGCAAAGGTAAATGTTGTGGAAACGTTTCCATACAAAGTATCGCCGCTGGCGGGTTTGGCTGGTTGGTAAAAGTAGGGCTTGGAATTGACGATAATGTTAAAATCTAGTGTATCCTGATTATTTTCTTTGTCTTTTACCACCAACCTATTGGGAATGGAATCGCTTTTGCAGTGGGCCTTAAGGGTGTAAGACTGGTTTGATTCAAGTTCGATTTCGTTATGGTACCAGGTGTATTTTAGATTGCCTTCGTACTTGGATGGCTTTACTTGTACGCTGAGTTCGGCCTGGGCGTTGGGGTTTATCTTTAAGGTGGTGGAATCTTTTTTTTCGTCTTGAATGATGTAGAGCTGAATGGATTTGACTTTTTTGCTGGTGTTGGGATCGCTGGGTATTTCGAGGCAACTACTTAAAACTATACCGCAGAAAACAACGGTAAATATGAATAAAAACTGCACAATGGGTGTTGTAGCACGCCTCATCACAATTAAATGTAACTATATTCCAGGTATGAGTGAACAAAATTTTGAATATAGAGACGCAATGAGTCGTTTAGAGGCTATTCTTACCCGTATTGACGACTCTGAAATGGAAATTGATGAACTGGCAGGGCAGGTACGGGAGGCAACGGAGCTTTTGCGGAAGTGCCGCCAGATTTTGCTGGATACCGAAAAGAATGTTCAAGAGGCTTTGACTTCTTTGGATGGAGAAGTGCGGGACAATGGCTGACATAGCCTTGAGTGTGAAAAATTTAAGTGTGCGCTTCCCCATTCGGGGTGGTGTGTTTTCCAAGGTTCAGAATTATTTTACGGCGGTAGATAAAGTATCTTTTAATCTGGAACAGGGGAAAATTTTGTCTATTGTAGGGGAGTCGGGCTGTGGAAAATCCACGCTGGTTAAGGCATTGGTGGGGTTGGTGGATTTTTGCGAGGGCCAGTATGTGCTGTTCGGGGAGGCTGTGAAAAAAAAAGCCTCCTCCTGGAAAAGGGTGCGGGACTATGTGCAGATGGTGTTTCAAGACCCTTTTTCCAGCTTGAACCCAAGGCAGACAATTTTGGAAGTGATGACGGCCCCCCTTGTGGCTAGGGGCGTAGGTTTTGATACGGCTCGGGCCAAGGCTCAGGAATTGTTGGAGAGGGTGTCTATTCCAGCGGGGGCTCTAGAAAAGTTTCCCCATGAGTTTTCGGGAGGGCAACGGCAGCGATTGTGCATAGCCCGAGCCTTGACGGTGTCGCCAAAGATTCTTTTGTGCGATGAAGTGACCAGTGCTTTGGATGTGTCGGTTCAGGCTCAGATTTTGCATTTGTTGGATGACCTTCGCAATGATTTGGGAATTTCCATAGTTTTTATTTCTCACGATATGCAGGTGGTGCGAGCCCTTTCGGACCAGGTGCTGGTGATGTACTTGGGGCAGAAGGTGGAATTTGGCAAGTCTTCCGAAATTTTTTATGATGGAAAATTAAGCGGTATTGTAAATGGACAACTTTTACGCCACCCCTATACTGAGGCCCTTCTTCGCAGTGTGCCCACTCTTTCAAAAGATAATCCTCCAGAAATTTTGCCTTTTTTAGGGGATGGTTCTGGAGGTAAAAGTGGTGGATGTTTGGAAAACGCTGGCTGCAAATTTTATGGCCGATGCAAATATGGGGAAGCTTCTTGTTTAAGTGGAAATATCAATTCAATGGAAAATTCTGGAAACTGGGATACACATTTTATTCGTTGCATAAAAGGGAACAACATTAAGTAATCCGTGGTAATAAAAAATGGTAAGTGAACTGACCATAGAAAAAATTGTTCAGGGCGGAGCGGGCCTTGCCCGGCTTAAAGATGGCCGCATCTGCTTTGTGCAAGGAGCCTTGCCCGGCGAGAAGGTGTTGGCTCAGATTACCAGCCAGAATAAGGATTTTACCCGGGGCAAGGTCCTTGAGGTGTTGGTCAAAAGCCCAGACCGGGTGGTGCCTCCTTGCCCCCTTTTCGGCAGATGCGGCGGATGTTCCTTACAGCATATTAAGGCAGACCGTCAAACTTTTTACATGGAACAGATTGTGCGAGACAATTTTCTTCGCATGGCAAAATTGGATCTGCCTTCTGATTTTGTGATTCATTCCGGAAACCCATGGAATTATAGAAATCGGGCCCGTGTGGTGCGTTGTGGGGCCAAGGGATTTGGCTTTAGGGAACAGGACTCCAACCTGGTGGTTCCCTTTAAAGACTGCATGGTGCTTACAGAAAATTTAAACCATTTTTTAAAAGAAAAAGCCTGTAATATCAAGGCTCGTGAAATTAATTTGTTTGATAATGGACAAGGAAAAATTTCTTGGTATTATAGAGGTATGAACGGCAAGGAGTTTGAATCGAATGCTCTGAATGTGGTGGAAATTGGCGGAAGAAAAATTTCCATGGATGCCTCTGTTTTTTTTCAATCGAACTTAGGGCTTTTACCCAAACTTATATGTGCCGTTAGGCAGGCTGCCGGGCAGGGTGAGTGGCTCATTGATTTGTTTAGTGGAGTGGGCTTTTTTGCTACTCTTTTGCAAGATAATTTTAAGCGTATTACTACGGTGGAGCGTGACAAATTTTGCCTCCGCCATGCCAGGGCAAACTTGAAGGGTAAAGATGCTGAAGAAATTGCCTTGCCAGCGGAGGACTGGTTGGAAAAAAATGTGGTTGAAAAAAAGGCGACGCTAATAGTGGACCCACCCCGTACCGGGCTTCCTAAAACAGCGCTGGATGCAATTGCCAAAAGTTCCGTGGATAGGCTTATTTACGTTTCTTGCGACCCTGTGACGCTAGCTCGGGATTACCGCATTTTGGCGGAACATGGTTTTTCTTTGGAACATTGCGAGGGCTTTGCTTTTTACCCCCAAACCCCTCATTTGGAAATGCTGCTGGTTTTGTGCCGCTAGAATGGGGTAAAAGAAGGAAAATTGAGCACTTTTGCTTGGTCTTGTGTTGGTGGTAAAGTTAATTTTGCATGTATTGTAGTGCATGTTTGGCTCTATTTTTCTACTTTAATGGCAGTCTTTTTCTTGGGATTGGAAAAGCGTGGAGGTTTTGATGAAAAGGATCTTAGGTTTAATCTTTATTTGCACTGCAATGGCCTTTGCAGGTTCTGCTGCTCAAACTAAACAGATGGCTGTTGGTGGCTGGCTTCAGGCAGGAAACCCTGGGGAGCATGCGGGTCTCGATTTTGAAATGCGTCAGGGGAGTACCAACACCCTGGACATTTACGCTCATTTTTACTTTAGTGATGGCGATAATTCCTTGGGTGCCTACTTTGGCTACTACTGGGATTTTTATCTAAACGGTCTCCCTGGTGATATTGGTCGCATGGGCTTTTATGCAGGCCCAACGGCTGGTGTTGGCTTGTGGAATGTAGGAGATGACAATTGGGATGAAACGGGCCTTGCCATTCGCGGTGGTGTTGTTGGCGGCTTTGAATGGGAATTTCCGGTGATTCCTCTGCAGCTGTATTTGGAATTGAGCCCTGTGGGTGAATTCAAGTACTTCTGGTGGGAAGACGAAAAGGATGACCTGGATGGAGACGACTCCGACTGGCAGCTTCCTGACCTATACTTCCGCATAGGTCTTCGCTTCTGGTTCTAGTTTTCAAAGGCTTCTCCTCTCATTTGGAATTTGAGAAGCCTTTTTAAAGAGGAAAAATAGAATGAACTGTATTTCAAAATGCCTTGCAGCCTTTGTGTTGGCTGGCCTTGCTTTGGCGGGGTGCTCTTCTGAAGAACCTTCTATTGTTTGTGGTAGAGAGTGGAATATGGCGATGCAGGTGGTTGCTGATACGGCAATGCCTTTTAAAATGGCCGACCCAATGGCTATTCAGTTTCGCTACGGAAAGGGTTTTGACTTTACAGTGCTAAAGGTGGCCTTCTATGAAGGCTCCCTTGGGGCTAGGGGCCAGGAAATTTGGACTCACGAGGCTAAGGTTTCGGATAAGATGAATTCTTATACGCTGCAGGGCAAGTCTAAGCGGGGTGGCATGATGACCACTCGGGAATTGACTAAGCAGAAGGCTGCGGGCACTGTGGTTGTGGAGTTTTCTGCGGATGGACGGGTTTTGGCAACTCGGGAAATTTCCATTGTAATTGAGTAGGTTTATAGATGATAAAAAAGTTGTGTGTTTGTGGGCTATGGGCTCTTTGGTTGGTGGGTTGCAGCGATGATGTGGTTGCTATTAACTACAAGTTAAATGAACCTGTTGATTTAGACCTGTATTGCGAAAGTTATTATTCTACAGTGGACTTGGAAGGGGTGGAGCAGGTGGGTACCATAACGGCGGCCTACACCAGCCTTAATTACAGTACTCAGGAAGATACCGTAAATATAGACCGCAAGTACATTATTGACAAGTCTAGAGGCTACTTGAAAAACTACATGCCTTCGGAATTGGCTTGGCGGGCCAAAGAAGTTAAAACAATAGGTCTAGATCGGGCCGTGCTAGACATTCAGGGCCTTGAAGAAGGATACGATGCCTTGGTAAATTCTTTGCCTATGCCGGATAAATGGCGCAATCAACTTTTAAACCCGGATTACAAGCCCCATTTGGCTCGTGCCGAAAAGCACCGGTACGAAATGGACCATTTGCTTACGGGTTCTGTGCCTGTAAAGGGCAACGTTACCAAAATGCTGGAAGACCAAGGGCGCCTCAATTTTGCCTTAATCAAGGTGGATTCGGTGGTTACCGATGGCTACCATAATTTGGATAAGCGGAAATGCCTGGGTTACACTGTGTATCTTCACGAATTTGAAAGCTTTCCTTACTTTATTTGGGAGCAGCATGTAAACGGCAAGTGGAAAAATGTTCCCGAAAAGTATATGCATTACCAAACGGGCCACAAGGGTGACTACAGCACGGCTTTTTGGATTGCCATTGATCCAACCACAGGTATTCCCTGCCAGGAACGTGAAGTGAAGGTGGGTACACACACTATGGTGAATGCGGCCATTAATGACACAGCCACATTTACTAGCCACATTACGCTGGAACGACTTTACACTGTTAAACGCCCCGAAGATAACGCCGAGGAAAAGTGATAAGATACCTCCTTCTTTTTTGTGCCTTATGTATGGTTGCCTGTGCCGGGCATCCTTCTCCCCAGCAAACTATGGTGGATGACCGCTACTTGGTTTACAAGGACACCTATAAAGCCTACAAGGATGCTGAAGAAAAGTATTTGAATTTACTTTTTAACATTGAGCGTATGCCCGATGAAGAAGAACTTTGGGTAATCAAGCGGGAACGGATGCAGGAACTGGAGCAGTTGAAGGAACTGATGCTGATAGCCCGCGGAGAATTGGATGATGCCATTCGGGATTGGGAAAAATATTTGATAGAGGCGCAAGCTGAGGCCAAACGGTTGAAGGTTCAGGAACAGAGCCCCAACTTTAGAGGAAAAGATGGTCAAAGAACCTCTCCAGGCCAGTTGCTTCCTGGTGAAATAAAAAAGAAAAATTCCACTGTCGATGGTTTCGACGACGATTTTTAGTGAGACTTTATGAACTTTTCAAAATCCTATAAAGACTTATCATCCGCTTGTGAAAAGCGGGTTCTTATTTTAGATGGTGCCTTTGGCACCATGGTACAGCGTCTGAATTTAACCGAAGAAGATTTTCGCGGAGAACTTTTTAAGGGTCATCCTGTGGAACTTAAGGGAAACAACGATGTTCTCAACTTGACAGCCCCCGAAAAAATAAAGAGTATTCATCGGGCCTACTTGGATGTTGGGGCCGACCTTATTGAAACCAACACTTTTAGCTCCACAAAAATAGGACAAGGGGAATACCAACTTCAAGAAAAAGCCTATGACTTGGCCAAGGCTGGGGCTCGCTGCGCTAAGGAAGCCATTGAAGAATACAACCAAAGCCGAGAGGCTATGGGGGAAAAACCCCGCCAGTGCTTTGCGGTGGGTTCCATTGGCCCCACTTCCAAAACGGCCAGCATGAGCCCCGATGTGAGCGACCCTGCGGCTCGTGCTGTTACATTCGCGGAACTGGTGGATGCCTATAAAGAACAGGTAGAAGGCCTTTTAGACGGCGGCGTAGATGTGCTTTTGGTGGAAACGGTTTTTGACACCCTGAACTGCAAGGCCGCCTTGTATGCCATTCAAAAAGTTTGCGACAGCCGGGGAGAGCTTTACCCCATAATGGTTTCGGGAACCATTACCGATGCTTCTGGCCGTCTGTTGGCCGGCCAAACTGCAAAAGCCTTTTGGCATAGCCTTTCTAGTTACCCCATTTTTAGCATTGGCTTTAACTGTGCTCTTGGAGCCAAAGACATGTTGCCCCACCTTCGTGATGTAAATGATGCTTTTGTTCGTGTAAGTGTGCACCCTAACGCCGGGCTCCCCAATGAATTTGGTGGCTACGATGAAACTCCGGAGATGATGGCCCAGTGGATTGAGCAATATGCCGACGAAGGATTGGTGAACATTGTGGGAGGGTGCTGTGGCACCTCGCCAGATACTATTAAAGCTTTTGCAAAGGTATTGGAAGGTCGCAAGCCTCGCTGTATTCCTCAGAATAAAAGAACCCTTTTGCTATCGGGGCTGGACCCCATGGAGGTTTCTCCAGAAAGCCGCTTTGTGAATATTGGGGAACGGCTGAATATGGCAGGGTCTTTAAAATTTGCGCGCCTGATTCGAGAAAAAAATTGGACTGAGGCTATTAACATTGGCACTACCCAAGTTGAAAATGGGGCCCAGGTGATTGATGTGAACTTGGATGATGGCATGATTGATTCCAAGGCTACCATGACCTATTTTTTGAATTTGCTCATGGCCGAACCCAGTGTAGCTCGATGCCCCATTATGATAGACTCTTCCAAGTGGGATGTTCTGGTGGCTGGCATGGAATGTGTGCAGGGCAAGGGTATTGTGAATTCCATAAGCCTTAAGGAAGGTGAAGAACTTTTTCTTGCTAAAGCCAAGGAAATCCGTCGCCACGGATTTGCCGTGGTTTGCATGGCCTTTGATGAAAAGGGGCAAGCCACCAGCTATGAGCGCCGAACTCAGGTAATTGAAAGGATGTACAGACTGTTGGTTGACAAGCTGGATTTTCCTCCAGAAGATATATTGTTCGACCCAAACATTCTTACCATTGGAACTGGCATGGAAGAACATTCCAATTACGCCAAGGATTTTATTGAAACAATAAAGTTTATAAAGAAAAACCTTCCCTACGCCCATATTGTGGGCGGCGTGAGCAATTTGAGCTTTGCCTTTAAGGGAAATAATGCCATTCGCGAAAGTATGCATTCTTGCTTCTTGTACCATGCAGGAAAATCGGGAATGGATTTTGGCATTGTGAATGCTGCGGCATTGCCTGTTTACGAAGATATTCCTTCAGAAGAACGAGAACTTATAGAGAACCTGATTTTTAACAGGTCTCCTGAAGCAACAGATAAACTTTTAACCTATGCCGAAACGGTAAAAGGGAGAAAAAATGATGTTGCCGGAAATGCGGATGCTTTAAAATGGCGTGAAGAACCAGTGGAAGAGCGGATTCGCTATGCCATGGTTAAAGGCTTTGACCAGTTTGTTGAACAAGACGTGGAAGAATTGCGGGTAAAAATTGGGGAGCCGGTAAAAGTGATTGAAGGCCCTCTGATGGATGGCATGAACAAGGTGGGGGAACTGTTTGGGGAAGGAAAGTTGTTTTTGCCCCAGGTGGTAAAAAGTGCCCGAGTAATGAAGCGAGCGGTTTCGGTGCTATTGCCTTACATTGAAGCTGAGAAGAAGGGTCGTTCCAGCAAGTCGGGAAAGGTGGTTATTGCTACGGTGAAGGGTGATGTTCACGATATTGGAAAAAATATTGTGAGTGTGGTGCTGGCATGTAACAACTATGAAGTTATTGATTTGGGCGTGCTGGTTCCCTGCGAACAGATTGTGGAAACGGTACTTAAAGAAAAACCCGATATGGTTGGGCTAAGTGGCCTTATTACGCCTAGTTTAGATGAAATGACTCGCGTGGCCAAAGAATTTAAGAGGGTTGGTATTGATGTTCCTCTGATGATTGGTGGTGCTGCTACATCGGCTACCCATACCGCAGTAAAAATTGCTCCCGAGGCTTTGGGTCCTGTAATTTGGACCGCCGATGCGGGCCGAAGTGCCACCGTGGCTGATGCTTTAACCAATAGAGCCAAACGCGAAAATTTTTTGGCCGATTTGAAAGCCTCTCAAGAAAAACTCCGTGTGGCTCATGAAGGGGCGGCTGCCAGTGATTCTAATGCCAAGGTTAGTTTGGAAGAGGCCCGTTCTCGGGGAGAACAGCTGTTCTAAATGGACGAAGGAATTGGTTGGTGCATGGCGATGAGGGGCGGCGTAAACGCCTAGAGGTATGAGTTATCAGCGGTTAGCTATCAGCATTCAGTCGTCAGCGGTCAGCAAAGTTTTCATCTGTCACCCTGGAGCCGTTAGGCAATAGGGTCCAAAGCGGTTGTCAGTTATCAGTTTTCAGTGGTTGGTAATAAATAGACGAAAGAACGGTGTTTCACACCTATAGACGAAAAAGGTTAGACTTAAGGAATGATTCACTGGATCCTTCAGGGCTACGCCCTTCAGGATGACTTGCCATTAATCATTAATAATTGATACCACATTCCCTGGATTCTTCCCCTATCCCCTATCGCTGCGCTCCAGGGCTAAAGGCCGCTCCAGGGTCCAGGGCTAAAGGCAGCTCCAGGATGACTCCGCAAGGTGAACAATTTTGACTCATATTGACACCCTCTTTCGTCTAATCCCTCTTATTGCCAACTGTTGATAAATCCCATGCTAATGGCGAATTTAATCCTTGTGGGAGCCATATCTTTAGGAATGACTGGCAAATCGATGGGGTCCAATTTGTAGCCCCCATTTAGGTTGTCGTCTTCCCCAATGCGTGAAAGGGCCCTGGCAAAGGTTAGTGAAATATCGAGCGGAACGTTGTAGAAAATTTTATTGGACATTCTAAAAGAAAGCCCTACATCCCGGTCCCAAAAATTATGGTTGGTTAATTTATCTTTGTCAAACCACTTTGTGTCCCAGGCGGCACCCATTTGTGCAAACAAGTCTATGTAAAAACTGCGGGTGCCAAAAATCCAGAAATTGTGCCGCCAGTCGTCGTAGATGGGGAACAAGTAGTGGGCTTCGGCCACAAAGGTTTTTGTGCCAGAGCGGGTGTAAGATTCACTGCTGCGCAGATAGGGGTATCCTTCCAAGAAAATGGGGGAGTAGTAGTAGGAATCTAGAGTGTCTTCTTTAGCATCGGTGTCCCAGTTAAGTATGCCAGAGAGTTTGGCTCCACCAGCAAGGCGCGCTCCAGTAAAGGGGCTTTGAAGGCTTCCGTAAAGGTTAATGCCTACCTGGTTAATTTTAAAGTTGCGGTACTTGGGTTTAATAGAGCCACTTTCGGTGATGTAGAAACTTTCGGCAAAGGTTCCTGGACGGTACAAGTCGGAGTTTATATATTGATAATAAAGAAGAGCTCCGTTTCCTTGGCCGCTAATGTTGGAGGCTTCTTCGGAAGGGTTGTCTCCGTAAAGTCCGAGGGCAACCAAGGCGGAAATTTTCTTTTGGTATTCCCATGAAAATTGGTCTTCGTACAAGTTAAATTCAGCCCAGTCGTACCCAAGAGCTACTTGCAGAGTATCGATAGATTTAAAAATACTGTATCCGGCAGTGCCTATAATGGCTTGCATGGGAATAGCGTAGTGGCTCATGCCAAGACTGTCGCCATCGTGGGCCGCCACATCTTCGTAACGCACTGTATCTTTGCTGGTGTAGTTGGCATAGGTATAGGTAAACCCTAAGTCAATGGGGGTGCTTTTGTTTAGCCAGCTTACAAAAAATTCTTTTTCTTGCTTAGGGTTTAACCCTTCGCTGTTGATGTAGTCAAAACCATTTCCGATTTCTAGAACAAAACCCATTTGCAAACTATTCTTTTTTAATGGATCCGAAAGAAGTACTGCAAGGCCGGCTTTTGTCTTAACTTTTCCATCGCCAAACACCGTAAGATCTGGGGCGTTTTCATTAAAAGAAAGAATGGGTACAAATAAAGGAACCGTGGGAATGGGTTTGTAATTTTTTTCGATGCCGGCAAATTCAATGTCGTTGTATTCCAAATTTTTGTGAATAGGTTCTGGAAGTACGCCTTTTAGTTGAATGGGCTCTATGTTTACTATTTTAATTTGTATAAGACTATCTCTTGAGACAATCTGCATTTGGGGCTTGCATAAAATAGAGTCTTTTGTGAGGCTATCTGTGGCTAGACTGTCGGTGGTCAGAGAGTCTGTTGCAAGGGAATTGGCGGCAAGAGTATCTGTAGTGAGAGCGTCTGTAGGTTGGGTACTTGGTTGAGGTTCCGGGCAGACTGTGTAAGTAGTGTCTGTTATTTTGATGGTGCTGTCTTTTACCCCTATTCCTTTTTCGTAGTCTACGTATGGCATTTTGTATAGAGAGAATCCATCCTTGTCGTAGGCTGTAAAAAACAGGGTGTCATGGGCCATAACGGGAGTGAAGGCTCCGCCCACCACATTGGTGAGAGGGTAGGTTACTCCGGTGGTCAAGTTTTTTTGGAACAAGTTAAAAATGCCATTTTGGTTGCTAGCGTATATAATGCGCTCGTTGTCAATCCAGTTTACATCCCGCTCATCCAGGTTGGTGGCGGCCTTGTTGTCTGTAATCACTTTAAAATTGGAACCGTCGCTGTTGATAACGGCAATGCCTCGCTGTACATCGTCAAAAAAGCCAAAGGCAATGCGCTTTCCATCGGGGCTAAATTTGGGGCTGTAGATGTTGTAGTATAGGTAATTTTTTTCGGGTACAAAAATGTCGACGGGTTCTTCTGCTACATAATCTTTTAATGAAGCTTCGGGCATTTTTACTTTGCTTAGCACAAAGCGGGTGGAGGCGTTTTCCCGGCGAACAAAAACAATGGATGTACCCTGTTTGTCAAAGGTGGGGTAAACGGCGTCGGCCAGGTAGGTTGCGGAAATTTGGTTCTTGTTGGTGTCGCTTATGGCAATGTCAAAGTGGGCGTGGCCGTTTTTGTCGCGGTTCTGGTAAGAAACGTAAGCCAGGAATGGGCCTCGAGTGCTGTCTTCAAAAACGTCAATGCCCTTGTCGAACCAGGGCTTTTTGGTGGTAAAGCCAGACTTGGCGTAGTCGGCAATATCAATGGTTCCTTCAAAGTCGAGAATTACAAGGCTATCTTCTTTTGACTTTTCATCTTTGATGGAATCCAGGGTGATTGGCATTTTAAAAACCTTGCCATCAAACCAGGGGCCTCCAAAGTTTGAAATGCCGTACACATATTTGCCAGCCACCACGGGAAAATCTTGATAGAAGGCATCGGTGGTGAGTTTGGACCCTTCCACTAAATTTCCCAATGATTCTTTTTGAGCCTTGTAGTGCTCTGTGATTTCTTTTTTCCATTCCTCATAAAGTTTTTTTTCGCTAATGCCCAAAACTTTCTGGATGGCCCCATCTAGGGTAACGCGGTAGGGCTTTGAAAGTTCCCTCCAAATTTTGGGGAGTGCTTCGTCGCCATATTTTTGGGTAATGTAGCGCACCAGTGCAAAACCTTGGTTGTAGGGGCCTAACTCGGCTAGTAGGGAATTGTCGGAAAAATCGTGCATGTATTCTAGAGTAAGCAGACTATCGTTTAATGCGGCTGTGCGAAGAAGCATATCCCGATGGCTGTCCCAACTGTCAAAACCCATGCGGGAAGATTCATATTGGGTGGTACCCTCGGCAAGCCACAATGGCTGCATGGTAAAAGGCACCATGGTCATAAAGTCGCTGGTGGTGCGTTCGTTGTAGTAGTCAATGTATGAGGCTTGAAGGCCGTACAAACTTGGTGGCAACTTGCTTCCACTTTCGATGCTTACCAAGTGGCTAAATTCGTGGGTAACCACATCGGTAAGCCAGGAGTGGCTGCTGCGAACTTTAAAGTCCCAGTTAGACAAAAACAGGTTGATGCCATTTTCTGAGGGAATGGCGCTGCCGTTGGAATAGAGTGCGTTAGTGATTACTGCGTTAACTCTGCCGGGCAATGGCTTGTAGCGGCTTACTACAGAATCGTATACGGCTTCGGCGTAGGAAGAAACTTTGGAGGCGTGGTCGGTGTATTCGGCAGGATATATAAACTGAAAATGTTCCGTATCGGCCTTTTTCCATTGTACATCACTTTGGTTGCCGTAAAAACCAGCAGCAAAAACATTGCTCACAAAAATAGAGGCAACAACACCAAATGCAAACTTTTTAAAATAGTTATACAAAATGAAAATTCCTAAATGTAAATTCTAGGATAATATAAAAAATAACATTGGTGGAAGCATGGATGCAGATAGCCTGAAAACTGCTGTTTATTCCATTAATCAACTTTTTCCGAATGATACAATTTGTATCATTTAGTTTAAATTTCTTTTTTTATTTGAATTAAAATGCTAAAATTTGTAAAAAATTAAAGCTTTTGTATCATTTGTTATTGTTTTTTTCTTTTGTGATATACATTTAGAGTATGAAGAATATAATGGAATACACGGATTATCGTCAGTATATGTAAGATTTTTATGGAGGTGGAACGGTCTTGCTCCAACGACTCCGCCGGAGCTGCCGCTGGAAATGCCGCGACTTCTATTGAAACCGTCCCTTG
>JABUUT010000014.1:49998-51562 GCA_021443045.1 Fibrobacteraceae bacterium
GATTATTTCCTTTCCACCATGCCGGTCAAGGAACTGGTGGCTGCCATGGAAACCGTCAAGTGCATCGCCGCCGCCGAAGCGGGCCGGCCTTTTGACAAAAACGACTTGTGGAACGTGAACACCGAAGAAGACTACCACGAAGGAAAGAAGTAATCAACTAAGTTGTGCTTCTAATTTATTTGAAATGAAATTTTTTTGATGAATGCTTTTAGAGGTGTCCTTTAGATAATCCAATTGATTATTAAAGGGGCCACTACGGCAGTGAAAACGCCTGCAATGCCTATGGAAAGACTACTCATGGCACCCTGAGTTTCTCCAATTTCCATCGCCCGTGTGGTGCCTAAAGCATGGCTTGCAGTGCCAATAGCAATGCCTTGAGCTACCTTATTTTTGATATGGAAAAATTTGCAAACCACAGATGCCGTAACAGCTCCCGTGATTCCTGTAATTACGATGGATATAATGGTAATGCTGGGAATGCCGCCAATTTGTTCAGAGACAACGGACCCCATGGGGATGGTGATGGACTTGGGTAATAAAGAAAGCATTAAAGTTTCACTAAGGCCAATAATTTTGGAAGAAATCATAACGCAACTAATGGAAGTGAGGCTACCTATGGCAATACCCATTAAAATAGGAAACCAGTGCTTTTTCAGATTTACCAGTTGCCTATACAGGGGTACTGCCAAAACCACGGTGGCGGGGCCTAGTAAAATGGAAATGTAGTCTCCTCCAACTTTATAGCTTTCGTAGCTAATGCCGGTAATGTAAAGAAAACCCACAATTAAAATTAGGGCAATAAGCAATGGGTTCAAAAGGGAGTATTTAAATTTTTTGTTCAATAGAACTCCCACTTCAAAGGCCGCCAATGTCAAAAAAATTCCAAATAGGGGAGAGTTAATGATGGCATTCATTTTTTTTATCCTCCCGCTTTTCTTGGCAACTAATAAAAAATTGAGTGGTGAGCCCTGTAGCGACCAAGGTGATTAAAGTTAAAACAATGCAAAGAATTAAAAGGGTGGGCCACTGGCCAAGAATGTCGTCACCCACTGTTATAATGGCTATACTGGGTGGCAAAAAGAATAAAGCCAAATGGTTTAAGAAAAAATTGGAAACACAAGAAATTTGCTCAGGTTTTATAATTTTAGAACAAAGTAATATCAAAAGTAAAATCATTCCGAGAATATTTCCCGGAATGGGTACGCCTACAACTCGGTAGAGAAACTCCCCCACGAGGCAGATAGAAAAGATAATGGCAAGCTGAACTGGAACTCTCATAACGAGAGCCAAAGATAGCAATTATGAACAATCAGCAGTCAGCCATCAGCAAATATGAAAATGCTGATGACTGATAACCAACTACCAGCTTCCAACTACTGTAAAGGGTCGGGGGCTTCGCCTTTTAGAGGTATGAGGTCGGCTGCAATGCAGCCTAGAGCGGTGAGCTCATGGCTCAAACCTCAAAGCGAAGCGACCTCACCGCTGATTACAGCTTGATGGAGCAAGCCTTGGCGTTCCAGATTTCCTTGGCGTACTGGTCGATGGTACGGTCGGAGCTGAACTT
>JABUUT010000014.1:53918-65539 GCA_021443045.1 Fibrobacteraceae bacterium
AATTTATGCGGATTTTTATTTCCGCTGTATAGACAAAGCAAGTTTAGAAATTTTTACAGGGCCTTGGTAGGCAGTTGTTGCAAAAATTGCAAAAACTTGAGGTTTGTCACAGAATGAGCCTTTGTACAATGTTATTTTATGGCTATGAAAGTTGTTTTGCTTGGTTCTACAGGTTTGTTGGGAAAATGTCTTTTGAGACTTCTGGTTCAGTTGGAGCAGGTGGACGAAATATGCTGCCTTGTGAAGAGCGAGCCCAGTGCCTTGGAAACGGGAATTTACGAGGGTGCCCGAAAAATTCGCTATGTTCTTACAGATTTTGAACAAATTAAGAACAAAGACTGTGAGGTGCGAAAGGAGTTTAATGCCGATGCCGTAGTTTGCTGTTTGGGCACCAGCCGAAAAATGGCGGGGAGTAGAGAAAAACAGCGCTTGGTGGAAATGCAGATTCCCCTGACTTGTGCCGCAGTGGCCCGAGGTTCTGGATGTGGGCATTTTTTGGTGGTAAGTTCCATGGGGGCAAACGCAGGCTCGCCCTGGTTTTATAACAAGGTAAAAGGCATGATGGAAGAAGGACTTTCCATGATGATGTTTCCTTCGCTTACTATTGTGCGTCCAGCCTTTGTGCAGCGTTTGTTTTTTAAGCAATCCTCTTTGTTGAGCAAGTTACTTGTTCTCCATCCGGAACTTTTTCCTGCACATTTTAGGCCCGTTTCTCCAGAAATCATAGCCGTTCACTTGGCTTCTTCGCTGTTAAAGCCACCTAAGGGAACCCGGATTATTTACAATCGGGTGTTGGCAACGGTGCCCGTGGATATAAAATAGGCCAATCCTTTTTAGTTGCGGCCTTACATTCTCGCATCCATCGCCCTGGATGGGGCAAGTTCTGCCTTCTCCACTTTTCTAGGCTGGAAAAGGGACTGTCAAAGTGCAGGCTGAGCATTGTCCCTTTACGGGCTCAAGGAGTAGCCCCAACTTTTCGTGTGGGCATAAAAAAAGACACCATAAAGGTGTCTTTTTGTTCTAGAGCGGGAAAAGGGACTCGGACCCTCGACCCTAACCTTGGCAAGGTTATGCTCTACCAACTGAGCTATTCCCGCGAGGACAAAGCCAATTATAGAATAATATTTTTGCCTTGTCAAGGGGAATGTAGAGAAAAAATTAAAATTCCTTTTTTTCTTCCCTTTAATTCGAAAAAACCTTCCTTGGTACAGGTATAATTGTGGGGTAGGGGCAGGGGTATTATGGAGAAAAAGTCTTCGGAAATCAAAAAATCCTGCCCCAGTTTGCCACAAAGAGCCTGAATTCGCGAAGTCGTATTTAACACATCCCCATGGTAAGCCATTTCGCTTCCAAAATTTCCAACCTCGGTAGATATTACGGAACCGCAGTGAATGGCGGCCTTAAAGTCTGGAGCTATGCCATACCTCTTTATAAATTTTGGGGCAATGGCCTTTAGGCAGGCCTTAAAGTCGTAAAAACAGTTCAGTGGCTTGGCCTTGTGTTTGCAAGACTTTATTTTCCAGGTTAAAAACACGCCGTCTCCGGCAAACTGGTAAATTTCCCCTTGGTTTTCTTCGCAACAGTTCGACAGCAGCCTGTAGTAGTCTTTTATAAAATTGCTGTAGGTCACATGCCCCAGCTGCTCTGCTATGGTAGTGGAACTCTTAAGGTCGATAAACATGAACACCAAGTCTTCTTCCTTGGGGTCCTGATACTTGCCTAGCAGGGTGTTTACAAAAACTCGGGTGCCAAATTTTTTATGTACCGACCGTATAAAAGTAATCAAGTGTCCTAGCAAAAACAAAATGAATATGGACATTTGGCACAGAGAACTTTCAAAGGCGCAAACCACTTTGTATATGCTCTCTGAGGTCACAAGGCTGAAATCGGGTTCTTTACTCCAAAGTAAAATGCAAATAATCAAGTTGGCGCTAATGGAAATCAAAAAAAAGCTGGATCGAATCATTAGAGCAGTAACCACCGGCCTGTGGTCCATTTCGTCTTGAAGTATAACCACATCGTAAATGCCGTGGGAAAGCCCCATAAAAATGGCAAATTGAACCACAAACAGCAAATTGGACGATTCAAAACGGAACGGGGAAGAGTACAGGTACACAGCAGAAAACCCAACTGCAGCTACAAGCCAGCTGGTAAGGTAATAGCAAATTGCCTTGAATTTGCGCTGTGTTAAACGACTCATTGCCATAGTTTAGTGTATGAATAGGGGCAAAGCCCATATCATGACGATTAGAATTATGTCCTTATAAGATTCTTCCAAAAGAAGGGTGGATGCCAAAAAGAAAATAGTTGTGGACAGCATCAAAAAAATGAGAAGCGGAATCCGTCTCTTTAACCTTTGTAAGATTGTAATTTTTTTGTAGTCCATGCAATAAAGATATAAATTAATTATTTTTCAAGAGGTTAAGTGGGTTAATAAAAAAAGAATATTCTAATGCTCGGTATCTACATACATGTCCCTTTTTGTGCAAAAATATGCAATTATTGCGATTTTAGGGTGATTTCTGCACCATCCAGGCTGTATTATACCTATACTAAACTTTTGTGCAGCGAAATAGAGGCTTTTAACCATGCCAACCCAGATGTTTTGTCTTCGGCGGAAACTTTATACCTTGGCGGCGGCACTCCTTCCATTTTGCCCGAGGGCTGCTTAAATCAAATTTTTGATACCCTAAGAGGGGTAGGTGTAAAAGTGGAGAACCTCCGCGAAGTATCCATGGAATTCAATCCGGAGTCTTGCTCCTCTGAAAAAATCAAAATGGCCATGGATAATGGTGTGGGCCGTTTTAGTCTTGGCCTGCAAACATTTAATGGTGGTATTCTGAAAAAAATAGGCCGTTCTCACACTGTGGAACAGGGGAAACTGGCTCTGGAACGCCTAGCTTCAACCAAGGGAATCGAGGTCTCTGCCGATTTGATGTTCAATCTTCCGGGGCAAACTCTGGAATCTTTTATTCAAGATGTGGATGCTCTATCCCAATATGCTCTAAATCATATTAGTTTTTACGGGCTTACCATTTCGCCAAAGACGCTTTTGGGGCAGCATGTGTCCAAAAATTTGTTGTCGGTAGACGATAGCCTCTATGAACCTATGTATCTGGAGGGGGTAAAACTTCTTGAAAGTCGAGGCTTTTGCCGGTACGAAGTGTCTAATTTTGCCCACAAAGGCTACGAAAGCATCCACAACCAAAATTACTGGAATCGTGGGGATTATATTGGATTTGGTCCAGGCGCCCACAGTTATTTTCATGGAGTTCGATTTTATGCTCCAGAAGTGTACTCCCAGTGGAAAACTTATGTGGAAAAAGGCTGCTCCAAGGAAGATTTAGTTTTAGATAAATTAACTATAGAAGATGTTTGGACGGAATGGGTGTGGCTTTCCTTACGCCAAAATAAAGGGTTGAACTTGTCTATACTAAAAGAAGCTGGTATTGAAATTCCTAAAAGTCTTTATGAAGCATGGCAAAAAAAGGATTTTTTGCACTTTGAAAACCAGCACCTGCGGCTTATTGGCCGAGGGTGGGTTTTTATGGACCAAATTGTAACGGATATTCTTAACATGGATATTCCAATTTGGAGCATGGAAAAACTCAAAAATATCCCATAATTGGGTCTTTGTAGGTTTTGTCACTCCCACTCATGTAAAAAAAAATTATTTTAAATGTATATAAATGTTTATATTGTTGTTGCACTCCCGTAAAGAGGCTTTTTATGCTATTTAGGAACGAAATATCGGCGTCTTTGGTACTTGTGTCGTTGCTTTTGGCTTCGGCAGGTTCTTTTGCAGCCTTACCGGATTGTTCCAAGTATACCGAAGAACTTAAGAATATTTGCGATTATAAGCGCATTGAACTGCGCTCCAATGGTGGACTTTTTGTGGTAGGGGAAGACCAGGACCTTGATTTGTCCAATGCCCTGCCCAATGAGGATTTTTTTGCCTACACCTCGGTTCCTGACAACGATACCATTGACCTTTACCTGAACAAGGATACCTCCCAGGTTATGAGTAAATCCATGACCCCAGTAACTTCGGGTGATGCTAATGCCCCCTATGTTCGGTATACCATAAAGGGCTACTACCCTTGTTTTAACATTGCTGTGGGTACCGCCGTTAGCGAATCCGATGATCCTGCAATTGCCAAGATTTACAATTTTTACGCCCCTGCCATTAAGTATTGCCTAGACAAGGACTGCAAGAAGGTGGTTTCCGACACTACACTGCTCTCCATGGATGTGGGGGAAGATGTAACCGTTTATGTGCAGGCCTATATTCCTATTGGCCCCGACTCATCAAAGTCTGATGATTCCTTGACTAAAACCTTTTACATCAACACTTCGGGTGCCAGTGACAATCTGATTTTTTCTAATACGGCGGGCGAACCATTGAAGCTGGTCGAAGGTAAGGGAAGCCGTCTTGATGTGGAGGGTGGCAAGGCTACTTTTGTTGTTGGGGCCAAAAAAGCGGTGACCGACGGTTCCTCTTTTACACTGGGTGCCTATGAAGATGGCGTAAACAAGGATGGCCAGACCCAGTTTATTGTAAACGAAGGTTTTCCTGGAAATTTGCAGTTTGTAAACCCCGACATGCCCACCTTGGATAGTGCCTCTATTTTTGACACCAATGGGGATGGTATTGGCGATAGCATTATTGCCTGGTACGGCGGCAAGATGGATTCCATTAAGGTGGAGTCTTTTAGCCACAACTGGCCAAACGGTGAAGACTTTAAGAAACACCAGGGCGAATGGACTCAAAAAGGCTCTGTGGTGCAGTTGACCAGCGTTAAGGCCGACATTCCGGAAGATGTGGGAAACGGCGTTCTCAAGTCTACCGTGAAGTCGGTAAACACCGGCAAGAGCGAAGAACTGTCTACAGAAATTACAGACCGCATTGGTCCTGTAATTCGAAATGCAGTAATCACCTTGGGGCAGGGTGGAGACAAGGATACCTTGGTGCTCCGCTTTAATAAAGACATGGATTCTTCCTGGGCCAAGGGCGAAGATTTTATTTTGAACGGATCCAAATTGAATGCCAAGGCTATTGCCCAGGAAGGCAACCTTTGGACCATTGTGGTTGACTCTGGCGTAGTACATGTGGGTGATTCCATCTCCCTGGTTAAGGGTGGAAAAATTATTGCTGCCGATGGCAACAAAGCTGGAAAGAACAACCCTGCCATTGTGCAAAATTCCAATGCAGTTTATGCTACCAACGAAAACAACGGCTTTTACGACCGCAATGGCGATGGCCGCATGGACAGTGCTTCCGTTGGCTTTGAACTTCCCATTACAAGAGAATTCCTGGATGATCCAACCACCGTGCTTACATTCTACTGGTTAAAAAATGATGGAACCATCGATACTATTGTGCCAAACAAAAAAGATTTGCAACTGTCTGAAGACGGCCTTGTTGTAGGTTTTGGATTTGATGCCGACGACTACGACATTAAGAACAGTCTCACGTCCATAGACACTTCTTACACAAGCAATGGTGGCAAGTATGGATACGCCGAATTGCAGAGTGTTGTTGTGGATATCGATGGCAACAAGGATACAGTGCTCACTCCTCTTGGCATGCACGACCGTCTGCCTCCTGTTATCGTTGGCACCTTCCTGCAGCCGGAGTCTTATGAAAAATTTGTGCCGGACCAGTTTACCATTACCTTCTCCGAACCTGTGGCTCACAGCAAAAAAGAAGACATCGACAAGAACCTGTCGTTCTATGTCGATGGCGAATGGGTAAACCTTTCTTATTCCAAGTCTGCGGTTTGGAGCGATGATGGAACTACCCTTACCCTTTACTTAGGTAGTGGAACCAAACTTACCGATCGCATGAATCCTGCGGATTCCATTAAGTACGATAACTTTGAAAGTGGCTTTGAAGACATGAATGGCAATATGGTTTCCGCCGTGATTCCGGCAGTGATGGTGCAGGGGGATCCTCGTGTGCTGATGCAGTCCACTTCTTTGGCATCCCTAGAAAGAGGAGCCTTGCTGGCTGACAAGGCAGCCTTTACAGAACGTTTTGTGGCTCAAGATGTAAGTATGGATGACGAAATGAAAAAGTCTCTGGGCGTTCTCTTGGATATTAGTTTTGCAACCATTCTAAAAGAAGATTCTGCTTCTTCTGTGGAATTGAATTTGGAAGATATTGGTCTTCATTGGGAACTGTTCGTTTCTACCAATTTGGGTAACTACGTGGCCAGTTCTTCGGGTACCATTAAGTGCGATGATAAGTCTTTTAACAAGAATTGTTTTGAAAACCCCCGGAAACTGTATCTGCGCTGGAATATGCGTGCAGACGGTGGCCGTAAGGCCGGTGTAGGGGTTTATGTGGCCCAACTCAAGATTAATGTGTTCGGTGCAAAAAAATCGTTTAAGGTGGAAAAACTATACAACTGGGGCATTAGGCCGGGCACAGACGGTCTAAGTCTTGGGGAATAGTTTTCAGAGGGTAAAGTCATGAAAAATACAATGGCAAAATTCGTTTCCCTGGCAGTGCTTTGCTGCTCTGTCTCAGCTATGGGCGCTGCCACTGGTTTTCCGGAACCGGAAAACCCGGCTTCCGGTATTTGGATTCAGCAGGTAGGCAATATTGCACCCCATGCTTCCACTAAGGCTACCTTGTACTACACCAAGTATGCAAACTACAAGACCGATGCCGTAAAGTCGTTGGAATACTACTACGATGGTGCTGGGTACTTGCAGCTACTGAACAAGAAGAGCCTTTGTGGTAAAGATAATGGCATGGATGGCGCCGATGGTATTATACACCACCCCAATGGAGACTTGGTTGTGGCCGCTCAGGGTACATCTGTTCACCTGATTGATAAGGAGGGGGGCTCCAGGTGCGTGGAAAGAACCACCACCACCTCTTATGGTCATGGCGTATGGCACTTGATGTTAGACCCAAACCACAGATGGCTTTGGGCTGCCGGTATTCCAGGGCAGCTCCACCGCATTGATTTGCAGAATGCTTCGGGCCAGCTGGATACTTTAGGTAAGAGTTATGAAATTACCCTTACCAACGACGCTTCCAACCGTGTTAAGAATGACTTGATTACTACAGTTATTTGGGATGATGAAGGAAATGCTTTCTACACCTATTCCGATTACTATGGTGGTGGCTGTGAAATGAACAACAAAAACGAAGCCTGCTCAGAAGATGCAAAGGCAAAAGCAAGAGCAAAGGCCCATTTTGGCTACATCAGTGATACGATATGGACAAAAATAACTGACAGTAACAGCAAGAATAATCTTTGCAAAACCTGCACTATAGGTAAGGATTCAGTTATAACCCAGCTGACCAAGAAGATTCTCATTGATTCCTTGGAAGGTGCCCACGGTGGAACCTATGATCCTTATTCCAAAACCATCTTTGTGTTTGGCGGTGCCCGCATTGTTCAAATTCGCCCCTACAAGTCTGGTGGGCAAATGAAGGCCGAAGTGATTGCCTACATAGACCTTCGCGAGTTTTTCTTTGATGAATCTACCACCAATTTAACTGGCCCTAGAACATCTGGTGTGGGTTGGCGCCTAGACCAAGGTACTGTTGATGGATACGGTCACCTGTTTGTGGCAAGTAGTACTGGCCACTTGCTGTTTATTGACTATGCTGCCAATAAAGACAAGAAGATAGACAACAATGTGTTGGTCCACTTGCAGTGGATTGACGATTATCTTGATGACGTGGCCCCCCTTTCTGGCGTGGGCGTCATTCGCTCTGGTGCCAGCACGGGTACCGATTACGAGTTCTCCAGCAATTCTTACGGGTTTAGTTCTTCTCGCGTTGTCTATCAGGGGTCTTCTAGCAGCAAGCCTACTTCCAGTGGCTCTACCTCTTCCAATAGCAACGGCAATTCCAGTGCCGGAGGTAGTGGCAATAGTTCTGGAGGTGGTAATGGCACCAGCTCCGCAGGCGGCAGCGGTACCAGTTCTATAGGCGGCAATCCAGGCAGTTCAGCCGGTGGCGGAAGCGGCACCAGCTCCGCAGGCGGCAGTGGTACCAGTTCTATTGGAGGCAATCCTGGTAGTTCCGCCGGTGGCGGAAGCGGCACCAGCTCCGCTGGTGGTAGCACCAACAGTTCTGCTGGTGGAAGCGGCAGTGGCACAAGTTCTGCAGGTGGAAGCAATCCAGGCTCCAGCAACTCTAATGCAGGTTACTCCTCCAGCAACAAGGGCGGTGGATTTGATATAGATGACCAGTCCAGTTCCTCCAACAAGTATAGCGGATTTGTAGACTTTGGCGATGACGATGACTCCGGCCTTGATTTTTACCCATCTACAGAAAAATACGATCAGGGTGACTCTGTGGTAGGCGAAGTGGTAATCCTCCTTCCAGTAGATTCCGCATCGGGCACTCCAGGTACAGTAACCATAGGTGAAAATGTGTACCTTATTGATAACAAAGTGGATAATGTAAAGCCAATGTCTTTTGATTACAATGGCAATGTTCCCGATTCAGCCCGGGTGGGTGAGCTTGTGGCCATTCGGCTTGATTCTTCCAAGGTGGCTCAATACTTTGGCGATAGCGTAAGCTCCCTTACCTTTGCCACCAGTACAGATGGGCTCACTTTGATTGACCCAGAAAATCCAGTTCCTGGCGATACCATTCGTGTGGCCGCCGACGGCTCCATAACGGTTTGGGTAACAGCCGATGAAATTGTTCATGGTGGAAGTATTGTCGTTGTTGGTGACAAGGGCGGTGCCGTAATCATTGACAATATCAACTTCTATGACCCCATTCCAGAAGCGGATAAGGGTTACATTAAGGATTCCGATGATGATGCCTTGCTGGATTACGTAGAAATTATGCTGAAGGATTCCTTGCCTTCGGATATTAAGATTCGGCAGATTTCTATTGTGGTGAATGGCGACACCATTGTTGTTCCTTCTGTTCCTGATGTGGTTGGCAAAAAGGTGATGGTAAGCGACGTTCCTGGTTCCAAGCTTCCTGAAAAGTTCCCGGAAGATGCCTTTGCCATTATCACCTATGTGGATGCCAACGATGTAGTATACTATCGCAATGCCAGCTTGGTGGAACTGGGAAGTCAAATTATCGATGGTGCCTATGCCATTAGAAATCTCAAGGGTAAAGATTCCTTGTTTGTAAAGTTCAATGTGGATTTGATTCCTGCCGATATTACAGACCCCGACATGATTATTATGCTCAAGCAGGGGGCAAAGCGTTTTGGCTTTGATTTGGATCAGGTTTCAAACATCTACATGCCCTCAAAGAATCTGTTGATCTTTGTTGGGGATTCTCTGGGCCTTAAGGGAGACCTGAAGGATAGCGTTTCCTTGTATCCCAGCGTTTCGTTCCATAATTTGGAATACATTACCGCCGATGAATTTGAACGGGAAGTTCCTGTAACGGTAATAGACAGAGTTCCAAAGGTTGTGGATGTGGAATACTGGGATACCGATGGAGATGGTAACCTAGACCAGATTGTGACCAACTTTAGCAAGAAATTGACCCGGGAAGAGTTGGATATGATTTACATAGCCTTCCCATGGTACAGTTCCCGTGGTATGGTGGTGCAGTTGCAGGCCAAGTCTTCTTCTTTGCGCCTAGATACAGCCGATGCTTCTAAGGTTATTTGGGATGTGTATTCCATTGACCCGTTGATTAGCCGTGTAACAGGCATTAGTGATGAATTGCCCTTGGCTACGGTGTACACTTACTATGATGTAATGGGAGAAACCTTTATAACCGAAGATAATGCTCCCTTGGTAGACAAGATGTCTCCTGTAATTGTTGGAGCCCAGTTGGATTACGGTAAAAAGGCTGATACCCTGCGGGTGACCTTCTCTGAGGCTATTTTGTACCAAGATTTGAAGGGGCGGGATTTCTTCTCCTACATTCACGGTCAAGATACCCTGGATTTGCTGCCGAAGGAAATTATATGGTCTAAGGATGGCAAGGTGGCTACCCTGATTATTGATGGCAACCTGTCTACCATTTTGCCGGGAGACTCCCTGATGGTGGTAAAGGGTGAAAAGAGTGTGGTTAAGGATAACTTTGGCAATATTGCTGGTGAAAAGCCTTCTCCAGTGGTTATCTCTGGTTTGCTGAACCACTTGGTAGAGTCTACTAAAATGGGTACCTTTGATGTGGATGGCGAAAATGGGGATGGCGTGGCTTACAAGACTCTAAGCTCTGTGAACCTGCGCTATGTGCCAAATAGCACCACCAAGGAAGACCTTGAAAAAGAAGGCTCCTTGGGGCAGCTAGTTCAGCTTGGCGAACGCTTTGTTCCTCAACTTTTGGATGCAGCCCAGGTTTCTGCCGATGGCTCCTTTGATCCTTCTGTACTAGATTCCCTGAATCCAAAGAATGTGTACATTTCTTTTGTGGTGAACTACTTTGACCATTTGGGTCAATATGTGAACGATACCACCATTACCGTGTCTTGTGCAGACTTTAAGTTCGGTGGAAACTGCCTGAATACCGACAAGAAGGTGTTTGTGAACTGGAACTTTAAGGATGCCAACGGACGCTTTGTTGGAAATGGCGTTTACATGGTGAACTTTAAATTGGTGGTTCGCTACGAAAAGAAGAAGATACAAGAAGAAATGAAGGACAAATGGGGTGTAAGGCGTAAAAAACACTCCAAAAAATAGGGAAATGAGCACCTTTATATAAATTATTTTAAAACCTGCAAAAAATGCAGGTTTTTTTGTTATATTTTGTAAAGCGATTTTTACACCCCTAATGGGGAAAGGATAGAAAAATGAAAAAGGTTGTTTTGGCCCTCATGGTTTTGCTTTTTGCTCAGGCTTCCTTTGCCATGCAGAAAGGGGTGCGCTTGGGAGAAGGTCTCGGCTTCTTCAGTGGCGATGACAAGGGAGGTGTTATCGATGAAATTGGTTCCAACTCTGCGGTTACCTTTGAAATGGGATTCCCCATTAACGATCTTATTGTAATCCACCCAGCAGTGGGTATGGGTTTTGATATTTATACCTACGAATACGATGATGATGATGATTCTTCTGTTAGCTTACTGTTTTTGCGAATTGACATGCCTGTTATGGTACAGTTCCGTGTGGTTAAGGGCCTCTTCTTTGATGCGGGTATAGACCTTAGTATGAATGTTCTTAGCGGTTTGCTCTATTCTTATGACGATGATTCCAAGTTTGAAGATGATAATGTGGATGATTCGACCTTTGAACTAGGCCTTATTTTTGGTGTTGGCTATCGCCTTAGCTTTGGCCTTGGCTTTGACATCCGCTATATTATGGGCTTGACCAACGAACTGGATGAAGCTTCGAAAAACGACTATTCTCAGCACAAGATTCAGTTTGGTATCAGCTTTGTTCGCTAATAAATTTTAAGCCAAAATTAAAGCAGAGAAAAATCCCGCACATGGTTGTGGGATTTTTTAATACTGTTTTCCAGGATTCTTCAGGGCTAAGCCCTTCAGGATGGACTTCCTTCTGTCACCCTGGAGCGAGCATTTCGAGTGATAGGGTCCATGGAGTTATGGATTCTAGCTGTCCTTCGGACAGTTCCGCCAGCGGCTCGGTCAAATTAGTTGTCTGTTGTCAGTAGTCAGTATTTAGTATGGCGAGTCTGGTGACTCGCTTTTTATAATACGGGCCAAAGGCCC
>JABUUT010000014.1:65629-77922 GCA_021443045.1 Fibrobacteraceae bacterium
GGCTCGGTCATGGGCTTGCTAGCAATCCCGCGACTCTCGCCTTGGGGCGTAATCGGCTCGACGAGCCTCCAGAACAATTCGTTAAGCATTAAGGATAAAGAAAACCACCAGCTAGGCTGGTGGTTAAAAAAATTTTATTTGTTGATGGCCGCTAGGAATGCGTCCTTCTTTTCTTGGAGGAATTCCTTGCTGTTGTACTTGCGAATGCGGCGAAGAGCCTGGTCGCGAAGCTGACGGACCCGCTCGTGGGAAATGTTCATGGATTCGCCCACTTCCCTAAGTGTCTGGGGAGCTTCCTGGTTGATGCCGAAAATACCGGTAATCACCTTGGCTTCTCTTTCGGGAAGCTGTTCCATAAGGTCTCTGGCCAAAGCTTCCACACTCTGGATTTCGGAGTCGGCTTCTGGATTGGTGGCGGAACTGTCGGGAAGAACTTCGGCATAGGTGGCCTTGGAGTCTGCCTTTAAGGGGCTGTCGAAGGAAACGCCTCGTTGCCCAATTTGGATGAGCTCCCGAATTTCTTCATTGATTTCTTTACCGCGGGACTGTTCGTGCAAAGCCTTTCGCACACGAAGATGCTGGTTTGCGGGCAGACGGATCAGGTTGCCCTGTTCGTTAATGGCACGGGTAATGTAGGCTTTAATCCACCAAACACCGTAACTGATAAACTTAAGGCCACGGGTGTGTTCAAAGGATTCGATGGCACGAACTAGACCCATGGCGCCTTCGCTAACCAAGTCTGGAAGAGGAATGGGGCAGCCGCGGTATTGAATAGCTACCTTAAGTACAAAACGCATGTTGGCAGAAATAAGTTTTTTACGGGCGATTTTATCGCCTTCCTTGGCTTTCTGGAACAGAATCTGTTCTTCTTCACGAGAAAGTGGAGCCGTTCGCCTGATGTCTTCTAAATAGCGTTTAAGTGTGGTATCTGTAGAATCTATATGCATTTTACAACCTTGCTCCTATAATATCGTTTTTTTATTAGCAAGTTGCATGCCAAAAGTGTAAATTTTTACCAAGATACATAAAAAAATGTGTATTTGGCCCATTTAGAAACCCTTAGTACAGCTTGTTTTCCTTTTGTTTGTCATAAAATATATAAAAATGTCATTAAAAGATGACAATAAAAATGATGTTTTTGTTTTTTAACGGCATTTTCTTTGGTTTTCGGCTGGCATCTCTTTTTTGGCGCCTTTTTATTCGTATATTTTGGCCATGTCTATAAAAGAACCTGATCAATCTGTTTGGAATCGTTTTTGGGAGAAAAAGAACGACATGGATAAGGTTTATCCGTCGTCCCCCTCTGTTTTAAATACCATCAAGAAAAATTTTAAGTTGGAAGGACTGAAAGTTTTGGAAGTGGGGGCTGGTACTGGGCGGGACAGCGCTGAACTGGCTCGCTTGGGGGCCGATGTCTATGTGCTTGATTTCGCAGACAATAGTTTAAAAATTGTGGATGCCCTTTGCTCTCGAGAAAATCTTCAGGACAATCTCCATTTGATTCGTGGTGACGCCTTTAAGTCGCCTTTTCCTGACAATACTTTTGATTTGGTTTTCCACCAAGGTTTGGCAGAGCATTTTACAAATCCCCTTCCCTTGATTCAGGAGAATTTCCGCATTCTTAAACATGGTGGTCATTTGCTTTGCGATGTGCCTCAGACGGTCCACCCCTACACTGTAATAAAGCACATTCTCATTGCCATGGACAAATGGTTTGCTGGCTGGGAAACTCAGTTTACCATGCCTCAGTTAAAAAAGCTGATGAAGTCTGCTGGCTTTGAATGTGTGGCCTCTTATGGCGACTGGATGCGGCCCAATCTGTATTACCGCATGCTTCGGGAACTTTGCTTTAAGGTGGGCGTTGAATTGCCAAAGTACCCTCTAAAAGGCAGCGTTTACCATAAGGTAAAAGAAAAGATTCTTGATTCCATCGAAAGTAAATCTTGGGCTCATTACACCCAGCTTAGTATAGGTGTGTTAGGTAAAAAACCTTGATGTGAAGGCCCTCATTGAACATTCTTGTAACAAACTATCGAGACCGGTTGAACCCCAATGCGGGGGGTGCAGAAAAACACCTGCACCGCATTTTTTCGCGTTTGTCGAATATGGGGCATCGGGTTGTTTTGTTCACTACCTGTTTTAAGGGGTCTTGCCCTAGAGAGGTGGTGGATGGCATACTGGTGGTGCGTTGCGGTGGCGACTTGCTGTTCCAATGGAATGTGCTTAGGAATTTAAAAAAACTGGATGAGGAATTTCACTTTGATGTGGTTGTGGAAGATTTGAACAAACTTCCGGTGTTTGTGCCTTGGGTGTTAAAAAAGCCTGTGCTGGTGCAAATGCATCATTTGTGGCGAGGCTCCATTTTTGCAGAGGCGTTTTTTCCGATTGCTTTTGGGGTTTGGCTTTTTGAAACTTTGATACCGCTTTTTTATAGGAAGAATCCTTTTGTGGTGGTAAGCCCCAGCACCAAAAAAGAGTTGGCCAGCCTTGGAATTAAGGAAAGTCGAATTGATGTGGTTTACAATGGCACCGATGAAGCTGTTTCTGAAGATTCAAAAGAAGTTGCGGCCGCCGATGAAGAAAAACCTTATTTTTTGTGGTTGTCTCGAGTCCACCGGTACAAGGGTATTTGGGTGGCTCTGGACGCTTTTAAAAAATTTTCAGCCATGTATCCCGAGGTGCAATTGATGGTGGCTGGTGGAGGGCCTCTTTTGGGTAAGCTCTTGGGCTGGCTTAAAAGAAATGGTTTGGAAGATAAAGTGGAGTTGTGCGGCTTTGTGCCTCTGGAAAAAAAGAAAAAACTAATGGAAAGGTCGTTGGCTCTCTTGCAAACCAGCTACAAGGAAGGCTGGGGCCTTACGGTAGTGGAAGCGGCTCTTTATGGTAAACCTACCGTGGCTAGCGATGTGGCTGGCTTAAAAGACAGCGTGGTTCATGGTAAGACAGGTCTTCTTTTTGAGGCGGGTAATGTGGATGCTTGTGTTAGGGCCATGAAAAAAATATACGAGGATTCTGCTTTGCGAAAAACTCTGGGAGAAAACGCCAAAGCCTATGCCAAAACTTTTAGCTGGGATACTGCGGCTGAGCAGACTTTGAGCATTTTGGAAAAACTTGTGGAGAAAAATGAAAATGCCCATTAATAAATCCTTAAAGAACTCCCTTGTTTTTTGCTTGAAGTTGGTAATTACCCTTGTGCCTGCTTACTTTGTTTATAGAAATATTGTGGGTGCTCCCGATTGGGATGTTGGAGACCTGTACAGCTTGTTTAGTGTGAAGGGCATTTTACCCTTTGTTCTGGCATTACTTTGTATGGGTGTTTCCAATTTTACGGCCTGCCTTCAGTGGAAGTTGCTCCTCGAAAAACAGGGCGTTCATCTAACATATGGGCACCTACTCAAAATTTATTATGTAGGCTTGTTCTTTAATAATTTTATGCCGGGAAATGTGGGTGGCGACGTAAAGAAAATCTATGACATCCGCATGGAAGGGGGGCAAGATTCGGTGGGTGCGGGGTTTACGGCCACATTTTTTGATCGGCTGGTGGGCTTTTTCTTTGTGACTCTTTTTACTTTGGGAATGGGAGCCTTGTTCTTTATTTATGATGATTCCCAAAGGAATTTTATATGGCCCTCGGTTTGGATTTTTTTAGGCTTTTGCGCCATGTTTGCCAGTTTGTGTAGCCGTCGTCTAGGGCACTTGGCCTGTAAAGTTTCTGGCAAGGTCTTGCCAGGAAAAATGCAGCAACGCATAGAACACATGTTTGAGCGCTTTCAATATTACCGGTCTGTAAAACTGTGGCTATGCATTTTGGTGATTTCTTTAGTTACCCAGTCTCTTCGAATTTTTGTTCATTATTTTTGCGGAATGTCTATAGGGGTGGATTTGTCTATTTCCTGGTATTTCTACTACATTCCTTTAGTGGCTATTGTAAGTGCCCTACCTATTTCCATAGGGGGCTTTGGCCCTAGAGAATTGCTAGCCCAGTCTTTGTTTGCCAGAGCTGGGGTGCCAGGACTGGAATCGGTGGTAATTCAGCTGATTGCCTATTTTGTAAGTTTAGTGCTGAGCCTTTTTGGCGCCTTTGTATTTTTGCTTGGCGGAAAGGCTAGCCAGAGTCAGGATAAATAATTCCTGTTTTTTATATCCTGTAGTTGCTTTAAAGTAAAAGAAAGTGGCTACATTCCCGAGAGGGTAAAATGGATGCGAACAGCATTATTGAGGGGTTAAACTCCGACCAGCGTGCAGCGGTGCTGCACGACCATTCAAAAAATGCGCAACTTTTAATTTTGGCAGGAGCCGGTTCTGGAAAAACCTCGGTGTTGACCAAGCGCATTCAGTATCGAATTGCCATGGGAGTGGCTCCAGAAAAAATTTTGGCATTAACCTTTACGGCCAAGGCGGCCACCGAAATGCGGGAACGGGTGCAAAAACTGTTCCCAGACGCTGGGGTTCGGTTATGCACCTTCCACTCTTTGGCTCTTTACATGTTAAAGTGCTCCATAAATGGAAAACCGGCCTATGAAATGCTTGGGTTTAAAAAAGCTCCTGCACCAAAGGAATCGGCGGATAGAGTTTTTATGGGGGAGTTGGTGCGCTTAAAGATAAAGCCCGGAACCCTCACCCGTGAAAACTTGTTTGATCCCGATTTGCCTGTGGGTTTAAAACAAAAAATAAAACCCTTGAAAGAGGGTGTGCTGGCTTCGGGCCAGGTTGTTTTTGAAGACCTTATTTATGAGGCCATTTATCTTCTGGAAAATTTTGATGAAGCCCGCCAATATTTTATGAACCAGTGGTCCGAAATTTTGGTAGATGAATATCAGGATATTAATCCAACGCAATACAGACTGGTAAAAAATTTGTTGGCAAACCGAAAAAGTTTGTTTGTAGTAGGCGACGATGACCAAGCTATTTATGGGTTTCGTGGAGCCGATATAGGAAACATCAATCGTTTTTGCGAAGACTTTAAGGAAAGTACGCTAATCCGCTTGGAATGGAATTACCGGTCTGTGCCCAACATACTCCACTTTGCCAATGAAATTTTTAAGAATAAGCCATTGCGTTTGCAGAAGGTTTTGAGGGCTGGAAATTCTAGAGGTTCCGATTTATTTTGTGAAAATCGGGTGCCAGAAATTTGGGAATCGGAAAATCCGGTGGAAGAAATGCAGAAAATAGTGGGCTGCATTAAGCAGATGAGAATGGACTATGGCTTGCAGTGGAAGAACTTTGCCATATTGGTTCGGTATAATCGACAGCGTCTGTATTATGAGGAGGCTTTGCAAGATGAGTATATGCCGCTGTACTCTGAAGAAAATGAAGATGGGGTTCATGTGGAAACGGTTCACGCTTCCAAGGGGTTGCAGTATGCGGTTGTTTTTTATGTGGGAATGGCTGAAAAATTAACCCCGGGCGAGTGCTTGGGAAACAAGAAACAACGAAAAAATCAGCTGGAAGAAGAGCGTAGGCTGTTTTATGTGGGGGTAACTCGCGCTGAGTCTTTTCTGGTTTTGCTATATTGCAGGCGACGGTTTTGGAAAGGGCGCCTTGTGAAATTTCGCAGATCCCGCTTTTTACCCAAACCTCAAAAAAGAAAGGACCCCAAAGTGCCTCTGCTATTTTTTAAGGTTTATATTCTTGCCCTTGTTCTTGGCTATATGGCTTTTCACATGGCTATTTTCCCTTTTATCATACTGTTTAAAGGAAAAGAAACCAAATTGTGGCTCGACAAAAAAATCCAGTTGTTTTCCAAATTTTGCATGAAACATTTGGGTGTAAACTTGGATATTGTGAATCAGGCCAACCTGGCCAAGGTGGATTGGTCTAGGCCAGTGTTTGTGCTGTGTAACCACGGCTCCTATGCCGATATTCCCATTGCTTTTTTAACTTTGGAAAGAACGGTTGGTTTTATTGCCAAGAAAGAATTGAAGTATGTTCCCTTCCTTCATTTTTGGATGGAAAAATTGGGCTGTGTTTTTGTGGACCGCCAAAAAGGGGGTGGTGGAAAACTAATTCGCGAAATGATGGGCAAAATGGATACGGTTCCATGCTTGTCGATTTTTCCTGAGGGTACTCGCAGCAAGACGGGAAAACTTTTGCCTTTTAAAAGTGGCGGTTTTCGCTTGGCTCTGGAAGCCGAAGCTTTTATTATTCCCATTGTCATAAAAAACTCTGCCAGCGTTTGGGAACGGAGAAAAAATACAGGGCCTCAAAGCGTGACGGCTACCATTTTGCAACCTATTGACACCGCCCTTGAAAAGAAAAATCGTGTGTTGGATGATGTAAAATCGGAATTGGTGGCTCGGGTGTACAAAGACATGGAAGCTTTGCTATGATAGGTGTTTTTGATTCTGGTTTTGGTGGCCTCACCATTTTGGGAAACTTGCAGAAGGCTTTGCCTCGCCATAACTTTTTGTACCTAGGCGACAATGCCCGCGCCCCTTATGGTTCCCGAAGTTATGAAACGATTTTTCGATATACGTTGCAGGCGGTAAGGGAACTTTTTCTACGAGGCTGCCCTTTGGTGATTCTTGCCTGCAATACGGCCTCGGCCAAGGCCCTTCGTTCCATCCAGCAACAGATTTTGCCGGTGGAATTTCCAGACCGACGGGTTCTCGGCATTGTTCGCCCCACTGCAGAAGAAATTGGGGGGTATTCCCAAACGGGGCATATAGGTATTTTTGGAACGGCAGGAACCGTTTCTTCTGGGAGCTACCCTATTGAAATAAAGCATTTTTTCCCGGATTTGGTGGTTACCCAGCATGCCTGCCCCATGTGGGTGCCTTTGGTGGAGTATGGCGAGTCGGGTTCAGAGGGGGCTCGTTACTTTGTAAAGAAAGAGGTGGATAGCCTTTTGGCCGAAGATCCTGAAATAGACACCATTCTTTTAGCCTGTACTCATTACCCTCTTTTGGAAAAAGAAATTCGTGCCGCCCTCCCGAACCATGTGCGCTTGGTGTTCCAGGGAGACATTGTGGCTCAAAAAACTGTGGACTATCTGAGGCGCCATCCTGAGATGGAAGTTCGGCTGAGTAAGGGAGAATCTCTGGGAAAAACCCATTATTTAACCTCCGATACTGCCGAATTTTTTAAAAAAGGGGCATTTTTGTTTGGAATCCAGGATATTTCTGCGGAATCCATAACTTTTTAAGTTATAAAAATGTATTTTGCTTGTGTAAAACGAACGAACCGACACCTTCGGTCCGCTGTGTTTTTTTTAAACTCGGGCAACTTTTTAGAAACCCGCTAGTGAAAGTTAACTTATTTGATTGGAAGGAATATGCCTAAAACACAGATTAATCTTGATGGTTGGCAAGATTACCGCGGCAATATGACGGGTAGCTTGCTTTATGTAGAAACGAGTCATCAATCTGAGGTTCCTGTACGAGACCAGCTTAATGAAAACGGCAAGGGATTCTTTTACGAACCAAACTATGAAACCAGCACTTACGGTCTTATGAGTTGCTGCAATGCAAAACCCATTAATGCTATTGTCAAGGGCAAGAGTCGTTACATTTTGTTTGGCACTCGCTACGAAGGCTTAAGCGACTCTGAAATGCGCAACAAGTATTTGATTATGGGCTACATGCGTGTAGACAAGATTAAGGATGTTCGTACTCGTCATATCCAGCGCTACATGGCAAACCCCAATTTGCCAGAACCCGAATGTATGCAAATGGAACACAACTACGCCTGCTACGGCCCTATGCGTTTTGTTTCCATGGACGACTCCTTTGTAATTACCGATGAACTTTTGAAGGACTGGGGGTACAGGGGCCGCGCCTCCCGCCAGTTGAAGGCCACCTTCAAGAAGGAGCATCTAGACCAAATTTTGGCCCACCTGGATTCTAAGGCCGACATGATAGACGAATATATTGCCACGGTGGACGAGTACAAGGAAGCTTTGGAAGAAGAGGCTTAGAGATTTTTTTAGAATTCTCTTTCAAGAGGCTTAAAAAAATAAAATCCGACGGTTTGTGCCGCCGGATTTTTTGTATAAAGGGTATCTTTAAAAATTGGACTAGTAGGCGCCGTCGCCTTTGAATACAACCTTGAATGTCTTTAAGATTAGCTTTAGGTCTTCGCCAATTTTTGCGTCGCCACGAATGTAGTCGTTGTCTAGGCGCATCTGGCCTTCAAAGGGAATGTTGCTGCGACCGCTCACTTGCCAAATGCAAGTGAGACCTGGCGTAACGGAAAGCCGCATTCTGTGCCAGGGCTCGTATTCCGCCACTTCGGACGGAATGGGCGGCCGTGGGCCCACAATAGACATGTCGCCCTTGATGATGTTAAAAAATTGAGGAAGTTCATCTAGGCTGAATTTTCGAAGCACTCTTCCAAAAGGATAAATGCGGGGGTCATTCTTCATCTTGAATGTTTTTCCCCCAGTTTCATTTTGGGCCAAAAGCTCCTTTTTACGTTCTTCAGCGTTGGTGTACATGCTTCTGAATTTGTACATAGTAAAGAGCTTTCCGTTTTTTCCAACTCGGGTTTGCTTGAATATGACCGGGCCCGAAGGGTCGCTGATTTTTACAGCCAATGCACAGAAAAGTAGTATCGGAGAACTGACAAGAATGGCAAAGCTGGTGCAGGTTAAATCGACGGTGCGTTTAATAATGTGGCGGAACCGAATTTTATGAGGATGCTTCCATATTTGGTCCAGGTTTAATCGGTCCAGGGCAAAGAAACTGCCGTTGGTGCTGTTGAAATTGTCAATTTTGTCTGTAAGTTCCAGATTTTCTTTTTCTTGAAGCCCTGTGTAAAGGTAGGCCTTAAAAATGGGCCTACTGGGCTTGTGGCGCAAAGCCTGAATGAGGCCTGCGTCATTAAGCTTGTGGAGGATTTCCTTGCGTATGTTTTCCAAGGTGGTTAAATCGGAATTTAGCAGAATAATGCCAATGCCATTTTCGTTAGTCAGAAAACCAAGAACGTCGATAAAGCGAAGGTGTGAAAACAGTGTGAGCACGCTAATGCGCCATGTATTTTCAACAGTCTTGCTAGGGCGGTCCCAACCTAGAAAATCGTATTGGTTTGCAAAAATTTTAATATACAGGAAGGGTTTGCGGGTGCGGTTTGCCCTCAAAAATTCTTCATTAAGCCTTGCCCTAAAAAGATGGGCAGGGTAGACAATGTTTTTTAACCGTTGCTCGGTGAGCAAGGAATCAATAGATGGAGTGGATGTTTCTTGACCCATGGCCATAATATAAAATATAATTGCCTTTTTTTTACAATGGAATAGGCAAAAAAGTCGCTATTTGCTATCTTGTAGGTGTAAAACATTAATTGGAGATATTATATGCTTCGTATCGGCTTGATTGGTACAGGTACCGTTGGTGGTGGTGTAATTCAGATTTTAGAACAGAAAATTCCTGAATACAAGGAAAAGCTGGGCGTGGAAATGGAGCTGGCATGTATTTGTGCCAAGTCCGATGAGGAAGTGGCTCCCTTCAAGGCTAAGGGGTATAAAACATCTACCAATGCCGACGAAATGATTGCCGATCCAAACATTGATGTTCTTGTGGAATTGGCAGGTGGCTACAACATGCCTCGCAAGTGGATTTTGGCTGCCCTCGAAAATGGAAAGCATGTGGTTACGGCTAACAAGGCCCTCCTTGCCAAGTATGGTCATGAAATTTTCCCCTTGGCAGCCAAGAATGGTCTTCATGTTTTGTTTGAAGCTGCAGTAGGCGGAGGTATTCCTATAATCCGTTCCTTGCAAGAAGGCTTGGTGGGTTCTACGGTTCAGAGCCTAAGCTGCATTATTAACGGCACCTGCAACTATATTCTTAGCCGCATGGCTGACGAAGGCCTGGACTTTGATGTGGTTCTTAAGGATGCCCAGAAGTTGGGCTTTGCAGAAGCCGATCCCACATTTGATATTGAGGGCATTGACTCAGCCCACAAGACTGCCCTTTTGGCCAGCCTTTGCAGTGGACATCGCGTGGATTTTGAAAAGATTCATGTAACAGGCATCTCCAAGATTACGGCTTTGGATATTGCCATTGCCAAGGAGTTGGGCTGCACCATTAAGCTTTTGGGTATCTACAATCGCGAAGGAAACCGCGTAGACGCTCGCGTTCATCCTTGCTTTGTGCCACAAGACCACTTGCTCTCCAGCGTTAACCGTGTTTTAAATGCGGTGTTCCTCCAGTGTGACAACTTGGGTGAAACCCTTCAGACTGGTGCCGGTGCCGGTCGCTTGCCCACAGCATCTGCTGTGGTGGCTGACCTTGTCAGCCTGGCCCGTTCCACGGACCTGGGCAAGCGGGAAGCCCTCCCCATGGGCTGGTTCAATGTGGAGAATTCCGCTACTCTGGTTCCTATTTCCGAAACCTCAGCCCGTTACTATTTCCGCTTTACATCTCGTGATGCTTGTGGAGTGCTGGCCAAGATTACAGGAATTCTTGCCGAAAACAACATTTCCATTGAAACCATTATTCAGAAGAATGTTAAGGACCCAGGAAAGGTCAGCATTGTTGTGATTACTGAAAAGGTGACCGACAGCAAGGCTTCCAAGGCTGTGGATGCCATTGATGCTCTTCCCGAAATTGTGGAAAAGAGCCAGACCATTCGCTTCTTGGCTTAAATTTTGCCGAGGAATTCATTATGATTCGAGCAACTACACTAGAACGCATCCTGTTGGTCTTGTCGGACTTTGTGGCTTTGTCCATCTGTTTTGCATTGGCCTTTTGGGTGCAGTTTTATAGTGGTTGGATTGTAGACAAGTTTAATCCAAGCAAGACCTTTTCTGATTATTGGGAAATGGGTGTTGTTTTAAATGTGGGTTGGCTTTTCTTGTTTACTTGTGCTGGACTCTATCGTTCCTGGCTTTTGCTCTCTCGTTCCCACCAAATACTGCGGGTGATACGTGCAGTGGTGGTGGGGCTTGCGCTTGTTATTATTTGCCTGTTTGGTGCTGAATTTTTGGGCCGTATATTTACCAACCAGCCTTTGGTGGGTGGGGGGTACCTGTATGGTTCCCGCTTTCCTTGGATTTTTGTTTATACCGCTCTAGCTTTAACTCTTGTTGTTGTTTTTCGCATGTTCATTTATTTGTGCTTGCGGGGGTTGCTGGTTTTAGGTTATGGAGCCAACAATGTGCTTGTGCTGGGGGCTACCGAAGCGGGCAAGCGTATTGCGGCTGCGTTGGCAAAAAATCCTCAGCGTGGCCAGCGTGTTATCGGTTTTGTGGATGAACGCTTTCAGGTGATGGATCACGAATTTGCTGGTTTCCCGGTTCTTGGTAAATATGCCGATTTAGCTTCCATTGTTAAAAAATATGGAGTATCTGGCATTATCATTGCCCACGAAAGCAACTCTCCCCAAGAAATTACCCGCGTGCTGGTGTGGCTTTGCAACCTGCGTGTGCACATCTATGTTGTTCCTGAATTGTACAATGTGGTTACGGGGCATTATAAGGCCAATTTGGTATACGGTTTTGACCTGCAGGAACTTTTTGCATTCACCATGCCTCCTTGGCAGGTACGGGTAAAGCGGGCTTTAGACATTGTTTTTGGTGTTGTTATAGGTCTTTTTTCTCTTCCATTTTCTCTGCTTGCGGCTCTTGCCATTAAGTTGGATGATGGAGGCCCTATTTTTTACTCCCAGGAACGTATTGGACTTTATGGTAAGCCCTTTACGGTGTACAAGTTTCGCACCATGCGCACCGATGCCGAAAAATTTGGGGCCCAGTGGGCTACTAAGCACGACCCCCGCATTACCCGAGTAGGACGTTTTTTACGCAAAACCCGAATTGACGAACTTCCACAAATTCTCTGTGTGCTCAAGGGGGACATGAGCATGGTGGGGCCTCGCCCAGAACGTGCTGTGTTCATTGAAAAGTTGCGTGAACAAATCCCTTTTTACATTAGCCGTTTAAAAATCAAGCCCGGCCTTACAGGTTGGGCTCAGGTGTGCCACCATTACGACACCAGCATTGAGGATGTACAAATTAAATTGCAGTATGACATGTACTATTATGAAAACATGAGTCTGCTTTTGGATTTTCAGATTCTAATGCGAACGGTTTATGTTGTCCTAACCGGTAAGGGTGCCCAGTAACCCACCAACCACTAACCACCAATCACCAACCACCA
The DNA here is from genome assembly GCA_021443045.1 of Fibrobacteraceae bacterium. Lineage (GTDB taxonomy): Bacteria > Fibrobacterota > Fibrobacteria > Fibrobacterales > Fibrobacteraceae > Fibrobacter. The sequence continues at coordinate 77,719 of JABUUT010000014.1, forward strand.
ATTATGTACGGCGACAATTCCACTCCAGTATTTCCGAAAGAAGATGCCTTGACCATGATCCGCTTGGCTCTTTCCGAAGATGTTCGCACGGGCGATGTGACCAGCGCATGGACCATTCCCGCAGACCAGAAACAGCACGCACGCCTGATTGCAAAAGAAGACGGCGTCGTGGCGGGGCTTCCCATCATTGAACTTGTGTTCCAG
>JABUUT010000014.1:81499-83192 GCA_021443045.1 Fibrobacteraceae bacterium
TTAAAAGAACTGCGATGAGCAGGGTGTAGGGACTGCTAAAATTCAAGGGGATGGGCGGGTTCGGGAATAGTTCGTCCAGGGTGTCGCCGATGAATTTTATCTTGTCGCTACGAGTCATGCAAGGAAATATAGGAAATTTGGGTTGATTGTCGTTGATGTTCCCAAAATTTTGAATAATCGCGAATAACATTATTGATTTTGTAATAAATGAAAAAACGGACAAAAAAAACTAAAAAATGTTGGAAAAACGGATAATTTTTTATATTTTTATGTTAGAAAAACGGACAAATCACTCGTTTTTTATGTGTTTTTAAGGGTGGAGGACTTATGATAGCTCGGAAAATAGACTCGTTCCTCGAAAAATTTTATAAGAAAACTCCCCGAAAGGCTTTGTTGCTCACGGGAGCCCGCCAAATAGGCAAAACATTCAGTATTCGTAATTTCGGAAAAAAGCATTTTAAACATTTCGTTGAAATTAATTTTCTCGAAAACAAGGAAATGAGAATGCTTTTTGAAAAAGCCTCCAATGCCAAAGACCTTTTGCTTCGGCTTTCGTCTATTGTGGGGAAGGACTTGGTCAAAGGCAAAACCCTCATTTTTTTTGACGAAATACAGGAGTGTGCAGATATTGCCACGGCCATTAAATTTCTTGTGGAAGAAGGCTCCTATCGCTATATCTTAAGTGGCTCGCTGTTGGGAGTGGAACTTAAAGATGTTCGGTCCATTCCAGTTGGATTTCTCGATATCAAGGAAATGTATCCCCTTGATTTGGAAGAATTTGCCTTTGCTGTTGGTGTTAGCCCCAATGTAATCAATGCCCTAAGAAATTGTTTTGAAAAACGAATAGCAGTCGATGAGCTGGTTCATTCTCAAATGATGAAAGTATTTAATTTGTACTTACTAGTAGGTGGAATGCCCGAAGTCGTGAAACGGTACAAGGATACAAACAATTTACAGCATGTTTTGGATGCACAAAAAAGTATTGTTAATTTGTATAAAAAAGATATTTCAAAATACGATATTAACCATAAACTTTACATCGAAGAAATTTTTGGTCTAATCCCGGCAGAATTGAATTCTAAAAACAAACGATTTGTATTAAAGAATCTAAATGAACATTTTAAATTTTCACGATACGAACACAGTTTTATTTGGCTCAAGGAGGCTGGCGTGGCACTCCCAACTTTTTGTGCCAGCGAACCTAAAGTTCCCCTTGTGCTTTCCAAGTCAACAAATTTGTTTAAACTCTTTAGTTCCGATGTGGGGCTTTTAGCCAGCCAATATGATAATCAAATACAAATTAAAATTTTAAACCAAGAAACAAACATCAACTTTGGATCCATCTTTGAAAATTTTGCAGCCCAGGAACTTCATGCTCACGGCTTTGATCTTTTTTATTTTAATAGCAAAAAGCAGGGCGAAATTGATTTCCTTATTGAAAAAAATAGCGAAGTGATTCCTGTCGAAATCAAATCGGGCAAAGATTACAATCGGCACAACGCTCTAAAAAATGTTTTGGGAACAAACATCTATGGAATCAAGCGGGCTTTTGTTTTTTATGACGGCAATTTGAAAATCAAGGAAAACGTCATCTATATGCCTATATACATGATGATGTTCCTAAAAAAAGATACGGACAGAAAACAGCTCATCTACAAGCTGGAAATAGACGCACTTAAAGGGTGAGTTTAAC
>JABUUT010000014.1:84354-86589 GCA_021443045.1 Fibrobacteraceae bacterium
CTCGGTAATTAAGGCCCAGCTGAAGCGAAAGTGGTTTTATTCCAACTTCGTGGCCCTGCTACGCCAGTCGCTGATGTACTACTACGACATGCTCAGCTTCTTCGAGAACCCGGAGCAGGTGGCCCGCAGAAGCCGTGTGGGCGGCCTCTCGCCGCCTACGGACCAACTGGAACTGCCTCTCTAAAAAAGGAGGGGGCTCGCAAACGAAAAAATCCCGTTTATCGGCTTAAACGGGGCATATTCGGCAACTGTCTTCGAGAAAAATTTTTTAGCGGACAGTGATAATTATAAAATTCTCTTTTAATTCGAGTAAAAAGGAATTGCTTTTGGAAGAGCGGAACTCGATTGATAGAAATCTAAAGAGACGCTTTACTTTGCACATTTTTGGAGCTGACAAGGCTACATCTTATTGGGAGCTTGTTAAGAATAAGACACCACATTATGATTATGGGTATTTTCGAACTGAGGGGCACAGCGAATCAACATTATTGCATGAGCATACGGAAGAATTTTCAGTGTCGGCTGTTACTCTCTACACAAATTATTTCACTTTTAAATTAGAGCGTGTTTTGGATTCTTTAAAAAAGAATACAAAATTTAATAATTTCCGTATTGCTCTTGCTAATTATGAATATTGGAGCAATGACTATGGAAAATATAAGGTTGCCGACAAGCTGCTTATGAACTCAACAACATATAATTGTAAAATGAGTTATGCGGCTTTTGCTGATTTTTTCCCTACCCCTGGTTCTGTATCTTGGAATGTCTCCTCTTACACTCACGATGGTGTTGATGCGACTTACACTGCTGACGACTACCCGAAAGATTATGACTTTATCCGCAGTGAGGACGTCATAAAAATCCGTTTTACTGCGAATCCCGATGGGGACACCACTAAGGGCGATCTTCAATATTATGACGGTAAAAAGTGGGCCAAAGCCCCAGACTCATTAGCGAGCTATACCAAGTATAATTTTAAAAAAGAAACAACCAAAACCATAACATTTCGTCAAGGGAATATAAAACATGTTTTGGCAACTGACGGATACGCAAGGCTTCGCTTTGCGATGTACAAGGATGGGTCGACGGACACCCTCTACACTCCAGAAATTAAATTGAATATGCAGTATTTGGTGAAATGGGAACCTACAGAAAACCTCACCCATGGTAAGCAGTGGATTTCAAGCGTGTATTTTAACAATAGTCAATGGCTCCAAGGCTTTGAAGTAGAAAAACGGGGCTTTGCTTATTATGATGCAGATGTGTATTTGCGTGCGCAGCCAAAACGTGGTTACAGCAATAGGGCTGATTATGATTTTGAATGCTGGAAAAATAAAAGTGGGACTTGTGTATTTGACCGCGGTCAACCATTTTTTGATGATGACGAAAGAGTGTTTGGGGGTATATTAAAGATAAAAAGCGATACCACCATCTACGCCAGTTTTATTCCGCTTTATTCCGTCGACTATTATGATTATGATGGGTCCACTAAACTCGGAGAACGCGTTTCTGTGAAGAAGGGGGAATCCGTGTCGGCTCCTGCGACTAATCCAACTCGCGAAGGTTACACATTTGCAGGCTGGTATGAAACTTATGATCCAAGTGTCATGAAAAACCCGGAGAATTACCCACAGTATAAGTTTGATTTTACAAAGGCAATTTCGGATCAAATCAACTGCGGCGATTTTTTTGAATGCGATGATGAAGATCGATTGATAAAGTTGTACGCGGCCTACACAGTGAACAAGCATCATATTTACTACAATGTAGATAAATTTGCATATGCGGCAGTTTTTGATATTCCTTACGGTAAGGATTTGACGACAGGTAGCGAGGATTACTCAATTTTCTACTATGAAAGCCTTAGCTATGTTTACAACCAGGGTTTGGCATCTATCGTCGAACCCCAAAAGACCGGCTACACCTTTAGCGGATGGGCGGGTGTACCTGCCACCATGCCCGATGCCAATGTGGTAGTGAAAGCGACATTTGCTGTGAACAAGCACAACATTGTGTACAAGGTAGATGGAAAAGAATACCAGACCGTTGCGGATGTTGCCTATGGCACGGATTTGACCACAATTACTGCGCCAGATGCACCTACAAAGACGGGCTACACCTTTAGCGGATGGAGCGCACTGCCTGCCGCCATGCCCGACGAAGACGTTTTTGTGACGGGGACATTTACAGTGAACAAGCACTATGTTGTGTACAAGGTAGATGATGAAGTTTATG
>JABUUT010000150.1 GCA_021443045.1 Fibrobacteraceae bacterium
AATAGAGCTAAAACAGATGATGCTATCTACTGTCACCCTGGAGCGCAGCGATAGGGTCTAAAAAGCGTTGGATCCTATCGGTCGCGGCGCTCCCTCCCGGATGACCAACTCCATAACTGTGGATGGGATGGCTTGTATAAGTATTTCTTTCCACGGACAATTGCTGATGAACCTTTATTTCCTCAAAAAATAATGTTTTTCAAACCATTTTTTTGTATATTTAACATGAATTTCAAAATAATAATTTGAAAAATGATTGATAAAGAAGTCCTTAAGCAAGTTATGGTCTCCAATCAAAGGGATGTGGAGCGTTACAGGATAGTGCGTCGAGAGTTGCCTCTGGGTTTCGACTGTCGTGTTTTTGTCGGGGTCCGTAGGGCGGGCAAGTCCTTTATGCTGTATCAAAAAATGCAGGAATGTTTAGTTCAGGGGCATGGTTGGGGCGAAATGCTTTACCTGAATTTCGAGGATGACCGTCTTGCAGGTTTTGTCGTTGAAGACTTTGAATCGATTTTGGAATGTCATGCCCAATTGTCTAGTGTGCGGCCCTGGCTTTTTTTGGACGAGGTGCAAAATATCGATGGATGGGAAAAATTTGCCCGCAGGCTTGCCGATGCCAAATACAAGGTCTGGATTACCGGCAGCAACGCGAAGATGCTGTCCTCTGAAATTATGACGACCTTGGGCGGGCGTTACTTGGCAACAGAGGTGTTTCCCTATAGTTTTGCGGAATACATGAAAAAATTCCAGGTTCCCTTTGATGAGGTGTCGCAACTTGCCACAGAAAGTCGCGGTCGCATTTTTCAAAATTGGGAGGAATATTTAAGGTGGGGCGGGCTTCCGGAATCGGTTGATCTTCCGGTGAAACGGGATTACCTGAGCAGCACATTTCAAAAAATATATTTGAGCGACATTGCCTTGCGAAACAAGGTCAGCAACCCGAATCTACTCCGTTTGATGCTTCGAAAAATGGCAGAAAATGTTTGCCAGCCGGTTTCGTACAACAGAATGGCAAATGTGCTTTCGTCTGTTGGTGGTAAAGTCTCCATGCCGACCGTTGCCAAGTATATTGAGGCCGCAGAAGATGCTTGGGTTGTGCTGCGCCTGCGGAATATGTCGGCCGCTTTTGCTGATAAGGAAAAAAACTGCAAGTATTATTTTGTGGATAACGGAATTCTTGATTTGTTCTTAATAGACAATAAATCGGCGTTGCTCGAAAACCTGGTGGCTTTGGAACTTTTCAGGCGCTATGGGCATGACCTCGATAATGAAAGAGTGTTTTTCTACAGCGATAAAGTGGAAGTGGATTTCTACATTCCCGAAGAGGAATTAGCTATTCAGGTATCGTACAATATTTCTGGTGCCGCCTCCACTTATGAACGAGAAATGAAGGCCCTTGGGAAAATTACAAAAGTTCTTCCCTGCAAAAGGCGCCTTGTGTTGACTAATGGAGAAACAAAAGTAGAAGAAGATGACTTTGGAAAAATCGAGGTGATGCCAGCCTGGAAATTTTGCCTAACTTCTAA
>JABUUT010000151.1 GCA_021443045.1 Fibrobacteraceae bacterium
AGCAGAACTGCCATTGGGATTTTTTACCAAGGTTTCCCAAGGGCAAGCCTTTTCACAGGCACCACATTGAACACACAAATCTTCATTGATGTTTGGGCGATAAAAACCTTCGCCATCTTGCACTATTTCGATAGCACCACGGGCACACACATTCACGCATGCCATACAACTAGAGCAAATTTTTACAGGAATGTTCATGTTACACACCGATAAAACGTTTTGAAAAATTGGGCACACATTTTTTTACAACGTAAAGGCACCCATAATCCATAGCAACAACAATACACACGATTACAAACCATACGAATAAATTAAGCAGTGGTGACGAGTGTTCTTGCAGGGGGGGGGCTATACATTTGTTCACTACTTTATGCAAAACCTGAATAAAATAGACATGGCTTAAATAAATACCAAAACTGAACCGCCCCAAAGTTTGCAATAACGCAGACAACCTTCCTTTTACATACCCTCGAATAGAATAAAGAACCACACAAACAGACAGGGAGTATAACACTGAAGATGCTTTAATCCCCAAGCCAACAGGAAAACCAGATTGCCCCATTAAATAGTGAGATTCGATACACATGGCAATAATAGAGAATACCGCAATGCCAAGGAACAGTTTAACGGAGTACACCTTTTTATTCGAAAGAGAGTTTCCCAGCACAAAATAAACTAAATGGCAAAGAATGGGGCCTGCATAAAGCAGCAAAGGCAATTCAACATGATAAATTCCCTTGATAACATAGGAATAAATAGCCATGTAAGCCGTAGTTGCAAGTAAAGATAAAAGTATAAATAAATTAACTTTATTCCCCTTCATAATTTTCTGGAATAACGGCAGCAGTATGTAGAATTGGATTATAACAGCAACAAAGTAGTATACGCTATAATCGCAGGTAAATAGTTTGACTAATCCCGTCCCGATTGCTTTTCCCTTGTGCAAATCCAAGGCCAGCCAACCAAGGCTCCAGAACAGCATGGGCAAATACACCCTCGCGACTTGTTTTTTTAAGAAGGCGATATAATTCTTGCCCGACAAGTCTTTCGGGAAAAGAAAAAATGCAGAAGAAACACAAAAAATAGGTACGGCACAATTTAATAGATTTCGCACCACAAAAGCCAATCCATCAAAATTTTCGGCATTGTAGACCAAGCCGAAACAGTGAATAGCAACAACCATCACAATGGCAATGCCTCGAAGCATATCAAAATAGGAGTTTCTTTCTGTCATTACCTACTCCTCCCGAGTTTATTTTTCATGGCGTTCAGCAGTTGGGTGCGGATTTCTTTTTTTACCCCGAACATCAAGGCGAATGTAATGGTGCTAACGGCAGAAACGGCAACAACAGCAACCAAACGAAGCGGGCCTTCGCACATGGAATAATGGACAAAGTAACTAATGGCAGTACTTAGCATAGTTACCAATAGCACCGAGGGCAAAACTTCCTTCAAAAATTTGAAGGGCTTAAAGTCTAAAATGCGGGTGGTCAAATACAGGC
>JABUUT010000152.1:0-1423 GCA_021443045.1 Fibrobacteraceae bacterium
GGCATACCTCTCCAATCATAGGAAATTTTCAGGCCCTTGGAACGGTCCTCGACCAGATTTCCCTCGGAATCGTAGAAAGTATGCATGCATGAAAACAAAAATGAAATATTGTGCTTGGGGGTAAGTGATGCCTGGTTGTGAGGGGATGAACAATCCTTTTATTTCTTGAGTATCGTGACAAAGCCGTACGCAATAATACTCCCGGCAATAAACGTATACGGAAGGTCTGCGATTACTTTACTGTATGATAGAGCCCTATGAGGAATATTTCCTACACCCACCTGGTTAAGGAATATCAATATCCCCCCAAAGACAATCGAAAGAACATGCCATAAAGCAAATTTCATGAACATAAAACACTTTTAGAAGACAAACTATTTAGCAAGCATTTCATCAAATTCTTTGCTGATGTCATCTTTTGAATCATAAGTGCCTCTCATAAGGGCTGCACCTATGCTAAGTCCTATTTTTTCACCCATTCATCAAAAGTTTTTTCTTTTTCCTTTAATCCCAAGGCTTCGTCAAATTCATCGGAATCATCGCGACTATTCTTTGATGAAAATAAATCCAATGTTGCTTGATATGTGTTTTTTTTATCCAAGACAACAATAAATAGAATTTCAATAGCGGAAATAACAACAAAAGGGAAAAAGAAGTCAAATAAATCATCTAGTCCTCCTATAACGATTCCTATAATAGCATTAATCACTAACAAAAAAATTGCTATGCCTATTTTTCCCATCTTGCATCCTTTTAATCAATCTTGGCAATTATCACAACTTATATCTCCTACGGATACATCGCCATTAGGCTCGTAGGACTGTTGATTCATTATTTTTTGAGCATAGGCATCGGCAGCCTCGTATGAATCAAAAGAATTGTAATCTGTACCTCCATTACTGACCATTCTACTTTCGAACTTTGCTATAAATTCAGGAGAGTCAACTAAACTATTTAAATTATCATAACCTAATTTGGCATCAAAAGCAGAAAACAAAGTTCCGAAAGCACTTCCTGCCGTGTATTTGCCACTAATCACGGCATCCCGCGCCGAATTTGTCACAAAGTTAGTCGATGTTCCTAACGCATTTATCATTGAATTGCTCGATGAACCCGCATTGTAGTCTTGAATCCCTGCTTTCGCAGCGCCATAAAATACTCCAATTGGACTAGGAAGGAATGAGAATATAACTCCTGGAACATCTCTTACAAGCCATCCGGTTACAGCCTCAGCCTTTGAGAAAGTCTTTATTTCCCAACGACCACCCCGCTTTCTAACCATATAAGCCCCAAATTCATCCGCAAAACCAATTGGGTTCACCCCGTTCCCGGCGTACAAATACGGACTTGCAAATTGCCGTGCAGGGTCAACAGATATCCATAAACCAAGCATCGGATCAAGCAAGCGGGCACCATGGTTGCT
>JABUUT010000152.1:1758-3124 GCA_021443045.1 Fibrobacteraceae bacterium
CCTTCGTGTTGTTCAGTGAGCCGTTGTGGAAGTTTTCTCGGACCTCCGTCCCGATGCCGTTGTAATGGGTCACCAGCGCAGTTTCCCAGTTGTCGTCGCCAATATTGCACAGGCGGGCCTTGGAGATGCGTCTGCCGGATCCGTCGTATGCCATCCGCAGCATCGTGCCCAGGCCGCCGCAATCCCGCGTAAGTTGCAGCGTGTCGTTCGTGCTATTCTCCATGGTGAATTCTATTGATTTCATCGGCAATATTCAGAAGACGAGAGTTCTTTTTCAACAGAAAGCGTAGCAAGTATTTTTTCAATTTCGTTAGAATCAACTACGTCTGTAGAATACATAACCCGGATGTAAAGGGGAAATTCATTAACATTTGACCCATAAATCAAAGTGACAATATTATCTCCTAGCCCCATTTCATTGTATTTATCAAAAAACTTTCCTTTAAGTTTAAATTCCTTTGTTAATGGATTCTCTTCCAAATCAAAGTAGTTTAACGTTGTTGGAGCATTTAAAGCCCCAATTGTAAATTTAGTTTGTTGGTTTTCATCGTACACAACATATCCTAAAGCATCCATGTTTGTATCATTTATTTTCAAGTGATATGACTTGGGGATTGACAGAGAAAATCCACATCCACGAACTGCATAAATTTCTTCAGATTGACATCCAGTCAAAAAGAAAAAGATTAGCAATAGCAAAAACATATCATTATTCCGCTTCATGAATTTCATTTTCTGGATGATTAAAAATTTCTTCAACTTGACTTGGTTTTAAATCCCATTCTCCATGTTTGCCCATTAAATTATCTTCATAGCCCTTAAAAGGAATATTTTTTCCAACATATTTATCGTCTAAACCAACTAAATGTCCTCCTTCATGAGCACTAGTATATTTAAAGCTCTCTTTTCCCACACCTTCAAACAGAGTTGCTGTACCATTAATTCTATTGGCAAAAGCCCGTCCGTTTCCCGATTGGATAGTAATTTCATTGGCCATCATCCCCTTATACGCGCCTCTAACAACCGTCGTCTTCACATCATATTCGCCAAATTTTCCAGAGAGGCCCTTTTCCATCGCCGCCATAACGTCCTTTTGAATATTTAATGGACATGGCTTATTTTCATAGGTAAAAATAACAGGAATAGTTATATTGACTGTAGTTCCATCAATTTCCACATAAGCACGGTTTCCATCTGGATCAAATCCTGTTATCGGATTAAATCCATTACCCATGTACAAATACGGACTGCTGAACTGTCTTTTGGCATCCACGCTTATCCACAAACCAAGCATGGGGTCCAGATACCTTGCGCCGAAGTAGTTCAGGTCGGTTTCGTCGTCTTTCTCTTTTCCGGTGAAGTTTTC
>JABUUT010000153.1 GCA_021443045.1 Fibrobacteraceae bacterium
CTCCCAAATAATGTAGTATTCTGTATTCCCAAGAAGTAAGATAATTCCATTTGCCATCAGTACACTGTTCATAAGATGTTTCGCCACCTACTACAATAGAATCAACAATCCCTTCTTTTTCTTCAGAACATTCTCCCAAATAAAACACTTCATATCCAACATCCACCCATCCAGTATCAGCATACACAAAGTAACCAGATTCTAATGAACTCGCTGAAATTCTGCAGGTGTCTCCAACTTGAGGATTCTGCTTCGCGCCGCATATATAAGCCATTTTGCTGACAAGGTCCCATGAGCCTTCCTGGCATTTGTAATAATCAGAAACAATATTTCCTTTACTCATTTCCATGACGCTATCAACGACACCTTCGTTTTCTTCAGTACAATCGCCAAATTTAAAGTCTTTATAAGCAACCTCTTCCCATGCATTGTCGTGGTACAGATAATAGTAGTAATGTCTCATTTGATAGAAATAGCCTACTATTTCAGCAAAAGAGCAGGAATCTCCCTCTTGAGGATTTTCGCGTACACCGCACGTGATTTCAAATTGAGATATCTGCTCCCATTTTCCTTCTTTGCATTCGACAAAATAATATGCACCATACTTTGCATTCCCCTCAAGCAGAGTATCTATGGCACCTTCTTGCTCGCACGCAATGTTTGCTGCATTGCTTTCACTCGTTCCCGAAGCATTTTCTTCTCCGCACGCGACAAAGGCCAAGCAAACAACAACGGCATAGACAAGGCACAAAATGAGTTTACCAATTTTACAAGTTTTCATATTACCTCCATTTTTTGGAACAAAACTAAAAAAAAAAATGATTTGTCAATATTTTTTTGCTGCCACAGAATTTTACTGGTACGCCCTTTTTTATTTTTTCTCTCATGGAACACGAATACACCGTCAACGGCCGCATTTCCTCAGGTACCGAATTGGGCGAAAAAACCCATTGGATCGAGCAGGATTTCGAAAACCTGGGTTTAAAATTCAACCCCCAGGACTCCAGCAAATTTGCGATGAAAAGCGAGGATATCGCCATCGACATTCTGGAGCAGGCCTGCTTGAACTTGTCCATTGTTCTTGGCAGCAAGGTCGCCATCTGCAAAGACCATGAGGTGTATGGGGTTGCCAACGTTTTCAATGGCGGATCCGACTACGAGGTAGTGGACGAAGATTGCCACCTGTGGATTTACGAGCGCGGACACTGCATCGCAAACGAACACACAAAATTTTTCAACGAAAAATTCGTATCTTTGCCACTATGATTCTTTTGGTGGCCGAAAAACCCTCCGTAGCAAACCAGCATTACAAGCCCATGCTGGAACGTCTGGAAGGTGAAAAATTCACCCAGGGCGACGGTTGCCT
>JABUUT010000154.1 GCA_021443045.1 Fibrobacteraceae bacterium
GTAAGGAAGGGGTAATGGAATACGATTTCTCCATTGTAAATGTGCTCCACTGCAAGGAGGGCTGTTACAATCCATAGCATGGCCGAAAGGCTCCTTAAGCGCTTGTGCAGGGGAAGTTGGGCGTTGGCAAAATCAGCTGTTGCCATCTTAAGTTTAGCTGATTCACTCTTTGCCTTTGCATTCATTTCAAGGGCAATGGAAAGAGCCGTGACAATAAGGGCTTCGGAGCCCGGAACAATCAAACAAGCCATGAGAATCCTTTTTAAGTTATATTTAACTCATTGGAGTAATGCTTTAATAAATATAACACCTAGAGTGCACTTTAAGGCAATAGCAGGCTCCATAAAATTGTTTTTTTTATTACAAAAATTATACTTCTTATTGTGGTTTGCAAATTTTTTTTGACATACAACTTTTTTCGGCCACTAGGCGACTTTTCAATTATATTAAAAATTGTAATAAGAGAAAAAACAATGAAAAAACTATTTCCATTTTTATTTGCTTTAGCAACCGCCTTTTCAATGGTAGCCTGCAGCGATGACAGTAGCAGCATATCATCTAACCCAGCCATTGCAGAGGATGGAGCAAATACCAGTACAAAAGCAAATAGTTCTTCCATGAGACGCCTTGGCACCATAGACCAAGCTTTGGCAAACGCCAAACTCTCAGAAAACGATCTTAAAGACCTTGACGGACTCTCTTCAACCACCATTTATAGAGCATCCAATATTCTGGATGGCGATACCATGATAATCACCTTCCAAGAAGGAACCATGGACATCGGCAAATTTGTTCATTTTTTCATTAACAAAGCCGAACCCAATTCCGATGATGGGAAATTTTATGTAACAAAATACATTGCTGGTGGAGAAGTATATGTAAATCTTGGTACCGAGGAAGAAATTCTCCAGGAACAACAAGAAGCGTTCAAAAATTCAGATGAATATTTTGACTACACCGTAACCACTACCATAGACGAGAATGAAGTAACCTTCTACTTTACCTATGACACCCGGTGCCAAGAAGAAGAAACTGAAGAAAATTGTGAGCACTACATTCTTAAAATAGCCCAAAATCAAGACAACGATTAAGAATTTCTCTCTATAAAAACACTACAAAGCATGTCCAACCCACCGGCCATGCTTTTTTATTTTACCACCTTCAATAGCATGTTTTTACCCATGCTGTTCTTCAATTGCACTATCAACCTGGTGCGAGGGAAATTGCCCAGGGGAATGGCCGTAGGGCCGTTGATTTGACGGTGCATCAAGAGCACACCCCGAAGGTCGCGAATCATCAGTTCCATGGGTTGGGCGGGAGCGTAAATTTG
>JABUUT010000155.1 GCA_021443045.1 Fibrobacteraceae bacterium
TACCCGTTGCACCCGGGGCAGACAAGCCCGGAACCGTACTACGTGACCGTCCCCCTCGAAGAATACGAGGGACTCAAGGACAGGCTCCTGCAGATGCAGAACAAGGTGTTTCAGCTGGAGGGGGAGAAGATTCTGCTTGAGCACAAGCTCAAGGAGTGCTTGGAACAACTTGACAACAATCCAGGTCGCCAATGAACCTTGTGCTTGACGAGCTGCCCACTATAAGAGGCATCGGCACGACCTGCGACTGCCTCACGGTCACCGGGCGAAGGTGCCGCAACCGTGCCGTGGTCACCTTCGGATGCGACTGGCTGTCAAGCCGGGTCAACGTGTGCCACGTTCACCGATCGATGCACTTAAGTGCAACAAGGTGCAACAAGGCGTGACAATAAGAAGCCCCCGGTGCTGCGAACACCGGGGGTATATTGATTACATTATGCAATACTACAATGTAGCAATTTCAAGCCGTTCTCCGACGGCTTCCATCAGCTGCTCCATGGCCTTCGCGCTGTCGGTGAGCCTCCCGGTAGAGAGGCTGCAGCCGTTGCCCACGAGTATGCAGCCGTTGGAGTCCATCCACGTGTTGCCGGTGTGGATTCTTATCCCACGGGCGGCAGGTACGGCATCGGACACAAGGAGGGGAAGCCTCTTGTTGAACCTGGGCGACAAGTTGACAATCACACGGTACACCCCGTCCGGGACGGCCTTGGCGGCATTCTCGCAGGTAAAGTAGGTGCCGCCCTTGTCATCCTTCAGCACGCCCAGAACGTAGCTTCCGTTGCTCTTGAATCTGTGGAGCCTCATTCCGCAAGCCCGCGGATGATAGACAGGATGGTGTCGCGGTTGAACTCGCCCTCCGGCAGTTCAAGGATGATGCCTTCAAGCTTGTGCAGCAGGATGTTGTTCATCTTCGCTTCGAAGCCGTGGCCTTCGCCCTTGTGCTCGTGCTCGTAGTTGAGCACCTTCTCGGAGTCCTCGGACTCTCCGTCCTCGTGCTCTTCGTGCTCGTCCTCGTCCTTGCCTTCGTGCTTGCCTTCGTGGCCTTCGCCCTCGTGCTTGCCCTCGTGCTTGCCTTCGGAGTAGTCGAATTCCTTCTCGTCCTCGTCCCGTTCGAACAGGTCTTCGTTAATCATTGCATCCCTCCATTTCCTTACGGATTTTTTCATGGACAGCGTCCATGTCGATGCGGAACTGCTCGTGCAGCTGCCGTTCACGTTCCTGCATTTCCGCGTGCAGGGCTTCGATGTCCGCGCGGAACTTCTGTTCAATCG
>JABUUT010000156.1 GCA_021443045.1 Fibrobacteraceae bacterium
TAACATGCCAGAACGGTAAATGGTATGCCACAGGGGTTAAATTCGGAACGTTGACCGATACCCGCGATGGCCAAACCTACAAGACGGTGACCATCGGCACCCAGACTTGGATGGCGGAGAACTTGAATTACGCCTACAAGGGAGTCGACTTTGATAACGGGTATTGTACAGACGACTCCACCAGTTGGTGCTACAATAGTGAAAAGAGTAACTGCGACACCTACGGCAGGCTCTACACTTGGAGTGCCGCCATGGACAGCGCGGGTAAAGAGGATCCTGCTAATAAGGTTCCAAACTATAAATATGACGATGACGAAGACATACAAGGATTCGGATGTGGCTACGGCATCCAATGCACCCCCAACATCCCCCACAGAGGAATTTGCCCCGAGGGCTGGCACGTACCCACCAACGAGGAATACGACACACTTTACACCACCATCGGCGGTGGGTTCAAGGCCGGCACCTACTTGAAATCTACTGACAAGTGGTCTAACTACGCAAACAGACAGGGCATTGACTTGTACGGTTTCTCTGTGCTGCCCGCAGGGGGCCGCGGCTACAACGGCAAATTCGTCAACCAAGGCAGCATCACGCAATTTTGGAGTGCCTCGGTGGGCAATTACGACAACGCGTACACCCAGTACTTCTACTACTACGATGCTATCGCGGACCAGTACTTCGACAAGTACCTCGGCTACTCTCTGCGTTGCATCCAGGACTAACTGATTTTCAGCAATCAGTTGTCAGTAATGAGGTTCGGCGTAAGCGCCTAGAGTTATGAGTCCAAAGGAGTAGTTAGTAAATGGTGGCTGGTGGTTGGTAAATAGTTTGGCGAGTCTTTTGACTCGCAATTTATAAAACGAGCCAAAGGCTCGTGATTCTTTAAACTAATAGCTGAAAACCGATAACTGGCAACTGATAACCGACTACTGAAAACAAAGATGAACATGACACATGATTTTGCAGGTGGTCCATTTTAGCCATCAACTTTCAGCATTGAGGGCACGAGGTCCAAGCCCACATTGCTTATTAAAACGTGAATTCAGGAATTATATTCCAAGTTTTACGCCAAAAATAGAACTTAAATGTCTAAAATTACGCATAAAATTGACTTTTACCACTAAATAGGCCATTTAGGGTATCGCTCATAATCGTAAATTGAGCTGCCCCAGGGCTACTTTGCCTTTGAAATCAAGATGGCTGAAAAGGTGGATAGGGTCGATGCCCGTCACCTGCTTAGACTTGCACCTATTTTAGATAA
>JABUUT010000157.1 GCA_021443045.1 Fibrobacteraceae bacterium
TTTTCATTCAACTGAAAACTTTTTATATATTTATATAAAGTTTTCAGTTGGCTTGAAAAAGGGATTTCCATGATTTTACGCGAAAAATACATCGCCCCTATACGTGAATTTTACGATAGCGACCTTATAAAGATCATCACGGGCGTTAGACGCTCTGGCAAGTCCATCGTTTTGGAACAGATTTTTTCCGAAATCAGAAATCATTCAAAAAACACCATATACCTGAACTTTGAAGATCGGGCAGTTTCTAGCACAATTGATACTTGCGATAAACTTCTGGAATTTGTTGCGAAGAATAGAAAAAAAGGAAAGTGCTTCGTCTTTCTAGATGAGGTCCAGAATGTTGAGGACTGGCCTTCTGCTTGCAAGACCCTGCGCCTTCACGACAACTCCGTTTTCATTACCGGCTCCAACTCGAAACTTCTTTCCAAGGAATTCACCAGGGAACTAAGTGGACGTTATGTCGCTTTTCAAGTACGTCCTTTTATATTTAAGGAGATTGAGGAGTACTGCAGTCAACTTAGGAAAACCGCTTCTATTCAGGATTACCTAGTTTATGGAGGCTTTCCTAAGCGTTTTGAATTCGATTCCGATTCTGCTGTACGTCAGTATCTAAACGATCTGGATCAAACAATTGTACTGAACGACATCATCAATCGCTATAGGATAAAGAAACCTGGACTCTTTAAAAAGCTAGCCAACTTCGTGTTGATTTCCAATGCACGCACATTCTCTGCCAAGTCAATTTACAACATCATAAGACCGCAGTTTGCCGAATGTTCCGTGAATACAATTACAAAGTACCTGGGCTATTTGAAAGAGGCATACATCATTAGTAGCATTCGCCAATACTCCACAAAGGCTAAGAGGGAATTGAACTTTTTTGAAAAAATCTACAATGCAGACGTGGCGTTCAATTCCATCAGGGTGGTGAACAACCGCTTTGACATAACTCATAATCTTGAAAACATTGTTTACAACGAGTTGCTTTATATGGGCTATAATTTGACGGTCTTTCAAGATAAGCAGGAAATAGATTTTTGTGCAGAAAAAGGGAACAAGAAATATTACATTCAGGTTGCCTATTCTGTTGTGGACCCAGTTACTTACGAGCGGGAGATGGGAGCATTTTCAAGCCTAGACAATTCTTGCTCAAAAATATTGATAACCAACGACGACCTGGATTATTCAACAAGTACAGTCAAGCATATCAAGCTGAAGGATTTCCTAAAAATGGAAGATTTGGCTTAACCACATTGG
>JABUUT010000158.1 GCA_021443045.1 Fibrobacteraceae bacterium
AATGCTCCTCTCCATGTGCAAATTTTTGACATGATGGGCAACAAGGTGATGAGTGAAACTTTTACCGGAGCAGGTTCCATTAATTTGGAAGGCTTTGTAAAAGCTCAGGGTACCTATTTTGCAAAGGTGCGCGTGGGTAATGCAACTCAAAGTTTTAAGTTCACCACCACAAGCGACTTTAATGCCTCCTGGGGTGCAAACGCTGTAAAGAAGACTCTCCTCAAGGTGGGCGAATCCGATAAAATTCAGGTTACAGCCGCTGGATATGATACCATGGTTGTAGACATTCCAAATTTGATTGATACCACTATTGCGGTATACTTATTTAAGACAAAGCCTGCTGCTGGACCTCAGTATTCCTTTGGATGGGGCCTCAAGAATGAACCTGTTCCTTCCCGTGGTTGCGGCAAAGATGCTCCAAATATTGATTTTAAGGATCGTGGTGGTGGAAAAAAATACTGGGAATACAAGTGGAGCAAGGGCACTCGCACGGTTCGCATTGATATTCCTAGTGACTACGACAAGAATAAGCCTTACCGCCTTGTGTTTGGTATGCAGTGCATGGGTGGCTGGGCCGGTGGCGTTCAGGATGAAGGCTACTATGGCATGAAGCCATTCGACACCGAAAACAGCACCATCTTTATTGCACCGGAAGGTAATGGTAATCAGGCTCCTTGGGACCAGAACGACTACATCTTGTTTGATGAGCTTCTGGACTTTATGGAAAGCAACTACTGCATTGACTCTTCCCGTGTATTCTCTTCGGGCTTTAGCTATGGTTCCATGTTTACCAACGGTCTTTCTCGCGACCGTCAGGCAAAGCTCCGTGCCGTGGCTGTGTACGAAACGGCTGATGTGAATATTTGGCTTCCTGAACCTAAGAATTTGCCTATTGCATGGATGGGTGTTCACGGCATGTCTGATGGACTTTGCACCCCTGCCATGGGTCGCAGTGCCCGCAACCTGGCTTTGCAGCACAACAGTGCCGAAGGAAAGGACGCCACCAAGGAAAATGCCCAGGAGAGCAATGGTGGCCAGCACACTTGCTACGACTACAAGGATGTGGACCAACGGTTCCCTGTAAAGTGGTGTACCGACAATGCGGGCCACGTTTGGGATCACATAGACCCAGGCCAGCAGCAGAGTTGGGTTCCAAAGACCACTTGGGAATTCTTCACCCAGTTCTAAATAAATATGGTTACAGCCCTTTTTCCAGGGCGTAGTCGGAAATTTTGAT
>JABUUT010000159.1 GCA_021443045.1 Fibrobacteraceae bacterium
GTTGTTGAGGATTCGTACAACAACAAAACTGGCGAGAAACTTATTCAACAATCAAAATGCGACGACACCAAGCAATATATAAAACAAATTTATAGGCACAATGCGACGGAGGGCGATGGCAGCCTCGCTTATGCTATTGCGAAAGAACTGGAAACCGGTGAATTCGTAGGAGGGAAAAGCCATATAAAAAAGGGACAGGAAAGAGTAAAACAAGCCAAGAATGTCCTAAAAAAGTTTCCTGACCACCCTGACAAAAAAATATGGTTTTCCGAAGCCGAAAAAATAGAAAAAGCTTTAAAGAAAGGAAAGAAAAAATGAGTGAAAAAGAATTAAACCTAAAACTTTTGTTAAAAATACCAGAATTTACGCCTTATTTCCAAAAATATGTTGAAGATCAAGACGGTTTAGAAACGGGCTCTCACATTGTTTTTGAGGATGCGCTAGTTCCCTTCGTTATTGATTCGATTGAAAAGGAAAAAGATGACGTCTTAAAGAAGGCGTTTGACTTTTTTGAAGAGATGGCGGGATCACAGGACGAATATGAGCAAGAAGTTCTTCAATTAAGTTTGCTAGAACCATTGAAAATTAACTATGATGCAATCTACGATTTTTCTCAATTAATGGGGCGGGATACTTTTGAAATCTATAGGAAACTAGAATTGCGCTAGCCAATATTCAGGGGCGTCCCTTACCCTTTTTTGCCTTTCCTATAATGACTTTCTCGCTTGCTTTGAAAATGCATCTTCCGCGCGATTTCCATTTGCGATTCAATTTATATTGGCTGGGCGAGTCTTTATAAAAAGTCGCATTTGCCAAGAACGCGCATCATACCCATTACCTTACCCGCTATCTTACATGCCGTAGGGCGAAACCGATGGTTTTTAGAAAATCGATTTCATAAAGTTCGTCCCCCAATTCGCGTTCAACGTTCTATAATCTTTCCATACAAGGGGATATATCCATGAAAAATCTGTGCAAAAAATCCGCGGCGGAGCTTTTCGGCACGTTCGTGCTCGTCTTCGCGGCTTGCGGAACCGCGGCGCTCACCGGCTGCGTCGATGCCGGCGGTCTTGTCGCGACCGCGCTGGCGTTCGGCCTCGTCATCGTCGCGATGGCCTATTCGATCGGCCGGGTGTCCGGCTGCCACATCAACCCGGCGGTTTCCTTGGCTTGCCTATTGACCAAACGGATGAGCGTCAAGGAATTCATCGTCTA
>JABUUT010000015.1:0-17290 GCA_021443045.1 Fibrobacteraceae bacterium
CGGAGGAACCGGTCCAGGCGCATGTTGGCAAAATTGCGGTCAATCAGGCGTGTAATCATGTGTGTAAATCTAGAAACTTTGTGGTTTTACTACATTTCAAAGAGACTTGTGGTAACCTCTAAAATGATTTTTGGATGTGCCAAGTAACAAAAGAAAAAGGGAGACCCTTAATGAAAAAGTTCTTGAACGGTTTGTTTGCTGTAGTTTGTGGTGCTGCTCTGTTGGTGGGCTGCAACGAAAAAAAATCTGAAGCACAGGGCGATGCCTCTTTAGACAAGGTTAAGTCTGCGGGAGTGTTTGTGCTTGGCCTCGATGACAGTTTTCCACCCATGGGCTTTCGCGACAAGGATAACAACATTATTGGGTTTGACATTGATTTGGCTAGCGAGGTTTGTGCCCGCTTAGGAGTAACCCTTAAAACCCAGCCCATTTCCTGGGATGCCAAGGAACAGGAACTGAACACGGGTAAAATTGACTGTATTTGGAATGGCTTAAGTGTAGACCCAGCTCGTGCTGCCGCCATGAATCTCAGTTCCCCTTATCTTAAGAACCGTATGATTTTTACTGTTAAGGATAAGTCTTTGGCTAACTTGGCAGCCCTTGCCGGCAAAAAAATTGCGGTGCAGAATGGGTCTACTGCTCAGAAACTTCTTGAAGCCTCTGATGCAGGCAAGTCTGCCAAGGAAATCGTACCTTTTGACGACAACCAGACTGCCTTGATGGATTTGGAAAAGGGTGGCGTTGAGGCTGTATTTTTGGATGAAATTGTGGCCAGGTACTGGATTGTGCAAAATGGTAAAGATTACGTTGTAATGGAAGAGGGCCTTAGCGACGAGGAATATGCCATTGGTTTTCGCAAAAACGACCAAAAGCTCCGTGACGCTGTAGACAGCCTTATTAAGGCCATGCAGGCCGATGGCAAGTTTGCTGAGATTTCTTCCAAGTGGTTCGGAAAATAATTTTTTATGTCTGATATAGCCCAACTGTTGCCCATTCTTGGTCAGGGATTTTTAACTACCCTTGCCATATTTGCCCTAACTCTTCTTTTTTCCATTCCCTTGGGAATGGTTATCGCCCTTGGGCGTATGAGCCGTTTTAAGGTGGTTCGTTACCCCATTAAGTTTTACATTTCTGTAATGCGGGGAACGCCTCTTCTGTTGCAGATTGTGGCTATTTATTTTGGTAGCTACTACTTAAGTGAAAATGTGGGGAGCAGTTGGCTTTCTTTTGACCGTTTTCCTGCTGTAATCGTAGCCTTTTCTTTAAACTATGCTGCCTATTTTGCAGAAATTTTTAGAGGGGGCATTCAATCGATTAGCAAGGGCCAATACGAAGCTGCTACCATGCTGGGCTTTACAAAAACACAGACATTCTTTCGCATTATTTTGCCCCAGGTGGTAAAGCGGGTGGTGCCAGCCAGTGCCAACGAAGTAATTACCTTGGTCAAAGACACTTCTCTAGCCCAGGTGATTGCGGTAACGGAACTCTTTGCTTTGGCTAAAAAGCAGCAGGCTGCGTATGCCAGCATTTTTCCCTTGTTTGTGGCGGGTGTGTTCTACTATGTGGCCAATTTGCTTTTGAGCGTTCTCTTTGGCTACATCGAAAAGAAACTGGATTATTACAAGTAGGGGGTGGGCTTTATGAACGATATTCTCTGTGTTTCACATTTAAAAAAATCTTTTGGAGATAACACCGTTCTTAAGGATATTTCCTTTTCTTTAAAAGAAGGGGAAGTTCTTTCGGTTATTGGTCCTTCGGGCAGTGGTAAATCTACGTTGCTTCGTTGCATTACCCAGTTGGAAACCATTGATGAGGGGTTTGTTCAAGTGGCTGGCCTCAATATGGTTGTTCCTGATGTTGTTCCTGCGAAATACGCCCCTGCAAAGGTGCTTCGTGAAATTCGTTTGTCAACGGGGCTGGTATTCCAGAATTTTAACTTGTTCCCTCACTTGACGGTACTCCAGAATATAACCATGGCGCCTGTTCGTGTGCTAGGTATGGACCGCGGAGGGGCTCGGGAGCTGGGCCGAAAACTTTTGGCGCAGATGGGTTTGGAATCAAAGGAAAAAGCCTACCCTTGTGAATTGAGTGGCGGGCAGCAGCAGCGGGTGAGCATTGCCCGTGCCTTGGCGTTGAATCCTAAAATTCTATTCTTTGATGAGCCTACCAGTGCCTTGGATCCAGAACTCACGGGTGAAATTCTCAAGGTAATCAAGAGCCTTGCAGAAACAAAAATGACCATGGTGATTGTAACTCATGAAATGGCCTTTGCCCGTGATGTTGCAGATAAGGTAATTTTTATGGACCAGGGTTTTATTGTGGAGCAAGGGTCTCCAGACTTTGTGTTTAACCAATCTGGCAACGAACGTCTAAGCAGTTTTTTAAGCCGCTTTGCCCAAGGCTAAAAGCAGGAGGGCTAGGGAATCGAGGAATTTTCCTTTTTTGCTCGGTTGGCTAATCGAACTCCATCGGCGGCACTGGTGACAATGCCTCCGGCGTAACCGGCACCTTCTCCCAGCACAAAGAGCCCTTGGGTATTTAAGCTTTCCATGGTATCGTTGTTTCTGGTAATGCGCAGGGGAGAACTGGTGCGGGTTTCTGGAGCTACAATAAGGCCTTTGTCAATAAATCCTGGAATTTTTTTATCAAAGTTTATAA
Organism: Fibrobacteraceae bacterium; assembly: GCA_021443045.1. Classification (GTDB taxonomy): domain Bacteria; phylum Fibrobacterota; class Fibrobacteria; order Fibrobacterales; family Fibrobacteraceae; genus Fibrobacter. The sequence goes on from JABUUT010000015.1 coordinate 2,659, forward strand.
AGCCTTCGGCCAAAGAACTGCATATTTTCTTGTCCATCCAACTCCACAGATTGGAGGGCACCACTCCGCAGGAGTAGGTGGAGGGAGGTAAAATTTTATCGGATTTTTTTGCCAGGAAATTTTTGATAGTTTGTGCGGGAGCACTGTATTTTTTTCCACCGGCTTCGTAGGCATTTTTTTCAATTTGCCGTTGTAGGGTAAGGCCGTCAAAAAGTTTTTGAGATGAGGGAATGGGTACTACAATGGCTCCATTGGCAAATTTTCCGTTGCGTTTGCTGTAACTCATGCCATTGGTGGCTAAAGTTCCTGGTTCTGAGGCACAAGGTACTAGCACACCGCCGGGGCACATGCAAAAGCTGTAGGCAGCCGATGTCTTGTTTAAAGTCTGTGCGGTAAGGGCGTATTCAGCGCTTCCGGTAAGGCGGATGTCTACGCCACGGCCCAGTTGGCGTTCGTTAATGAGACTTTGAGGATGCTCCACACGAACGCCCATGGCAAAAGCTTTGCTTTCTAGCATTACGCCCTGCTGGTGCAGTAATTGGTACACATCCCGGGCGGAATGCCCCGTGGCTAGCACCAAGGCTTCACAAGTTTTCCATTCCCCATTCACTTTTATTCCACTCACTCTGCGACATTGTTTTTCGGAACTTCCAGAATGGGAAATTTCCAAATCTTCCAGGCAACTGTTAAAGTGAATTCTGCCTCCTAACCTTGCAATTTCTTGCCTGATTTTTCGCAACATCAGCACCAGTCTATCGGTTCCAATGTGGGGCTTGGCAAAAGTGACCACGCTCTCGTCCACTCCAAATTCCACCATGTCTTTTAGAACCTGGGTGGAGTAACTGTTTCGGCTGCGGGTGTTCAATTTTCCGTCGGAAAAAGCCCCTGCACCTCCTTCGCCGTAAAGAACATTGGAGTGGGGGTTAAATTGGCGGTCTATCATAAAGCGACGAATATCCCGGAATCGTTCTTCCACAGGTTTTCCCTGTTCGTACAGGTCAACAGAAAAACCTCGACGCAAAAAATGAAGGGCGCCCCAAAGCCCAGAAGGTCCGGCACCTACAATATGAATGTGGCCTGGCATGGCTATAGAATTCCGCAGTGGGTCCAAATCCTGGGGGTCTTCGGAGGGTATTTCTACCAGCCCCTTGGCGTGGTTGCCCGTAGCCTTGATTTTGCCTGCTTTGGAATCATCCACATCGAACTTTACATTGTAGCTCCAGTGGGGTTCTCCACGGCGTCGGCTGTCAAGGGCGAAACGTTCCACCTTTAAGTTGAAAATTTCTTCTGGGTGGATTTTTAAAGCACGGGCTAGTGATTCCCGAACTTCAGACTTTTTCTGCAGGGGAACTTCCAGTTCTCTAAAGCGGTAAGTGGGCATAGGCTAAATGTAGCTTTTAGAATACGTAATTCAAGTTCACGCCGCCGTAGATGTCTTTATACTCGTTGGATAAATTGTCGGGGCGAAGAAAAATTGCCGTTCCTGCAAACCATTCGCTGTAAAAATGCTTGTTGTGGTTTATGCGAACATTCAGACTGCCAAGAATGTCGGTTTCTTCTTCGGTCACGTTCTTATCATTTTCTTTCCATTCGCTAAGCATATAGCGGAATTCTCCATTTACTCCCACAATCAGAAACCTATTGAGAAGGGGCATTTCAAAATTCTCTTCCACCGTTATTTCACCTTCATCCATGTTGTCGCGCTCATAGTCTTTAAACCGTAGGGTGGCGGCAACTCTGTTTTGGAACATGGGGAAGGTGCTGGCTACAGAAATCGGATAGGCTTGCTCAAAGTAGTTGGATCCGTTAAAGTAGTAGCCCAATTTTGCCCAGGTTGTATCAGCAAAATCAAAATCTTTAATGAGTTCATCTTTGTAAAATTCAGAACCATCGGTGCGCACGGTCCAACGGCCTCCCACCTTAAATATGGAATTAAAGGCGTGAAGGGAAATGTTGGCATTTACCGTTTGCTTGAGAAGCTTTTCCTGAAATTTGGAGGCTAAATAAGGCTCGTCGGATAACATCATGTACTCGGCCCAATGGAGGGAGTCTACAACAGTGGTGTCGCCGTTGTGTATAATTTGTGACTGAGGGGATTTTTTAGACTGCGGAGAAAACCAGTCGTCTTTGTACACGCCATCGTCCATTATGTAGTTGCCATGAAGCTGGTAGGGGCGATATTGTTTTTTGTGCTCAATATTGTAGCCCAAATTTAGGTCTATGCTTTTGCCAATTTTAAAGGCGGCTTCCAGATTGGCGTTCTGTATATATTTGGATCGATCCGGGTCTAGTTCGTGTTTGTCAAACCACTTGCTTTTGTTTTCTGCAAAAAGCCCCCAACGGGTACTTTCTCCAAGTCCAAACAAATTTGTGGCCCCGCCGTTGGCTGCATTTTCCACATTAATTTGGTACCCAAGGGCCATGCTCCAAAAATCAGTAATTCCCTGCTCAAGGCGGCCTCCAAATTCTCGGGTGTCGCTTAATTGGTCTGGTGAACCAGCGCTGTAGTAATCTTCGCCAACATACTTAATGTGGCCAGAAATGTTTGTTTTGTAAATGCTCCAGTTTAGAGAAGCACCAATGGCGAAATTCTGACTTCCCCAGTTAAGGCCCATGACGCGGCTGTCGTCAATGTCGCTTTCATATTCTTTTTGAACATACTTAGCTTCTCTGATAAGTGTTCTTAGGGAGTCTCTCATTTTAGACCTGCTCAAGGTGGTGTTATCGCCAAATATTTCGGTGAGCTCCGCATCGGAGAGGCTGTTGATGCGACTCTGATTTTGCATTAAAATGCGTAATTTAGACATGGATGATGTATTGAGCCCGGCATCTGCGAACACCTTGTTTATGGCTCTTTCCCGATTTACATCGCTTGTGTCGGCTCGGCCTACTGCAATTTGGCCATTCAGCTCAATATCTCCCGGAAAGAACAGCCAGTTTCCATCGGCATAAATGGTAAAAGACTTTTGAAGAGGATCGCTAGTGAGGTGGCTGCTGTTGGAACCATCGCGAAGAAGAGGATCTTCCATTTCGTCATAGGCGTAAATGGCGCCTAATTTTGCATCAAAACGGCGGAGAGGAGCCCATTTAAAGGAACCTCCGTAGGCAATGCGCTGGGCTTGAAGTTCTCCATCGTCTATATATTCATTGTAAATGTAGGGGTGGCGGGAATCAAGGGTAAGGGGGCGCCTAGCTTCTCCATAAAATCCAGACAGCTCAAACAGAGGCATTTCGGCATTGTTCTTGAACAGTGAAAGAGTGTACTCGGCTCCAAAAATAGGAAGGCTAGACATGTATATTTCGCCTCCAGCTTTTTGAAAGTCACCTAACACAAAGTTGTTGTAGGCATCGGTGTAGCGTAGAGTTATAGGGTTTGGTGAAAAGTAGTTCCAGGAATCGGATGTAAGGTTGGCGCTAAATTCAATGTTTTGCCCATAGGGTGACTGAAGTAGAATGTAGGTGCTGGCGTTTCCCATTAGGCCTGGGGTTTGGAAATTGTTATTGAATTCATGGCCATGTTTTATGGTGTCGGAGCCAACAACGGTTTTGGGGCCATTGTTATCGCTCATCATAACATGGTGGTAAGCTCCGCCTAACATTACATTCCCTATCATGTTCCATCTTTTAGACAAAGTATCTTGAGTGTCATTGTCGTCAATATTTTTTTGGGCCAGGGTTTCCACTTTTTGGTCGGCTGCCAAAGGTCGGGATTCAACACCTGGAATTTCGGGCGATGGAGGCAGGGTGGCTGCCACTGCCATGGCTGTATTATTAAAATCAATCCTGTTGTTGCTAATGCTTTCGAGAACCGATGGGGCTACCACCTCAATGGATGATAAACCAACATTGTTCTTTTCCACCTTTGTGTTGGTAAAATTGAGAATGCTGTTGCCCATGTTCATTACGCCATATTCGTTTTCGTTAAAACGGGATGAAATAACATTGGTAGAAGCTAATTCGGAATTGAGAAGGGCTACTTGGTTCTTTATGAATCGGCCTTGTTCAACTTCTACGTTGGCATAGTTGTCTGCATGCAGAGCTACACCTTTGTTGTTTTCAAATTTGCAGTTGCTTAGGGATACGGAGCCGTTGCGGATATAAACGCCTCTAGCAGAGGTGTTTTTAATGGTTGTACCTTGAATATTAAGCTTGCCGTTTTCTACCGCTATACCGTCTTGAGCATCCTTTATTTCGGCTTTTCGAATTTCGGATTGGTTCTCACCGGTTATAAAAATGCCTTTCCAACTTCCTGCTTCACTATTTTCTATTGCGGATTGCAGAACAACGGAATTGCTGGACGACCCTGCAAGAATCAATTTGCCGTTGTTCACGTTGATGCCTGTTCCTGGGGCAAAGTAGAGGGTAACACCAGGGGCAACAACAAGAGAGGTGTTCGGGGCAATAATCAAGTCGGCGGTGACTAGGTAAGGGGAATTGTCGATTCGGAGAAAACCGTGAATTTCACCTTTGATTTCGGTGCTGCCTGCATTTTTTGTGTTGGGGGTGGAATCGGATTGTGGGGGATTTTTTTGGATAGTTTGTGCTACAGGTGTAGCTGTTGCTTGTGCTGATTGAACGGAATCAGGTTGTGGTTGTTGCTCTGTTTCTGCGGCGACAACAGGCTGTGTAGCGGAACTGGAATCGGTGGTGGCGACAGGTTGTACTGGCGGAATATTTTGTGTTGAATCCGATTGAATCTCGGTGACACTTGGGGCGGCAGGAGTAGAATCCTGAATAGCCAAAGGTTGAATGGGTTGCGCAAACGACAAAACCGAAAATAAAGCTATGGCAGAAACAATAAAGTTATAAGGATATTTCATTAGCGCACCTCATAAGTTTTTGTGGCGGTCAGAATTTTGCCGTTCTTCATAACGACTTTTATTTCTACAGTAGTCTTTGTATTTCGTTCTAAATCTATAGGAATGTCGTAGTCTAAATCGGTAATTTGATGGTTCCCCTGCAAGAATGTTTTAGAGCCGTTTCTTGTGTTTACAACAGAAATACTCTTAATTTGTGCGGGATCATGGTAAGGCACATTGTTTATTTTAAAGTGTAATGTTCTTGTAAAACTGGCTGAAATCCCTCTAGGTGGTGGCGGAACTCGAAATACTTCGTGGTTGCCTTTGCTGATAGATAGGCTGGCTTGGCTTTTCGGGAAGCAGCCTAATTTTCTTATGAGGGTGCTCTTGTTGCCTGCCAAATCTTCGGCGGTGAACATATAGGAGTGAATGCCTGGCTTTAAGGAGAATGTTTTTTTACTATCTGATGTAAAAGTTGTTTCATCCAGCAGGTCTCCATCCCTGTAGCTAGACAGTATTACAATGTCGTCATCAATCTTACTTAAATTAAAGGATGCTCGGCAAGCAAGGGAATCGTAAGAAATGAAAGATATGGAAGGCTTTGTCAAGTTGACATCTTTGCAAGATTTGTCCACATTCAAGTTAACCGTAATGTCTTTGCTTCCATTTTTTGAGTTGTAAGAGACTATGGCGGAAGTCTCGTTCCAAAGTTTGGACTTGTCTGTAAGGGTTATGGGGTAGTAAAAGCTTCCATCGGCACTAAGAGGTACCAAATTTTGGGAAACATTTTGGCCCACTTTTACATACAGTGTTGCTTGAACATCGGTGGTGTCAAAGGTTCCTTCAATAACGGCGGATCCTGTTTCGCATACTTGAATGTCGGTGCGATTCACCTTTAGTAGGGAGTTGTCTTCTTCATGAGTGGGTCGGTTTGGGTTTCTATAGAAAATTTGGATCCGACCACATTCAAAGGCAACTCCAGCGGCATAACAGGTTATGGTAAACTTTTTCAATCCATCGTTTTCTGAATCCCAATAAGATTCCGCGGCCCATTCCACGGCGTTTTGGCTATTCATTTTTTCTGAAGAAATTTCAATAGTGTCTACATTGACACAACTACCCTTGATGGTTATGCTAGAAACGATGGTGGTGTCTGGCAGCTCCGCAAACTTGCATGAAGAAATGCTCTTAAGTGAATCAATCTTGGCTTCAAAAGCTTTGTTGATATTTGCGATTTCTCCTTGAATGTCTTCCATAGATTTTGTTTCGTCGTCAAGAAGTTGGATAACCTTAGACAAGGCATCCTTGTCTACACTGGCGGTAAAGGGCATTTTCGCAACTTTACCCTTCCGTTCAAAAGCGATTTCGTTAGCTTCAATGCTCAGTTTACCACCATCGGTATCAATGTCCATGTTGCCATTTTCAAGAGACCACCAGTTGGAGGCTTTGGGGGTGGTTCCTACGGCTCCGCTGGTGCCTCGAATGGCTGCTGTTGCCGTTCCTGTTTTAAACAAAAAGGAACTGCCGTTTTTTTTCTGAGTTTGTATGTCAAAGCGAATTTTACCGCTTTTTACTTCGGCCACCGTTTTGTTAACCCCGTTGTTCTCTATCAGTTCGGCAAATTCCACAAGTGAGTTTTCTTCAATGGCAACTGTACTGCCGTCGTTCATGCCTACAATCACCTGGGACTCAATCATAGTTCTAATCCGGTCATTTTTCTTGACCGGCATCCCTTGACGGACTTGTTTCCATTCGGCACTGCTGCCCCTCTGGAAGTCTACTTCACCGGTTCGGGAACGTACCTTGCCCTCATTTTTGGCGGCAAAAGTAAAGGCGGCTGTTAAAACCAACATCAGTGTAAAGATTTTTAAACCACGAAAAAATGGCATAAAGCCTCACTTGCAGAATGTATACCTTTTTAAATATATTTATTATTTATGTTGTGTGAGCAAAAAAATGTATCTTTGTAACATCAAGAATGTCTTTTTTAAAGGATAAATGAAAAATGGACGTAGATGAATTGACCATTGAGATGAATGATGAAGAAACTGGAGAACTGGTTATCAAGCAGCTCGACAAGCGTGTGCTGAGCAAGGGTGCCTGGTCTACGGTGATGTTCCTCTATCAGGAGCGGGATGCCAAGACTGGGGAATTTGGTGAACCTAAGGTTTCTCTGCGTCGTTTCCAGAAAAATCAGGGCGTTTTTAAGCTTCGTGGCAAGTTTAACATTAGTGGCAAAGCCCAGGCCGACATGATTGTTGAAAATTTAAACAAGTGGTATAACAATTAATGGCAGACCCTGCTAGTAGTAAAAAGAAAAAATATGTTATCGATTTCCTTTGCGAAGGAAACATAAAGAGTTTTCCGTGGAAAGATCGTTTTGAGTCTATGGCGCGAAAACTTCTTAAAGAGGAAAATACCGAAAAAAATGTGAACATAGTTCTGTGCTCCGATGAATTTGTCCGCGAAATGAACAAGAACTATCGGGGGCTGGACAAGGTTACCGACGTACTTTCCTACGAATGGAACGAAGATGATTTTCTTGGTGAAATCTACATTGCAAGAGAGCAGGTAAAACGCCAGGCTCCCGAGTATGGCAACAGCTTTTTTGCGGAGATGAAGCGTGTGATTGTTCATGGCCTCCTCCACCTTTCTGGCTATGACCATATTAAAGCTTGCGACCGCAAGGTAATGCGGGCTCGGGAATGTGAGTTCCTTGGCCTGGATATCTACAAGGAGAAAATCTGATGGTTTCTGAGACATCTTGGGCTATTGGAGCTCTTGTGGTTTTTCTTTTTGTATCGTCTTCTTTTTCTTTGATTAAGTCGGCTTTTAGTGGAATTTATTCCAAACGAAATGCAAAGGATAGGGATGAACGGGCCGAAAAGATTGCCGACATTGTAGAAGAGGGTGGATTTAACGAAATAATTTCCATTGGGCGTATTTTTTGCAATGTGGGTGCCGGTTTGCTGGGGTTCTACTTGTTTCAGTTGGCTCCCTGGAGCTGGATTCAGCAGTTCTGGATTCTGGCTTTTGCGGCCTACATTGTGGTTGCCTGCATTTGCATCTATACACTTTCGGTATTTATTCCTAATGTGCTGGGAAGTCTAAAGCCAGATACTTTGTCTGTAGTTATGGTTCCTCTTTATCGTTTTTTACGCATTCCTTTTTTACCGTTCGCGAAAATATGCCATTTTATATTTGTAAAACTTTTGGATGTTTTTGGCTATGATTCCAAATTGAGCTTTTTGCCAGAAGAACGCCGTGATGCGGTACAGGCCGACCTCGGTGAAGACAAGGAAGGTGAAACTCTGGAACAAGAAGAACGGCAGATGATTTTGAACATCTTCGACTTTGTGGAAACACCTGTTCGCGAAATCATGACACCTCGTGTGGACATGTGCGCCCTTGATGTGGACACGCCGCTTGAAGATTTGGTAAAAGTTTTGAATAGCGAGAGGCATTCCAGACTTCCGGTTTATAAAGACACTGTAGACAACATTGTGGGTGTTCTGTCTAACCGAGACTTTTTGGAATGGTACACGGAGCACCGGGACGAATCTTTCGATTTGATGAAACTGGTGATGCCCCCTGTATTTGTTCCTTACCATAAGAAAATAGATGACCTGTTGACGGAACTTCGAAAGAATGGAAACCAGTTGGCCATTGTGGTGGATGAATACGGAGGAACTGCAGGCCTTGTAACATTGGAAGATATTCTGGAAGAAATTGTTGGTGAAATTAAGGACGAAGATGATACTGATGAGGAAGATGATGTACAGAAGTTGAAGGACGGACGCTACATTCTAGACCCTCTGATGACGCTTTCGGATTTGGAAGATGAGCTGGGTGTAGAATTGGAAGCTCCGGAAGGCTCTCATGTAGAAACCTTGTCTGGATTAATTCAGGCTACTCTTGGAATTATACCCTCTCCCGGCGCAGAAGTGGAAATTGACGGATACAAGTTCCGAGTTCTTAAGATGGATGGCACCCGCATGGAAAAGGTGCTGATGATTAAGCCCAATTGAGTTTTTTTTAATCCTATAACTAAATCAACCAAACTGCAAGCCGTGAAGAATCCATGGGAGAAGCCTCAGGACCAACTCCATAACCATGGATGGGATGGGTTGTATAAGCATTTCTTTTCACGGATAATTGCAGATGATAAAATAAGCTTTTTCGCTACAGTTTAGGTACTCTTACTTTGTCGCCGGGGCTAAGTTTGTCTAAAAGAACACCTGGGTTTACGGATTGCAGTGCGGCGGACACGTAGAAGCGGGGTAGGTTCTGGGTGGCGCCGCCGTAGGTTCGACGGAGAAGCTTGAATAAATCCTCCCCGTCTTTTACCTCTACCACCTTGTACAGACTGGAATTGGTGGGGTCGGACTGGAGCCGTTCGAGGCCCTTGGCAAACTTGTTCATAAAGGCTTCGGCGTTTTCGGAGGCTCCAGTGTTTTTGGCTGTTGCTCCGGCAGTTGGGGAACTACTGTTTTTTAACCCTTTTCCGCTACTTTTGGAGGCCTTACCGGTAACGCTGGTCGGGAGTGCGAAGGTGGGGGCTTTAAAGGCGTTCATCTTGATGTTTGTTTTGGTGGTGTCGTTTTTTTTGACGGGTTCCAAAGCCAAAATGGAGTCCAAACTGGCTATATAGGTGCTGTCGGGCCAGTCTATGAGGGGCATTTTTTTGTCAATGACGATAATCTTGGCAACGGGGCCTTCGCTGTCGCAACCTAGCAAAGCTAGGGCTATAAGGAGGGGTAAAAGTCTGTGCATACCCTATATTTAACAATTTTCGGTTGCCAAAATGGGAAAAATTATGTAAAATTAGGCTCTCTAAACAACACTTCACAGGAAGTTAAAAAAATGAAAGAAGGTATCCACCCTAAATATGAACCGGTCGTGTTCGTCGATGCGAATACGGGTAAAGAATATATCACCCGCTCCACGAAGTCTTCCGCCGAAAAGAAGACTATCGATGGTGTTGAACATAGCGTAATTTCTTTGGAAATTACTGCTGATACCCATCCATTCTGGACAGGTAAGCAACACCGCGTGGATACAGCAGGTCGTATCGATCGCTTTAACAAGCGCTTCGAAGGCAAGATCACTGGCGCTAAGCGCAAGACTCGCAAGGCTGCTCCTAAGGCCGACGACGCTGAATAACTTGTTCAACCAAGGCCGCATGGCGTTATGCTATGCGGTTTTTTTATAAGGACTAATTATGAAAAAGATTGCAACCGTTTTTTTAGCCGCAGCTCTTTTCTGCCTTATGGGTTGTGAAGAAAAGGGTACTATCCAGGGTAAGGTTCTGGATCCATTCACTGGCAAGGTCGTTGAATTGCCAACGGTTTGGCTTGATTCCACCATCTATGGAACTCAGAGCCCCAAGTACAAGTACAGAGACATGCTTAAGGAAGGCAAGTTCCAGTTCGACAAGGTGCCTCCTGGCAAGTATCATATTGAATCCAAGCGTTCCAAGTACGTTCTCACTCAGAGCTACATTGAAACTACTGCTGAAAATCCAAACCTGGACCTCACTCTGTACATTTACAGTGACCAGGTTCTCCCAGGTCTCTACAACGGCAGTGCCGAAGGCCCTGTAAAGATTGCTAACGAATGGGTTATCTGGTCTACCCAGTGCTCCCAGTCTGTAGGCTATCGTCTCAACTTCCCACAGGTAACGGAAAAGGCTCAGCTCCCTCCAAATGCCAAGAAGAAAGACAAGAAGGCTAAGAAGGGCAAGAAGGGCAAGGATGCCGAAGAAACCAAGATGACTCCGCTTCCCGCTCCTCGCGAAATGCCTGCTGAAATCGACGTGTTCTATGTAAATGCCAGCTCTGTTACTTCTCCTCTTGTTGTAAAGAGCTACCCAGCTGTTGAAGGCCCTGTTTCTGCCCACAAGGACTGCAAGGGCTTTGATGAAGACAAGACTGGCCTCTTTGCCGACATGAGCAAGGGTACAGAACTGAAGGCCGAATACCGCGCCGAAAGTCTTTACGAAATCAAGGGCACTCTTCCTAAGGGCAAGCAGATTCTTCAGCTTTCTCAGGATGGCAAGACCCTCCAGACTTACTACTTTGAAGTCAAGTAAGTCTTGATTTGCCTCATAGGGCTTTACAAACGCCTCCGACCCTTGGTCGGAGGTGTTTTTTATTAAATTTGGTGCATTATGAAAAATTGGTTGCTTTCTTTGGGTTTGGGAAGACGGGAAGGGCTTATTGCCATATTTACTATGGTGGTGCTGGTTGTCGCTTTTCTGATATTCAACAATTTGTCCATTTCCTATGCTCGTAGTTGGGATATTGAATATGGCTACATCGCCATTCTCCTGACTTTTATTTTGTTCCTTGTGGGTGTGGTGGTCAATATTCCATACGTGGCTCAGAATATCCGTACCAACAGGCCCAGTGGCAAGAGCTTTTGCGGCTTGGCCATTATGTTGATTCTTTTCTCGGTGTTCATGTTTGGCAACATCAGCAACACCCATCGGGTGCTTAGTGATGAAACGAGCTGGGAATCCATGGGACTGCAGATGTATTTTCAGCATTCTGGCGGCATTTGCAACGAAGGTGTTTGGGACAACGGTATTTTGGACTGTAAAACAGAGGTGAACAACTTTAAGGGCAAGGCCCTGGGATTTGTTTATTCCCTGGTGTTCAACTTTATGGAACCCAACCGCGACACGGCTTTGCTGGTAAACTATCCTTTTTACATTCTGGCTCTCTTGGCATTCTTCTTTGCTTTAAGCCTTTGGTTTAAGAATGAAAAACTGGCTTTGGCGGCAACGGCTTTTTTGGGCGGTATGCCTATTTTGCTGTTGCAGGCCCGGTCGGCTTCCACGGAGGTTCTCTACATTTTCCTCTTGGCGGTGCTCATGGCCTGGTATGCCTTTGTGCCAACAAGTAAGGTAACCTGGAAACATTTTCTTTTGACGGTTCCTCTGCTGGGGTTCTTTGCCCAGACTCGCCAGGAAACTGTTTTTGCCTTTATTCCTTTTGCCCTCTATTACTACAAGTATTTTAGGGAAAAAATCCACCGTCTGCCACTGTTTGTGCTTTCGGTAATTTTGGTAAGCTGGCCTTCTATAAATACCATGGCTGCCTATCGGGGTTACGATTTTCAGGGCGGGGAACACGCGGCCCACTCCCTAGAGAATTTCTGGTTCAACCTAAAGTCTAATATTGCCATTATGATGAATCTGACTGAAGATTCATCCTTTGGGGGTATTCTGATGAACCCCTTCTATACCACATTTACGGTTATACTTTTTGTGGCCACCCTTTGGCTTTTGTTCCGCATGATTGTGTTTAAGCGGTACTGGCGTGGCTTTGTGCTGGGAATTCTTTTCTGCCTGCAGATTTTTGTGATTCTATTGAATGTTTCTGGAACCTTTGAAATTGATATTAACCAGCGTTATGTGCTGGTGGCTTTACCGTTGTTTGCTATGCTAATGGCTTTGGGATTGGCCGATGCCTTGCAGTTTACCACGAAGATGAAGTTCAGTGCCGCCTCTTACATTACCCTGGTGGTGGCCTTTGGGCTTTCTGTGGGGCTCATGCTGTTCCATGCGCCTAGCTACAAGGCCAACATGCTCTACTACAAGAACAAGTTGCTGGGCGAGGAAGATTTTTTGAATACGGAACTTTCCAAGTATCCTGAAAATTCCATTTTTATTTATGCAAGACCTTGGCAGATGTTGGCTAGCGGTCACAGTTCCTTTAGTGAACGCACTTTTACAAGCTGGGACACCGAAACTTTTACCAGCTGGATGCAAAAGTCTGGGGGCAACATTTATTTGGTACGGGGTCAGGATGGCTATGGCGAACTGAACCGCAAGACACGGGTGGTGGGTTTTAAAACTACAGACCAGGTGGATGGCATTTTGGCAGACTACAAGAACGAACGGGTTCTTTTGGAAGCCCGGATGTTTGGTTACCCGCTGGTGGTGTACAAGATTCTTGCCAAGAAGGGTGTTTCGACCTACGCCCAGAATTTTATGGTTTCTAACTATGAAGGTGGAGAGTTCCACTTGAACAAGAATTTTCCAGAGTCCATTCCTTGCAGTTGGAAACTGAATAGTGAATTGCAGGAAGAATTGGTTCTTTCCAACGAAAACGATACTTTGTCTGTAGATTCGGTTAAGGTGAACAAGGGCATGAACCGGGCGGAGTTTACTTGCATTATGCCCGATGGCGATACATTAACCTTTTTGAAGGACTTTTTTGTGGAAGCTTCCAATGTGGCCTTGCTTTCGAAGTTAAAAATGTCGGGCCACAACCAGGCTTGGGGCGCTCCCGGAATTAACGAGACTGTGGAACACCGCAAGATTACGCTGGATAGGGAAGTGTTCCGCTACGGTATTGGCTCCCATGCCAATTCCAGCCTGCGCTACGACTTGCCTATGCCCTACGATACATTGCATGCTGTTGTGGGCCTAGACGACGAATCGGCTTGTGGCGACGGTGTTCACTTTATTGTGAAGGCAGACAATCGGGAAATTTTCCGTTCTCCCCGGGTTTACTCCATGGGAAAAATTCAGCTGGACTTGAATTTGAATAGAGCCACAAAACTGGAATTGATTCTGGATCAGGGTGACAAGAACAACATGGACTGCGACCATGGTGACTGGGCCAATGCCTGGTTGGAGGCTGTTCCTTGAAAGTTCTTGTAGCTCCCTTGGATTGGGGGCTTGGGCACGCGACCCGTTGCGTGCCTATTATAAGGCGTTTTTTGGCCCAGGGTGCCCAGGTGGAACTGGCAGTGTGTGGCCAAATTGCAAGGTTGTATCGGGAAATTTTTCCGGAACTTCGTCAAAGGTTAGCTCCGTCTTACAACATTGTGTATCCCAAGCATGGCTTTGACATGGCTCTTTGGCTTTTGAGAAATCGTGCCCACCTGAATGCGGTAATTAAGTTTGAACACCGTTTTGCTGAAGAAATGGTGGAAAGGCACCATTACGATGTGCTTATTTCGGATAATCGATTTGGTTTTTACTCCAAAGGGGCCAAGTCTGTGTATATGACCCACCAGTGCCGCATTGCTTTTCCCCCTGCATTATCGATGCTGGAGCCTTTGGGCGAATTTTGGCATTGGTCCATGATGAAGCATTTTAATCAGGTATGGGTGCCTGATTTTCCGGAATTTCCGGGGTATGCAGGGCTCATGTCACACCCCAGTTTTATTCATAGCAGCCGTGTGAAATTTGTGGGGCTCCTTTCACGATTTGATGCCGATTTTTTTGGTGGCCAGGGCTCACAAGTTTGTTCGAAACCATGCAAGTACAAAACCATGTCCATTGTTTCGGGGGTGGAACCTGCTCGTACCACTTTTGAAAACAAATTGCGAAAGGTTTTGTCTAGAATTCCGGGGAAACATTTGCTGGTTTTGGGAAAAGTTTCGGAAGGGGTAAAAGTGTGGAGGGAAGGCAACCTGGAAATCCACACCCATTTGCCTCAAGACCAAATGGCCGCCGCGGCCCAAAGTTCCCAGTGGATTATTAGCCGCGGCGGGTACAGCACCATTATGGATATGGCCGTGTTGGGGGCAAAGTGCATTTTTGTTCCAACGCCGGGGCAGTATGAGCAGGTTGTGCTGGCCCGCAGTTTGGATAAGGCTGGCTACGGCGTACATGTGCCAGATGATAAATTTGATGAAGAAAATTTGGAAAAGGCTTTTACCCAAAATGTTGTTTTGCCTAAGCCTCCTAAAGAAGATTTACTGAAATTAGCCATAGGGCTCCTCTAAAAATTCATTTTTATGATTTGTTCAATAACGCTTCGCACTAGTTCGTCTCTCAAAGATGCCCAATACCTCCAGTATTGGCCACTTTTCGT
>JABUUT010000015.1:17647-22263 GCA_021443045.1 Fibrobacteraceae bacterium
CCGTGGATCCTTCAGTCACTGCGTTCCTTCAGGATGACAAGTTTCTTTGGATTCTTCAGTCACTGCGTTCCTTCAGGATGACAGGCTGGACGGTCACCGCCTAATTTATGGTGACAAGGGTGGTGTCATTTTGAAGAATGCTTCAAAAAAAGCTTTTTTTTCATGAATTTTACCCGTAAACAATCACCAATCATCAGTCACTTTTCTATTTTGTGCACGAAAAAGAGGTCTTTATGAAAATTTTGCCTGAAGCTCTGACTTTTGACGACGTTTTACTGGTTCCCGGTGAATCTTCTGTGCTCCCAGCCCAGACTGATGTGAGTACCCAGCTGTCGGCCAACATCAAGCTGAACATTCCTATCATCAGTGCCGCCATGGATACGGTTACAACGGCGCCTTTGGCCATTTCCCTAGCACTCCAGGGCGGTATCGGCATTATCCACAAGAATATGAGCGTGGAAGAACAGGCCGAAGAAGTTCGCAAGGTCAAGCGCTGGCAGTCGGGCATTGTTACTAATCCTGTGACTTTGGATGCCGACCAGCCGGTGTCTGCCGCTTTTGAACTGCGGGACCGCAACAAGGTGAGCGGTTTCCCCATTCTTTCTAAGGGCAAACTGGTGGGTATGCTCACTAGCCGTGACCTTCGCACCATCACCGACTACAACGTGAAGATAAACAAGGTGATGACCAAGAATCCGGTGACGGCTGCCCCCAAGATCAGTCTTGCCAAGGCCAAGGAAATTCTGGCCGAAAAGCGTATCGAAAAGCTCCCTCTGGTAGATGCCGCTGGCAACCTGAAGGGCCTTATCACCATGACCGACATTTTAAAACGCGAAAGCAACCCCGCTGCAAGTCTCGACAAAAATGGTCAGCTTTTGGTGGGCGCCGCTGTGAGCACCTCTGCCAACACTATGGAACGTGTGGCTGCCCTTGTGGAAGCGGGCGTTGACTTGCTCATCATCGATACGGCTCACGGTCATCATGTGGGCGTGCGCAACATGGTGAAGGCCGTTCGCAAAAAGTATCCCAAGCTCACCATTTGCGGTGGCAACGTCTGCACTCCCGAGGCTGTGGTTGAACTGGCCAAGTGCGGAGCCGACATTGTGAAGGTGGGTATCGGCCCTGGTTCCATTTGCACCACCCGCATTGTGGCTGGCGTGGGTTACCCCCAGTTCTCTGCCATTGTGGAATGTGGCAAGGCCGCCCGCAAGGTGGGTGTAAAAATTATTGCCGACGGTGGTATCAAGTATTCCGGCGACATGGTCAAGGCTTTGGCTGCCGGCGGTCACGCCGTGATGGTGGGTAGCCTCTTTGCCGGAACCGAAGAAGCTCCGGGCGAAGTGATTTTGGCCGATGGCCGCAGCTTCAAGAGCTACCGCGGCATGGGCTCTCTGGGTGCCATGGCTGCAGGTTCTGCCGACCGCTACTTCCAGGGAGGCGTTCAGGAACCTCGCAAGTTTGTTCCCGAAGGCATCGAAGGCCGCGTTCCTTACAAGGGCCCCCTCCGCGATACTGTGTACCAGATGATTGGCGGTATCCATTCTGCCATGGGTTACGCTGGCGCTGCCAACCTGGAAGAACTCTACAAGAAGGCTACCTTTGTGCGCATCACCGGTGCAGGGCTCCGTGAATCACACCCCCACGATGTGACCATCACCAAGGAAGCTCCCAACTACCGCACCGCGGAATAATTTGTACAAAAATCAGCCCTTCGTGGTTGGTGCAGAGCTGCGATAAGTAGCTTTGCAAAAAAAAACTAAAGCATCCATCCGCAAAGGGTGGGTGTTTTTTAGTTTGTACGTAAAAAATTTCTAACTGCTGAATACCAACCACCAACCACCATTTACTAACCACCGTTTACAGCGATGTCATTACATAGAGTCCGATGGATCTTTGGTCGTTGTTGCTTTCTTGCAATACTCCAATATCAAAGTCCATCCGAATCCTAGTTCCGCCTACAGCAATTTCGAACTTTGGAATAATGTCCATCATAAAGTCGTCGCTAAGGTGTCCTGCACTGGCAGAAGAGTTTATTTCAATCATGCACCGAAGGAATTTTCCGAAGATGAGGGTGGGGGTCATTCCCACCGACATTTTTACATAACCATCATCCCCTGTGACACCGTCGAGGAACCCGGCCCTTGCTTCAAAATAGTTTGCAAAGTTTTTAGACACATACTGTTCTGTGCCTAATGTGGCTACAAAGGCACTTCCATTGTTTCTGTTGAGGCCAAAGTAACCATCCAGTTCCATAAAGGTTCCGGTTTTAAATTTGTACCGGCCACCAAAGTCGGCAAAGAGCATGGCGTGGTCCATTTGGTCGTAGGTTTGAATGTCTACCTTGGCACCGATTTCAAAGTTTTTGGAAATGGCTCCGATGAGATTGACGGGGATGAGCACGTTGGAATTGTATTGGGATTGGGCTCCTAAGCCAAAGTTGAAATTGGAGGCCATTTTGCTGTCGGGACCAAAGGTGTAGCGCATGTTCCAAATGGGGTCTACGGCAAAAGCTTGTGCAACCGCAATAACGCAAAGGGCAAACAGGATTTTTTTGAAAAAATGGATTTTCATACCCCTTAAAGTTAATTAAATTTGTGCTATTCAGAAGAGGAATATATGATAGAATCCCGTCCAGAGCTTTCAAAATTGTCCGATTACGTTCCTGGAAAATCGATTGAGGAAATTCGGGAACGTTTTGGGCTTGCAAAGATTGTTAAACTGGCATCCAATGAAAACCCCATGGGTGCTTCTCCCAAGGCTGTAGAGGCGATTCATGGTATTGCGGATTCTCTCCATTTGTACCCCCGAGGAGATGCTCCTAATTTAATTGGCGCCCTTTCGAACTTTTACTCCGTAAAAAAAAGCCAGATTGTTGTGGGCAATGGTTCCGATGAAATTATCGACATGGTGGGCAAGGCTTTTATACGAAGTGGCGACAACTGTGTGGCCATAACGCCTACGTTTTCGGTGTACAAGTTTACTACCCTGTCTAATGGTGCCGATTTTATTGGTGTGGGCGAGGGCGATGGTAAAACTTCCTTGGACGACCTTTTGGCCAAGGTGAATAGCAAAACTCGGGTGGTTTTTATATGTAGCCCCAACAACCCCACAGGGGTTTATTACACGGCTGCGGAACTGGAAAACTTTTTGTCGAAGGTTTCTTCTTCTACACTCGTTTTTTTGGATCAGGCCTACGCAGAATTTGCCACTGCAGAAGATTACCCCCAAATGTTCAACTTTTTGGAAAAGTACCCTAACCTGCTTATAAACCGCACCTTCAGCAAGATTTACGGGCTGGCGGGGATTCGCGTGGGTTACGCCATTGCAGGCGAAGAGGTTATTAAGGCTCTGTGGAAAATTAAGCCTCCCTTTGATATTAACCAAGCGGCTCAGGTTGCCGCCATTGCGGCTTTGGGCGACAGGGAGCATGTGGAACGCACCTTGAAGATGAACAGAGAAGGTTTGGAGTATCTGAAAAATGAAATTTCTGCCATGGGCTTTAAAGTGCTTGAAACTCAGGGCAACTTTATTTGTGTTCATATTGGGGAAAAAGCCAAAGACATGGTGGCTTTCTTGGAACAGAGAGGCATGATTATTCGTGGCCTTAGTAGTTTTGGCTTGCCTGAACATGTTCGCATAACCATGGGAAGGCCTGAGGAAAACCAGTTTCTTGTTAAACTGATGAAGGAATGGGTTGGGTAAAAGAGGTTGCTTCTATGGCTGCGGCATCAGAAAATTTGGAACTTTTAAAAATTGCATTGAAAACAGCCTCTTTGGCCGAGGAAAACATTCTAAAGTTCTACCAGAGCGATATGGGCGTGGAGTGGAAAAAAGACAACACGCCCGTGACTATTGCCGACAAGGGCACGGAAGAATTGGCTCGGCAGTTTTGGGCCAAGGAAACCCCTGGTTTTGGTGTGGTTGGCGAAGAGTTTGGCATAGAAAGCCCTGATGCGGAATACCAGTGGGTGATAGACCCCATTGACGGCACCAAGTCTTTTATTCATGGGGTTCCCCTCTTTGGAACCTTGATTGCTCTTTACAAGAGAAATGTGCCTTTGGTGAGCATTATCCGCTTGCCCGCCTTAAAGAGCGGGGTATGGGCTGTAAAAGCGGGCGGCACTTTTTTAGGTACCTCTCTGGATGATGCACGCCCTGTAAAATGTTCTTCCGTAGATTCTATAAAGAATTCCCTAGTTCTTTCGGGAACCATAAATACCATGGAGGAGCAGGGTTTTGGAGAGGGCTTTACAAGACTTCGCAAGAGTGCCCGACTCCATAGAGGTTGGGGTGACTGCTACGGATACTATTTGGTTGCGGCCGGCCGTGCAGAAGTTATGGTTGATCCTGTGGTTTCGCTGTGGGACATTGCACCCTTCCCCCTGCTGATGCAGGAAGCGGGCGGCAAGTTTTCTACCTTGAGCGGAGTTACGGAATTATTTGATAAAGATGGAAAGCCGCTGTCTCCTATTTACGAGGGATACACGGCTATGGCGACCAACGGCAAGGTTCATGAAGAAGCTTTGCAATTGATGAAGTAACATCGTCGCGCCTCTCGCCGTGAAGAATCCAGGAAATGTTTTTAATTGTTAATGATTAACGCCTTGTCATCCTGA
>JABUUT010000015.1:23125-28291 GCA_021443045.1 Fibrobacteraceae bacterium
CCCCAAGACTTGTGAAACGGGACTGTCTGCTTGCCGCAGGCGGGCTTGCAGGCCCACTTTCAAGTCACAAGAGTTGGCAGCTCCGCTGCAACCACCATTTACATCATGGTTTCAACCCACAGGCTGTCTTGAGTAAAGAACAGTTGGATGGTTCCTTTTTCGGCGGTGTTCAGGTATGGAATTTTTAGGGAATCGAGCCTTTGTAATACTTGTTTGTGAGGGTGCTTAAAGCGGTTCTTGCGACCACTAGAAATTAGGGCGATTTGGGGATTTGTCTTTTGTAAAAAATGAGTTCCAGAGGATGTTTTGGAACCGTGGTGCCCCAATTTGATAACATCACTTTGCAGATAAATGTTGGTTTTTGTTATATCTTTTTCTCCTGCCAGGGAAAGGTCGCCGGTAAGCAGGGCCGACTTGCCTAAACCTTTGGCGCGAAGTGTGATACTGTCAAAGTTGGTTTCGCCGCATTTTTGTTCATTGGGGTGGAGGGCTTGTATTTGGAAGTAGTTCTCGGACCATGCAAAGCCCCGATGAATTTGCCTTATTTTTACCCTCCTCCCCAGAGCTTCGGTAATGGTGTTCTGCCAGTCTTTTTTTTCTTCCACCCGGGCGCAGCTGCTTATCCAAAGTTCCTTTACAGGAAATGTTTGCAGCAAAGACTTTGCGCCGCCAAAATGGTCGGCGTCGGGGTGGGTGATGATGAGGGCTTCTAGCTGGAGTACACCGATGTGGTGCAGATAGGGAACAATAATATCTTTTCCTGAATCTCGATAGCCATTTTCGCCAGCGTCAATAAGAAAGTGCCTTTGTGAAGGGGTGGTAAGTAAAATGCTGTCGCCTTGGCCAACGTCAATAACGGTCAATTTCCATTGGGGCTTTTTAATTTGTGTGTAAGACTGGACTAAAAAGACCAATGAAAATAAAAGAAGGGTGGTAAAGCCATACATTCTTGCAATTTTATTGGCTTGCAGAAGGGGGAGTAAAAGAATCAAAACTCCAATAGCCAAGAGAAAAATAGGCTCAAAGGGTCCCACGGTGATGGAGGCCATGCTGGAATTAGATAGAAATCTGGTAAGAAGTGCAGCCAAGCGTAAGAAAAAACGAGCCGCATAGCAAAAATATTCCCTTAAAAAATCATGTTCCAATATGAGGTTCAAGGGCGACATCAAGGCGAAAAGACCTGCCTGCATGCCCCAGGAAATGGCTGGCACTACCACAATGTTTCCTAGCCAGGCAAAGGGAGAAAGGGTTTTAAAATGATGGATCAAAAAAGGAGAGGTGGCTAGTGTGGCACAAAGGGTAACAAATGTGGGCTCTAGAACAAATCCCTGAAATTTATTCCACACCTTACTTTGGGTTAAAAAATCGGGCAAATTTTTAAAGGGGTTGTATTTTCCTCCAATCAAAATGCCGGCGGTGGCGGCTACAGACAACTGAAAACCGGGGTTCCACAAAACCGAGGGCTCCGGAAGCAAAATAAAAAGCAAGGCTACTCCCAGGCTGTTTAGGGTGCTGGCAGGCCTCTCCAGCAAATAGCCTATTTGTGGAACCACAAACATGAGCACCGCCCGCCGCACCGCCGGCGACCCTCCTGTTACAGGAACATAAAGGAATAAAAGCGCTATGGCCACAATTCGCGCCACCCTTATGGGAAGCCCCGTGGCCTTAAGCATAATCATTAGCATTCCCGCCAACAGCACCACATGAAAACCGCTAATGGCCAGCACATGAACCAACCCCGACCTTTGAAAGTCACTGCGCAACATTTCGGAAATGCCACTTTTGTCTCCAGCTAAAAGCCCTAGCAAAAGCCCTGTTTCAGCCGGGTCCAGAAATTCGCTGAACCGACTTTTAATCCACCTTCTAAATTGATAGAAACTCCGTTCCGGGGTCCACTGGCTGCTTATAATTTTAAATTTTATCAATTTCCCATATCCTGCAAGCCCCTGACTTTTAAGCCACCCTTCAGTATCAAAGGCTCCAGGCACTGTTGGTGGTAAAACGGGGTAAAAGGAGGCCTCGTAACAAACGGAGTCCCCTGGAAGGGGCAGTTTTCCAGCATTTTTCCCCTTGTACGTCAGTCGCACCTTTTGTTGGGGGCCTTGAATAATAAAAGCGGTACCCTTGGGCCGGGGTAAAACCTCTTCCACAAAACCACAACCGGAACTTTGGGGAGCCTTAAGCTCTCTCTGCATAATGGTTTGGTGGGTAAAAATTAGGTGGGAAGCTACTCCTATTAACAAAAAACACAGGATGGTCTTTTGAATGGTGGGAGATACCACAAAGGTGGCCAAAGCAACGGGAAAAAGTAAAATAGGGGCGTATTCCGGGTAGTCAAAGGCGGCAAAAACAGTCATTACCACCATGGCACTCACCAGGGCCGGCTTGCCAGCCAGGGGCATAAGCAGAGATTCGCCCTCTTTTTTTAGAGATAATTTCATTTTTCCCTCCTGAAATAAGTACATTAGAGTTTGTTCATTATTTATAGACGGGTATTGTGTGAAAATGGGTACAAAATTATTGAAATTTTTTGGATACAGTGCCTTGGTGTGCCTGTTGTTGGGGTGTACTACCGTGGAGTCGGATGAGGAACAATATCTTTTGCCAGATAGCCTTCTGCGCTTTGGGCTTTACCCCAATGACCCTGCACCCAACGATTCGGCCTCCGCCAATTTGTCTCATGGAGTTGTTCTCTTTGTTCATCCCAATGCCCACTACGAATTGTCTTTTGATAAGGATGAGGCAGCCCCTGTTCCAAAGCTGCAGCTGTTCCGCCTGTATGAAACTAGTGGTGGAACCAGCGCCGCCAACGTGCGTTCTTTAAAGCCAGAGGAACAGAATGGACGATACCTATTTAGATTTACATGTGAAGAAAATAAAAATGCCCTTTGGGCAACAAGCTTAGTTTACGACAACGACTACTACACCGGATCTACCCGCAATGTAAAATTTGTGGCCGACGGAGCCTATTCATCTCATTTTTCCATTAATCTGGTTGTTACAGGAAAACTGGGCAAAAAGTCCAATGAAAACTGGGTAACCTCCGATAGCGTGAATATAAAGGAATTTTCCCGTATTCTGCTAGAAAATTTTAGGCACCACTATTCTTACGACAAGAATAATAAACCTTCTGGCATTGTCATAGACACCCTGTACATCAGCTACGCCCATGAAAATCCGCTGGTAGGTAAGCTTTTTCCAGAAACGGACCCTTGGCTGGCACAGTACGATGATTTGTTTTTTGTGGATACCTTAAGCAATTGGCCCGATGCCAAAGTGCGAAATGCCTTGGACATCGTTTTGATACACCGAATTGAATATGATGGCATGATGGGGGTTTCAAACTTGTTTAGTGGCAACATGGGAAGTGGCTTTGGAAGTTCCGTTGTGGTAGGTGCCTATGTAAAAAATGGAAATGGAGAGGAAGCCTTGTCCAGCGAAGACATTGTGGAAACAGCCATTCACGAAACCGGTCATTTTTTTGGTTTGAGGCACACGACGGCCACCATAGACGACATTGTTTCTACCAAGGACTTGTCTAACTGGGAAGATGGCTTTGAAGATACTCCGTACTGCTCGGCCTTGGTAAAAGCAAAGAATAAAGTTCCGGCCAAAAGGAGCGGTCGTCAAGGCTCGGATTTTTTCTTTATGCCAAAACGTCTTAAACAAACTATTCTTGCAAGCAGCGGCAGTGGTTCCGATTTTATGTATGAACAGTGTGAAGATGCCGACAACGACATGTTTCCCATGGCATCGGATGTTAAAGTGGAGGGATTTACAGAAATGCAGCTGGATTTGGTTAAAAAGAGTTTAATGATTTATCCCCATTAATTTTTGGATGCGTTTATGAGACCTTCTCAATTTTCGGAACAAGTTCAGTTGATTGCCTTTGTGCTTCAAAAAGGGCCTCAGTGGAACAGTGATGTGTTGGCGCTTTTGGAGTCGGCCTGGGGCCCCTTGCTGCACAAGGGAAGTTTGTTTGCATTTGACCAAACCGACTACTACACAGCCGAAATGGGGAGCGGGCTTTATAGGGGAGTGGTGTCTTTTGAAAAAAATATTGCTCCAGAAACCATTGTTCTGGAAAAGGAACGGAGCAATGCTTTGGAACTTTCCACGGCGTCTATTGAAAATCCGGTTTTTCGCCATGTGAATATAGACATTGGCTATATGGATTTGGATAAGGTGGTGCTTCCAAGCTACAAGCGGGGTCCCTTTAAAATTTATGGCGGGAGAGGCGTGTGGCTGGATATGCTGCTCACCTATGCCAAAGGTTTTTTTCACCCTACGGCCTGGGCCTTTGAAGATTTTAAGAGAAACCCCTACCAGCACGATTTGCAGTTGATTCGTGAAAAATACAAGAAAAAGGGGCTTCGTTAAAAGCCCTTTTTTTTAGAAGAGCCCCTAGAGCAATTCTAAAATTACTTTGTTAGCAATTCTTCGATTTCGCCCACATAGAGAGTGTGCTGGCTATCTTTGTTGTAGAATTTTTCTAAAAGCTCTTTTTCAATAAAGCTTTCGTCCAAATTTTTTGGGGCAAAGAGTTTGCGGCATACAAAAACTTTTTTGGCATCATCAAAGATGGGGGCTTTTAAGGGGTTCTCTTCTGTATTGCCCAGGGAAACCTTCATTCCTGCTTTGGAAATTTTATCTTCGTCCCGCCCGGAAACACGACCAAAGTACCCCAGCTCCTTTTTGAATTGGCCATCAAAGAAGTTTAAGGAAAAATAGGGGGAGCTGTCTACAAATTCCTTGGTGTACCTGGTTTGGCGGATAAAGATAAATGCCACCGGCTTATTCCAAAGAATGCCCAGCCCGCCCCAGCTAGCGGTCATGGCGTTGGCTTTGCCGTCTTTCTGGGCAGCGATGAGCATCCAGTCGCTTCCTATCATGGTAAAGGGGTTGCCTGCTAAATCTTTGGGGTCCATTTTCTTAAAATTGGCCATAATCATACCTCACTTTTAAATCATCTTCAATTTATATACTATTAGTGTCTGTAAAAATATAGTACAAAATAATGTACTACGGGTACTGAAGTGTACCCCCAAAGATAGGCATAATCATGGGAAGTGGCTTTATATGCTGATTTTTTTATTGTATAAAAAAGGGGGCGAGCCCGGAGGCCCGCCCTAAATGTTTTCACAACGGAATAATCCTTATTGTGAA
>JABUUT010000160.1 GCA_021443045.1 Fibrobacteraceae bacterium
ACGCAAAGGGTATCGCCAAATACTACGGGAGCCGGGTCCGGCGAGTAGTAAGTCTGAATTATTGGGTTGTCAGCCATGGAAGCAACGCTACAAACAGCGGTCAAGGCCAAAATTTTCTTCAACATAAATCCTCCAAACATAATTGAATATGTTTCACCCTTTTTCCAAAAATAAAAACCGGAGGAGATTAATAAAATAGGTTTTAAAACAAAGTCATGGACTATATGTCAATAGGCCTAATTAAGTTTTCTTAGTCAACTGTATCAATTTTGCATAATTTTATACAAATTAAAAAGCCCCACCCAAAGGTGGAGCTTTGATATTAGGGTTGAATACGATACTTATTTTGCAATACGGAGAGTCTGGATTTTACCGGTATTGCGATTGCGAAGCTGGTACACGCCCTTGCTCAGCAAATTGCCGTTCTTCACTGTATATACAGCCTGTTCCATATTGTAGGCTCCCAAACGACCCACATGAACGCCTTGAATATCAAAGATGTCGTAGAG
Source organism: Fibrobacteraceae bacterium (assembly GCA_021443045.1). Taxonomy (GTDB): domain Bacteria; phylum Fibrobacterota; class Fibrobacteria; order Fibrobacterales; family Fibrobacteraceae; genus Fibrobacter. The sequence continues at coordinate 510 of JABUUT010000160.1, forward strand.
GCTAAACTGGTCTACAGCCATGTTTACATTCTGACCAATGGCAGAAGGAGGTTCTGCATTGGCACCCTTCACAAAGTTCAGGTAGTCCACATTCACATAGGCACCAACCACTTCGAACTTAATCACATGCTTGCCAGCCGAAATCTTGCCGTTCAAGGGAACCTTCACATCTTCGTACACGTCCCAGCTACCATCTGCTGTCTGAGGAACAGCAATTTCACCAGAAACGTCCTTGTCATCTACATAAATCTTGAAAGAAGAGGTAGCGTTACCAGAAGCAACAGAAGCGAACAAGGTGTATTCAGATTCTTCGGCCACATTTACGGTATATTCATACCATTCACCAGCATTGGTATAACCAATTACAACGCCTGTGCCACCCTTGTAAAAGTCAACACCAGTCTTTTCGTCAGCACGGTAGTCTGAATCACCATGATTTTCGCTATCGCCTTCGGAGAAAGAAATGTTGCTTACGCCATTTTCGTCTTTACCCTTACCAGAAATATCGAAATTTTCAATTTCAATTTTACCTGGAAGTGATGCAACAGTAGTACCATAAGGTTGCTGAGGAACTGGGTCTACTGGCTGACCACCAGCAAGGCCTGTGGAATTTTGGCAATTGCTTATACCAGCACCACCAGCTCCAAAGTATTCCTTAAGCCAGGTCATTGCGGAACGGTCACTGCCGTTCTTAATAA
>JABUUT010000161.1 GCA_021443045.1 Fibrobacteraceae bacterium
TTGTAGAACAAGTCGGGGCGAGCCAAGTAATCGTTTATGTTGTCGGAGGCTACCGCATTGCTCACGGAATTGTAGGCCGTGCCGCGAACCTTGTCGCCAAACTGCGTGGGTTCACTGGATGATGCTTGTGCGTTGGCTGCAGTTGCTAACAAAGCCAAGGCGATAAAACTTTTAATAATTTGTTTGTTCATGTTTTTTTCCATTTTTTATTTGCTATCTGATCAATCTTTTACGCAACGTATAGAAAGCCCCGAGTATTTGGTACGTCCGTTTTTTGCTGAACGATCGTTACAGTCGATGGCGATACTCCATGCCGTGGATTTCTTTACCTCGGCAGTGCTCCAAAAAGCAGTGTAAGTTCCCAAGGATGAAAAAAATCCATAATAATCGCTATTCCAATTTCCTGCGGGTAATGCGGAAAACCCGTATGTATTAATACGATTAAAAGTACTATTGCAATTACTCCACCATTCACTGGATGACAAGGCTCGTTTTGAAATGTTATCCAAGTCATCTTCCGTTGGTATGTGCCAACCTTTAGGACAAACACCCCTATGCAAGGTATTTGGAGTACATAGGGTTCCCTCTCCACATCCCATGCTTCCTGCGGCGTTTGTCACCCTGTTGTTTTTATCAACTAAACCAGCACTATCCATTGCTGCGCTCCAAGTATAAAGTCTTCCATAGGTATTACAATTGCTGGGATTGTTATTGTAACAGAAACTAGTAGAATCATATTCATAGTAATCAGGATCGTCCTTTTCCCAGGTACATATGAATCTAATTCCTCCTGTATATGCGTAGTTTAAATTCTCTGCCATCCACCATTGTCCATCGATTTTTGTAACTCTATAAAGTTGATTGTCCCTATCATCTCTTAAATAATTTATCCACTTGCTTCCATTACACTGTTGTTCGAATCCACCCAAAGTAACGGGTTGACTAGTATAGTTGCATTTGGCTTTGCCTAAGAAATTATCAATTTCTGAGGAAGGGGTCCAAATACCATTTACACATTGCGCGTACATCAATGTACCGTCTCCTGTTGTTGAAATGGTTGCCAATGCTGCGATTACTGCCGTGGAAAGTTTTCCATTTATAAGGGATACTGAATCTCGTTTAGCCCCCCCCAAATAGCCCCAATCCATGTATTCACCTTCATTTCGACTATCGCACAGGCCGTACCAATA
>JABUUT010000162.1 GCA_021443045.1 Fibrobacteraceae bacterium
GCCATCGCCCGAGACGACTACTATCTAAGATGGTTCAACGAAATCATATATATATGCGAATATCTCGAGGGCGGATTAACCAAAGACTATTCAAAATATCGTAAAAATCCCTTAGGTGCCTTGGCTTGGGCAAAGGGGCAAATTAAAACCTACCCCCAAAGCAAAAAAAAACAAGCCTTGGCCATTGGAATATACACAGACGCATTAAAACAGCAAAAATCTTTTTATCAAATTAGCAAGGACTTAAACAAATCTGTGGTATTCACGATTTTCTCTTTCCTAGCCTTAAAATTCTATTATATTCTACATCATGATTCCTAAGCTTATTCATTACTGCTGGTTTGGTGGCAAACCCTTGCCGCCCTTGGCCCAAAGGTGCATTGAGTCGTGGCGCAGGTATATGCCCGATTACGAAATCAAGGAATGGAACGAAAAGAACTTTGATATAAACGCTATACCCTACACAAAGGAAGCCTACCAGCAAAAAAAATACGCCTTTGTAAGCGACTACGCCCGCTTCTGGATTCTGCATAACTTTGGAGGGGTGTATTTCGATACCGATGTGGAGCTAATCAAAAGTATTCAACCCATTCTGGATCGTGGCAATTATATGGGCCTCGAGCATAGTATTGAAAACGGCTTGGCTTGTAACCCCGGTCTAGGAATGGCATGCAACCCACAAAACCGTTTTTGCAGTGAAATGGTTGAAATGTACCGCCACTTAAAGTTTGGAAACAGCACGGGCGGTGTAGAGAAAAATGTCGTTGAATATACTTCAGAAAAAATCCTGCAAAAAGGTTTAGTTCTGCAAAACGGGATTATGGAATTTGAAGATTTTTTCATTTATCCTGCCGAATATTTTTGCCCCAAGCTCCACGAATTTGGGAAAACAAAAATCACCAAAAACACTTATTCCATACACCACTACGCGGCATCATGGATACCAAGGAGAATCCATTTCCTGAACTTTCTAAAGAGAATTTTTGGAGAGAAATTTGTTACCGCAATGTGGCGTTTTTTGAAATCCCGATAGTTTGTTTGTCACGGAGCATCAAAAACAGAAGCGGAACAAACAACGGGAAACAATAGGAGTAAAAGGCATCCTACATATCTTCCATTGATAATCCAATAATTTTCACATCATTGCTTCTGTACAAGTGGTGCTGCATTT
>JABUUT010000163.1 GCA_021443045.1 Fibrobacteraceae bacterium
CCACCGCGATGCGGTCAAGCAGTTGCTTGACGTGGTGGGGAAACTGTTGGGCGGCTAATATGGAGGATCGAAAAATGCGTCAAGTTATTCTTTTGTTTGTTTTGCTTGCCTCAGCAATTGCCCCCGCATCGACATGCTTGGACATAGTGGCTATGGAAGCATTAAATCCTACTTATCTGTCTCGCTATCTTTTGATAGATAGCATCAACACCTATGTTCCCCAAAGAGAATTCATCGCGGAAAGCTACACGGCGTTAAAATACACCCATGAAGGAACAAAAGTCAAGATTGTTCGGAAGCATAGTAATGAAGAAATCGGGACTGAGTTTAATGCAACCCTATATGATGATGAATCTAAAATTGCTGGTGCAGGTACAGAAAATATTTTCCAAACTAAAATCGAAGGTGATTCAATCATCTCGCTGTTCGAACAGTACGAAGATGGTCTTTTAGTAGAACGTGACGAAAGAAAATTTTTTGCGAGCGGAGCGCTCATTTATATGAAGCGTATAGATTACAGGGATAGTACTTATGAATTGAATAAAGTTGATTATTTTTATCGCGAAGACACCTTGTTTAACGTGATTACGTCATCTTATAAGGGCGGCGATTTTGATACGGCGCAATACAATTTCTTCATTGCGAATTCCGAAAATCCAATGGAATGTGTGCAATGGCGGAGAAGACCGGCAGAAGAATATTTTTACGAATATGTGGGCATTAAGATTGACGAAAAACCATCTGGAATTGTTTGGTCAAAAACTTATGTAGATGGAAGGGTTGATCAATTTTTTTATATATATGCTGATGAACAACCCAGTGTTGTTGCAGAAAAGATTGTGCCTCTTGCAGCGGTAAAAAAACTTCGTATGCGGGACCCTAAGGGGCGCAAACTTCAAAAACGGTTGCCTTATCGAGTAGTATTCTAAAAGGGTGTCGGAAATCCTTATAATGCCATTATTTCTTCGGTGGTTAATCCGGTTTGCTGGGAGATAATCTCGTAGGCAACACCTGCATCACGAAACCCCTTGGCCAGCTCTCTTACACCAGCAGCATGTCCTTCAGCGACACCTTCCATACGCCCTTCCGCCTTACCCTGCAAGTAGGAGCCTTGTTTTTCGTAAAGTAGGTCAATCATTCCGTCATCCTCTTC
>JABUUT010000164.1 GCA_021443045.1 Fibrobacteraceae bacterium
CTGGAAGAAGCCGGCTACAAATATGTGTTTATTGATGAAGTAACATTGATGGACGGATTTATTGAAGGCGCAGCACTCTTTTCTGATATTTTTGCTTCCAGCGGGATGAAGATTGTTCTTTCGGGAACTGATTCTCTTGGATTTTTATTCTCACAGGATGAGCAGCTTTATGACCGCTGTATAATGCTTCACACAACTTTTATTTCTTACCGTGAATTTGAAAACGTTTTGGGAATAAAAGGCGTTGATGAGTATATTCGTTTTGGCGGAACAATGAGCCAGAGTGGAGAAAACTACAACAAAAATATTTTTTCTTCAAAAAAAACAACAGACGAGTATGTGAATACGGCGATTGCTCGGAATATCCAGCATTCTTTAAAAAACTACCAGAATGAAGGCCATTTCAGAGGTCTTTATTCTCTGTATGAAAAAAATGAACTGACAAATGCTATCAATAGAATTGTTGAAGATCTCAATCATCGGTTCACTCTTGATATTCTGACAAGAAAGTTCAAATCTCATGATTTTGGTTCAGCTAAAGATTTGCTTTTGAAGGACAAAGAAAATCCATCTGACAGTCTGTATGAACTTAACAGTGAGAAAATCACTTCTGATTTAATGAATCTTCTTGAAATAAAAAATAAAGAAGAGCTTCTTGTTGGAATTGAAGACTGTCACAGAACTGAAATAAAGGAATATCTGGAACTTTTGGATCTGATTTGTGAAATTGACATTGTAAACATGACAAATCTGAATCAGAAGAACACAATGATTGTTTTTTCTCAGCCAGGATTGCGCTATTCACAGGCAGAATCTCTTATTAAAGTTCTGATGAATGATGAACTGTTCAAGACTTTCAGTTTGGATGAACGAAAGCATATAACTGAAAAAATCCTTGAAGATGTTAAAGGCAGAATGCTTGAAGAAATCGTATTGCTTGAAACTAAGAAAGCAAATCCAGAGCTTGAAGTATTTAAGTTACAGTTTGCAATCGGTGAATTTGATATGGTTATTTTTGATGAAGACAAAGGTGAATGCCAGTTGTTTGAAATCAAACATACAAATGAACCTTTTGAAAATCAGTATCGCCACCTGACAGACCAGAATAAACTTGCAGAAACTCAGAACCGTTTTGGTAA
>JABUUT010000165.1 GCA_021443045.1 Fibrobacteraceae bacterium
TTATATTTACTCCCATGAATACTTTGTTTTTAGATTGTTCCTTTGGAATTTCGGGCGATATGACGGTGGCTTCCCTCATTGACGCAGGGGCCGACATTCAGGTTTTGCAAAAGGTGCTGAACTCCATTCCGGTGCAGGGGTTTAAAACTGAAATTACCACGGTTATGAAAAATGGAATTGCCCTTCGGGATTTCAATGTGATTCTGGAACAGGATAACCACGATCACGATATGGAATATTTGTTCGGCGAGGGCCTTTCGCACCACCATGAACACCATGAGCATTGTGAAGGGTACAATCATCACGAACATGGCGAGGAACATGAACACCATCACGAGCATCGGGGCCTAAAAGAAATTCTGGAAATCATCGACAAAACCCAGATGACCGAGGGTGCCAAAAACCTGGCAAAAAAAATTTTCGACATTTTGGCAGATGCCGAAAGCAAGGCCCACGCAAAGCCCAAAGACCAGGTGCATTTTCACGAAGTGGGTGCGCTAGATTCCATCGTTGATATTATTGCCATGGCCACCTGCTTTGACAATCTGGACATCGGCAAAGTTTACTCCACGCCCCTCCAGGAAGGAAGCGGAACCATCCGCTGCGCTCACGGCATTTTGAACATCCCCGTTCCCGCAGTGGCAAATATTGTGGCCGCCCACAAAATCCCCCTTTCCATAAAAAATGAACAAGGCGAACTGGTAACACCCACCGGAGCAGCCTTCGTGGCCGCCATCGCCGACACAGTGGGTATCTCATTTGAACCGCCACAGAATTTTACAATCCAAAAAATCGGCCTTGGTGCTGGCAAGCGGGCTTACAGCACCCCCAGCATGCTGCGGGCCACGCTCATCAAAGAAAACTCCCAAACCGCACATGACACCATCATAAAACTGGAATGCAATATTGACGACTGCACCGGCGAAAACATGGGCTTTATCCAGGAATTACTCTTGGCAGAAGGAGCCAAGGACGTAATCACCATTCCTTGCTACATGAAAAAGAACCGGCCCGGTTTTTTGCTCCAAGTGCTATGTGCCAACGAAGACACACAAAAACTCGAAACATTGATTTTTAAGCACACCACCACCATCGGCATCCGCCGATGCCAAATGGAACGTACTACGCTCCC
>JABUUT010000166.1 GCA_021443045.1 Fibrobacteraceae bacterium
GAACCCGAATAAAAAGAGCCGCATCACCAAGGCATTTACAAACCGCTACCCGAGCGCAAGCATCACCACAATCACTCCAGACAATTATGACGAGTTTTTGAGAGAGTGAAGCATATTTTTTTCGGCAGGCGATTTTAAAACTATAATTCAAAGAATGATATTAAAGGAAGTACTCACAAAAAAAGAGAGAAGCAACCCATGGGATTTTACGAAGACAGTTCTAAGCGGGCTTTGGTTTTTAGGGACACCATGAATCTGTGCAGCGAAAACACAGTCCTTTCACAGGCGGTAGCCCAATCCATCGCGTCTCAAAAAATATATTACGACTGCGAAACCTCGGCTGAAAAAATTTTTGATACACTCCATGCCGAAAACGAATGTGCAATCCATGTCACGCGGAATAGGACTTTTCAGGCGGCGGAGAAATACGTCAAGACTGGTAAAAAAGTTTGCGTTTTGAATTTTGCATCTAGCACGAGCCCGGGCGGTGGAGTGTGGGGTGGCGCAGGAGCACAGGAGGAATGCCTGTGCCGCTGTTCCACTTTATACCCGGCGTTGGAGGCGGTAAAACAGGATTTTCATGACCGCCACATCAGCCTCTTGAAAAGCGGAAAAATGAACGGGCTCTATAATGACGACATCATCTTTACGCCGGACGTGGTGGTATTCAAGACAGACACTGTCCTTCCTGAAACCCGCCCGCAATCCCAGTGGTACAAGGTGGACGTGATTACCTGCGCCGCTCCAAACTTAAGAAGAAGCCCGGAAATTTCTGACGAGGGACTTTTTGAAATTCATAAGACACGCCTTGAAAAAATTTTGGCGGTGGCGGCGAAGCATAAAGCAGAAGTGATTGTTCTTGGAGCCTTCGGTTGTGGAGCATTCATGAACCCGCCAAGCCTTGTGTCAAAGGCCGAAAAAGAGGTTATACTAAAATACGCACCATATTTCAAGGAAATCGAGTTCGCCGTATTCTGCCCACCCCACGACAGCACCAATTACGAGGCTTTTAAGCGGGAACTGGGATAGAACCTGAAGCGAAGGCAAAGCAGCCTTTGGCACGAAGATTCTCCCCTACGGGGACCAGCCACACTAAGGAACAAGTTCCTAAGTGTGTTGCAGCCGGC
>JABUUT010000167.1 GCA_021443045.1 Fibrobacteraceae bacterium
AGTGCTTTGATGTGGGCCAAGACCCAAGGCAAGGCGATTTGAGGATGGATAGGGAATAAAATTTGCTGTATGGAAACTAAAGCATATAAACAAAATGAAATCGTGTGGCTCTCTGTTTTGCAGGGCTTTGCCATGCTGCTGGTGGTTTTGGGCCATGTGTTCCATGGTGAAGCCCACTACAACTGGGAATTAACCTTACAGCAGGTGATTTACTCCTTCCACATGCCGTTATTTATGTGCGTATCGGGCTACCTGTTCTATTTTACAGCAATCAAGAAAAACAAGAATTATCTGGATGTTGTAAAAAACAAGGCCGTTCGGCTGCTGATACCCTACTTTGTGTTGTCTGTAGTGACCATTGTCTTGAAGGTTTCCTTTTCGGAATACATGCGCCGTGGTGCAGAGTTTTCTGTAAACCAACTGCTGGATGCCTTTGTATGGCTAACCAACATGCCTCTTGGCGAAATGTGGTTTATAAACGCCTTGTTCCTATTGTTTTTGCTATACCCCTTGTATGGAATAGCAGATAAAAAGAAAATATATGAGGCCTTACTCCTCATCGCCTTTATTGCATTCTACTTTATTCAACAAAACAACCCCCTGCCAAGTTTTGTGTTTAATTATGGCAGCGCCATTTACTACGGATTCTACTTTTACGTAGGAATACTGCTTTGCAAATACGGAGCCAAATTACTGGAAAAGAAGCTGCTGATTATCCCATTTGTGGTTGCTTTTGCTGTTCTTAAAATTCTGGATATAAAGGATTTACCCTATTTGCTCCCCTTGTGCGGAACCATGGCCTCATTTTATTTTGCAAAAATGCTGGCCCATGTAAATCCAAATATGTTTAAAACTTTTAGAAACTATACCTACCAGATTTTTTTGATAGGCATATTCCCACAGATCGCCGTGCGTGTAGTAATCGAAAAGTTTGCTGCACACTTGTGCCCCCCCCATTGCAGGTTGCAATGCAATACACTTTGAGCATAGCCGTGGGCCTGTATATACCTGTGTTGGTAAGTAAACTTGTGCAAAAGACGAATGTGCGATGGATAAAAATGAGTCTGGGACTGAGGTGATGGTGAAAAACACA
>JABUUT010000168.1 GCA_021443045.1 Fibrobacteraceae bacterium
TCAAAAGCATTCGCAGTTCCTTGGCCATTGAGGGTAATTCCCTCAGTGAATCGGTTGTAAGCGATATTATCAACGGGAAAAGGGTGGTAGCCCCCGCTCAAGAAATCCTTGAAGTAAAGAACGCCCTTGCCACATACGAGATGTATTCCAAGCTCAATGCGTTTTCTGTAAAAGATTTGCTCAAGGCCCATAAGACTATGATGCAGGGGATTACCCCCGATGCAGGATCCTTCCGCAATTGCGCCGAAGGTGTCTTTAAAGGGAAAAAATGCATCCATCTGGCTCCGCCACCCCGCATGGTTCCTCAATTAATGGACAACCTTTTTGGGTGGCTGAAAACAAGCAAGGAACACCTTCTTGTGCGCTCTTGCGTTTTCCATTATGAATTCGAATTTATCCACCCCTTTAGCGATGGAAACGGAAGAATCGGCCGCTTGTGGCAGTCGTTGATCCTTGGAAAATTGAATCCGGCTTTTGAGTACTTGCCTGTGGAAAACATGGTCTATGCAAACCAGCAAAAATATTACAACGCCATAGCCCTATCCACTAAGGCGGGGGAATGCAGCCCCTTCGTTGAATTTATTTTAAATAACATCCTTGAAGCCGTCAAAAAATACAAGGATGCCCCGTTGCAGAACTCAGAAACTAGCGGTCAAATTCAACTGTCCGACCGCCAACAGAAAATCATGGCACTTATACAGAAAAGTAAAACAAACATGCATGAACTGGCAAAGAAATTGAAGGTTTCCGAAAGAACAATCAGCCGAGAAATGGCGTTTTTACAGAGTCATGATTTTATTGAACGGGACGGTTCCGACAAAACCGGAACATGGATTTTAAAGTGAGGTTTTTATGTCTGTAACGAACCTGGTGAAAAGATTGCAGAACGAAATGCGCAACGACGCGGGCATCAACGGCGACGCGCAGCGCATCGAGCAGATGGTGTGGATGTTCTTTTTGAAAGTCTATGATGCACAGGAAGAAATCTGGGAATGCACCAAGGACAAGTACAAGTCCATTATTCCCGAAGAACTGCGCTGGCGCAACTGGGCGGTAGACGAAAAGGACGGCAAAGCCCTTACGGGAGACTCC
>JABUUT010000169.1 GCA_021443045.1 Fibrobacteraceae bacterium
ATTTCGGGGTGCTTTCCGAACACGAAAGACCTGGCGTTTGCACTTGAGACGAGCACTGCGACAATCAGCCGGGACATTGAGTTTATGCGGGACAGGATGAATGCCCCGATTGCGTATGACAAGGCGGAGAACGGATATTTTTACGAACAGGATTACGATATGCCGCTTTATTCGATTTCAGAAAAGGACGGGGAGACACTGGCGGCGGCGGAACTCCTTCTTTCGTATTTCAAGAATACTCCGGTTTATGAAGAGGCTTGTGCGGTAATTGATTTGCTTTCACAGAGCGTTGTGGAAAACGGAGGAAGTGATTTGCGTGGAAGAATTGCACTTGCTCCGACACCCAAAGCGAAAATTGACAAGGACGTTTGGAATGTTCTGTGCCGTGCGTTGAAGGAAAATGCTGTGGTGGAGTTTGATTATGCCGGTAGGTGGAATACGGAAACTGAGAAGAGGGTAGTGGAGCCGTACCAGATTGTGATGGATAACGGAAGTGCTTTTCTTTTCGGTTTTGCAAAAGAGAGGAAGGCAGAACGGCTTTTTTCTTTGAACAGAATCCGGAACTTGAAGATTACGGACAAGACTTTCAAACTGCCAAAAGATTTTGAATTTGAATCACGTTGCGGCGGCGGAAAATTCGGTGCTTTTAAGGGCGGAGAGACTGCACGCTGTACTGTGAAGTTTTTTGAAGATTCCCGGGAGCTTGCCAAAGACTGCATCTGGGCTGACGACCAGAAAATTACAGAGGACGAGAAGGAAGGTTCGACTACAATCACGTTTACATCGACACAGACTTTCAAGGTTCTGGAGTGGGTTTTGAGTCAGGGGAAGAATGCGGTTCCGGTTGAGCCTGCGTGGATGGTGGAAGACTGGAAAGAACACGTAAAGGAAATGGGGAAAAGAGTAAAATGAATTTTGTAACTATTGATTTTGAAACTGGGAAAAACTCGAGGGAGAGTGCAATCAGCATAGGGCTTGTGAAGTTCATCGACGGAAAGAAGGTAGATTCGTTTTATTCACTTATAAAACCGCCTGTAATGTACATCAGACCTGACTTCACTGAGATTCACGGACTGACG
>JABUUT010000016.1:0-17114 GCA_021443045.1 Fibrobacteraceae bacterium
TCGTCTATAGGACCAAAGGTCCGTTCTACCGTCTAAATGGACATTCTCTGGATCCTTCAGGGCTACGCCCTTCAGGATGACACCGCTGTTGGCTGACTGCTGATAACAGAAAGTTAAGTTGCCAAAAACAGATAACCTACCACAGACAACCAGGTTTTAGCGGACACACAGTTTTACAGGCACTCCATAAATTTGTATATTATCCGCAATGCTTAAAAAAGACGAAAAAAATATTATCCGAGAAGCCTTGATGGAGTATCGAACCATGCTTTTCAAGAATTTCCATGGCACTTCCGACGAAAAAGAAAGAATTGCAAAACTGAACCACCTTCTCCAAACCTGGAAACTGTAGTGAGAAAAGATGGGGAAGTTTTCTAAAATTCTAATCACCCTGAATCTAGGTCTGGGGCTTGCAGTCGCCAACGAAAATCTTCGTATGGCCGATTCCTGCTATGCAGCCAGAGCAGAGAACGCTTACGGAGACAAGGCCGATGCCAAGAACGTAAAGCAAATGATTAGTGCCTACAAACTGGCTATGGAAGACTCCTCCGTACAAGAAAAAGCCACAGAAGGTTTGGTTAAAAGCCTCTATTTTTCACTCCGGTTTGTACCCTTCCCAAAGAACAAGCGAATGGAGCACTTGGACACATTGTATAGAACTGCAGAAGCAGCCTACAACAAGTATCCTAAGAACAAGGAAATTGCACACATTTACGCAACCTCCCTTTCCATGTGGGGGGCCGAAAAGGGCCCACTCCAATCGGTTAAGGAAGGTGTGGCAGCCAAAGTTCGGGATGTAGCCACCGCAGCAAACGACTATCAAATTTTAGGTCGAGCCCACCAGCTGCTGCCATACATTCCCCTTATTCTGTCTTGGCCCGACAAAAAACTGGCAGACAAATTTTTAACCAAAGCCTTGGAACAAGACCCCAAAGATATCTACAACTATTTTTTCTTGGCAGAACTTCGCTTTGACCAAAAACGCTACGCCGATGCCCTAGACCTTATTGACAGAGGCTTGGCCAGAGGCGTTCGCACAAACAACTTTTTAGAAGACAAACGGGGCCGCTGGCACCTTAAGGAACTTCAAAAAAAGATAAACGCCAAGCTTGATAAAAAACTTTAGACCACATTTAAAAACGCCTCGCTTCGCGAGGCGCTTTCATTTTACTTTTCCATTTACTTTTGGGCACCTCTAAAAATTCATTTTTTAGAGGTACCTTTTTTTTAAACATCCAAAGCCATTACATGCTCTGCACCGCCGTCAATGCAATCGTGTATACAATGTCTTCCACCAGAGCTCCGCGACTCAAATCGTTTACAGGCTTTGCCAAGCCCTGCAACATAGGACCAATGCTAATGGTACCTGCAGCAGAACGCTGTACAGCCTTGTAGCCAATATTGCCTGCAGAAAGGCTTGGGAACACAAACACCGTAGCCTTCCCCGCCACCGCGCTGCCTGGAGCCTTTAACTGGCCCACACTTTCCACAGTGGCCGCATCGTACTGAAGGGGCCCGTCCACAGCCAATTCCGGATGTTCCGCTTTAAGCTTGGCAGCCGCTTCGCGAACCAAGTCGGCATCGGGGCCCTTGCCGCTGTTAAAGGTGGAGTAGCTCAACAGGGCCACGCGACTAGGAAGCCCAAATGCCTTTGCGGTTTCATCGCACTGGAGGGCTATGCCAGCCAATTCTTCAGCAGTGGGGTTCAAGTTGATGGCACAGTCACCGTACACATAAGTCTGTTCTGGCATGCACATAAAGAACACGGAGCTTACAGACTTTACACCTGGAGCCGTCTTAATAACCTGAAGGGCAGGGCGCAAAGTATCGGCAGTGGAGTGAATGGCTCCGCTCACCAGGCCATCCACTTCACCCATTTTAAGCATCATGGTGCCAAGCATCACATTGTCGGCCAAAGCAGCCCGAGCTGTTTCTTCGGTCATGCCCTTAGACTTGCGAAGCTCCACCAAGGTAGGAACATATTTTTCGGCAAGTTCTGCACTAGGTTCAATAATTTCAATATTGGCAGGGAGCGTTACACCCTGTTCCCTGGCCACAGCCTCAATTTCACTCTTTTTACCAATAAGCACAGGAACCGCAATGCCACGTTCCACCGTAAGAGCAGCCGCCTTTACGGTTCGAGGCTCAGACCCTTCGGGAAGCACAATGCGCTTTACAGCCTTGCTAGCCTTTTGCAAAAGCCCAGCCCGGAACATGGCCTGGGAAGTTTTCAATTCCGCAGGAGCGCAAGACAAATCCTTATCCAAGTCCCTTACCAAGCGTTCCCCAAAGAGAACCGCCGTTTCTTCTGAAGAAACCACCTTGGCATCTAAAGCCACAGCCAAGTTTTCGTTAAACTTTTGGGCAAACAGGGGCTGCATTCCCACAGCGCCTTCCACCACAACCACATTTTCAGCAAAAGCCTTGGCCAAAAAATCACCGGCAATCTTTTCCATCAATTCAATAACCGACCCAGCCTTAATAGCCAATTCTACAGCAGAAGCTCCAAAGGCATCCATAGGCTTGTAAACCGCCACCGACTCTCCAGCTTTTTTTACAGCCTCCACCACTTCTGCCACATTAGAAGAAGCAGCCAAATAAATACGATTCATGTTTATCTCCATTTTAAGAACTTTTCTGGAGGATAATATAATAATCTGTGAGGGATAAGTAGGGACCATCTGCAAAACCACATATAGGTTGTCAGTGGTCGGTTATCGGCAGTGTGGTTGCGACTTCGGTGCTTTGAGCAGTGAACATTCCTTCTGTTTTTTGGGAAAAAAAGTTCCATTTTCATTAGTCCAAATTGGCATATTCAACCACATGGCCATTTTTCTATAAAAAAACCGTTTTTTTCAACAACAACCCTCAACACTATATGTAAAAAATAAGTCATAAACAGCCTTTTCGCCCTAAAAAAAGGCATATTTAGGATAATAGAGTAAATCCAACGTGCGCCCAGAAGTAGGCACACGTATTTTAAGGAGCGGTAGGATGCGGTGTGAAAAAGCTTTTAAAGTTTTTTTAATATGCTTGGCATTTATGGTAAGCGCAGTTTGCGCCCAAAAATTCCCTGGGGGTGGTAGAAATCCCGTAACCAAAGATACAACTACAGCCAGTGACCCAGCTACAGAAGAACCTGACGCTACAAATCCAGGTGTCACAAACCCTGGTGGCATTAACTGGCCAGGCTTTAACATTGGTGGTGATGATAATTCCGATGCCAAGGATCCCGAAGAAAATGCTGGTGGAAATGTAAAGCCCGGCAACAACGCTGGAGCCAACCAAGCCAAGAAGAAAGTTGTTCGTATTCTTCCTCCCTGGTCCAACACCACTGCCATTATGTACTACCGTGGGGAAGACGGGGCCATTGACACCACCTTGATGAAAACCATCAAGAATTACTGTGGCTGGTTTGAAGCCTCCATTGTGCCCCCTGAAAGCAATTTCTATGTGTACTTCAAACAAACCATCGGTCTAGACTACGTAAGCAATATTGGTAAAGTTTCAACTCCTGTTGAAGCCGAAAACGAAATTCTACTAGATAGCATTGCAGCCGTAGCCGATACCATTTGGATTAACGCCTTAAACGGCATTCCCACTTTTACTTCTAGCCACCCCGGTGTGCTGGGCCCCTGCCCCACCAAAAAGCTTTCCGTGATGATGATTGACTGGAAACACGGTGACAAGAAAAATGACGAAGACAACGAAGGTATTAACGGTGACTTTGGCCAACAAGTAGAATGTAACTACACCCAGGGCATGGTGGAAAGCACCTTGGGCCCCAATGGCGTACCTGTAAGAGCAGCCAACTTCCCCGAAAAGTGCGCTTCTGGTGCCGACTACATTGACTATTGGTTTGTTCCAGTTGTGGTAGCCAACGAAGGCCCCGGCAGAGTTTTCACAAACTCCGCCTGCCGCGACGTGGAACTTACCTTGCAAGACGACGGCCTATGGCTGGCCCAAAAAGACGACCGAAGCGCTGAAGGTGGATTTTTCCTTCTTGACGACTTTGAATTCTTAGACCCAGAAGGCACAGTACCAAACCCCTACTACGACAACCTACCGGGTAATGGTGGCCAGCACAATTTTGGTTTTACCATGCGTGTACAAGCCGAATTTGAATATGTTCCAGGCCAGTACTTTGAATTTAACGGTGACGACGATGTTTGGGTATTCATCAACAACAAGCTGGTGGTTGACATTGGCGGAACCCACACTAAGGAATTCGGTGCCGTTAGCCTGGATACCTTGGGCCTTAAAATTGGTGAAACCTACCCGTTCAGCATTTTCTATGCCGAAAGAAAAGTGACACAGTCTAACTTTATGATGCGTACCTCCATCGACTTGCGCACTGAAGCCAGCATTACCCTGCAAGACGTGTCTCTAGGTGGCGTATTCATGTACAATGTGTGGCAGACCGTTGTTACAAATGGTGGCACCAACTGCGGCATATTAAGTAGCGATGCCGAAAAGAAAACCGAGGCAGGGCCTTCCATATACACACTCACTGGTGGAAACCTGCCAGCCGAAGGCATTATCCTTGAAGGAAACGCCAGCGGAACCTACTACGGTGGCATTAAAATCAACAACGATATGGCAAGCTTCAGCATCGACACCTTGGCCATTAAGGATGCCAGGGCATTGGCTCCGGGCTCCTACTGCCTGCGCATTGCTCTGCAGTCGGACCCAAGCCAGGTTGACGAAGTATGGTTCATCATTGGAGCCTATGAACTCCCACAGCTTGCCTACACGGACGCTTCTGGAAAGGTTTTGGGCACTTCAGTTGATGAAGGCGTGTACCCCATTGGCGAATGGAGCAACCAGATTTATCCTGTTTACATAACCTATGTGCAGGACTGGGCCGACTTTGACGATATTATCTACTTGAACAGTTCCGACACCCTTTTGGCCATTGTAGACGAGAACGGCAACCCCATTTCGTCTGTATCTCTGGTTGCCGGCAAGGGAAAATTCTATGTGATGGGTAAAGGCGACGTTATTAATGCCACCATTATGGCTAAGGGCGAAGCCACAGCCAACACCGCAACCTATGTGAACGTAAACCTTAAAATACCTCCAGTACCTATTATTGACTTTGCCATTATGAGCGACCGAAATGGCGACGGACGAGGCGACAGCCTTTACCTCCACTTTGACAAAACTCTCAATGGAGAAAGCAAACTGAGCAAACTTTCTTGGCAGTTCAACAACGTAGACAAGTATTTTGACACCATACCTGCCAACGATGCTAGAATTAAGCAGATTGACGAATACACCATAGTTGTTCTTGCCGAAGGCGGTTTTGAAGGATACATCTTTACCGGAGGCGCCAAAGAAGTTTACGCCGGTAAAATCCACACCTGGTTCACCTATCAAAAATCTAAAGACTTTGATTTGGTTGCCGACATTCAGGATGGAGTAAACCCATTAATATACACAGCGGTTGTAGAACTCACCAAGAACGGAACCGAACTGGTGCTTACCTTTAGCGAAGGCCTGGCCGACAGCTCAAGGCATGTAGCTGCCGACTTGTTCCAGTACAAGTGCTGGCGGAGCGGCCAATTGGTATCTCCAAAGGCAGCGAACTCCGTTGGTATTGAATCTAAAAACACATGGCGCCTCTTGTTTGCCAACGTAAGCCAAACCGATGTACTGCCACAAGTTGGTGACACCATTCGCTTTACTCCAGGCGTGGGTAACGACTTGGCTGGGGTAGTTCCTCACGTAAACAACCCATGGGTACGCATTACAGGTGAACAGAATGTTATTCCAGACAGCCCACCACTGGTTATTGTAGATGAAAAGAACATTACTGAAGAAACCCGCCAAATTTTGAACAGCGACAGCGCTACGGTGCCTAAGCTTACCGAAGCCACCGATGCCAAGGAAGCTGCCGCAGAATTTGGTGTGCAAGGTTCTTTGCTCCCAGCTTCTTTAAAGAACGTGGTAGAAAATGAAATTACCAATACCATTACCACAGTGCAAGCCGACACTGCGGTAATGAACCTCTACCAGTCCAACCCAACTCTCTTGACAACCATTGTCAAAGAAATTGAAGAAACAGGAAGCTCCACCACAGCAAAGGCCATGGGTGTAAAAATCAGCAAGGATGTAACAAAAGCCATTAAGCAAGGAACCATCAGTTCCAAGAACATAAGCAGTTTTGTACAGGGCAATTCCAACACCATTCTTGCTAGCTACTATACTCCAGATGCCGACGGAGTAAAGCCCATTGATAATGTGAAGCTCTATTACAAAACAACCTACTATTCTCACCTAGGCAACTTTGTTAATAGCAACTCCAACGTTCTCTCCTGCACCGACGCCATTTATGGAGGCGACTGCTTTGCCAACGATGGAAACATTTACCTGGCATGGAACATGCGGGCTGAAGATGGCCGCCTGGCTGCCACAGGAGTCTACATTATGCGTCTGGAATTCAAGATTAAGGCTGGCAAGCGCACCATTGTAGACCAGACTATGGACAAGATTGGTGGCTTCCGCCGCGGCAAGCTCAATGCCAACGACTTGAGAAAACCAATTATGCGATAAGGCTATAGCCGCGAAATGCGGCTTTCGCATTTACAAGAAATAAAAAATCCCTGGGTTCTATGAACCCAGGAATTTTTATTTACTAATCAGCTTGCCGCGGGAATGTGCTATGCAAAGTTGTAAAGATCGGTAATATCTTCGTTGTCTTTGTCGTACATCCAGAACTGGTTGCTGTGAGCACGTTCATCTTCGACCAAATTAATCTTCATGCCATGCTTGTGTTCCAAGTAGTTGAACATACGGTTCAAATCACGGCAAAGAATATCAATCATAGGTGTGCTTACAACCAAAGTAACTTCCCGAAGCTTACCCTTGGCATGAGCCCGAGCCATCCAACGGTCAATCATGCCGATGGTTGTTTCCAAGCTGAACACGTGGCCATCACCATTGCAAATGGGGCACCGTTCAGTTTTTTCAGTCATCAAGTTTACGCGAACGCGCTTGCGTGTCACTTCCATGAGGCCGAACTGGCTAATGGGGGCAGGGCTAATAGGAGCCTTGTCTCTGCGAATAGCCTTGCGAAATTCGTTGTACACAATTTCGTTGTCGGCTTCCGTTTCCATATCAATAAAGTCGATAATGATAAGGCCACCCACATCACGAAGACGGAGCTGTTTTGCAATTTCATGACAGGCATCGATATTCGTTTCCAAAATAATCTTGCCCTGATCTTTGCCATGAACCTTGGGGCCCGTATTCACATCAATGGACACAAGGGCTTCGGTTTGCTCAATAACCAAGTTGCCACCGCGGGGAAGAGGTACCTGACGCTGCAGTGAACGGGCATATTCGTCTTCAATCTTGAAGTATTCAAACAGGCTTTCGTTGCTGCTCCAAAGCTTCACCTTGTCCAGTTTGTCTGGAGAAAGAATCTTTAGATACTCGCGAAGGGCAAAATACTCTTCACGGTTGTCGATGTACACATAATCGGTGTTATCGCCAAAGTATTCCCGCACCGTCTGTTCAATGGAATCCGATTCTTCATAGATGCAAGTTTCGGCAGGCATGGTTTCGAAGTTGTACTTTGTGGCTTCCCACTTCGATTCCAATTCCCGCATCTGCTTGCTTATTTCAAATTCAGATTCGTTAAGACCATTGGTGCGAACAATGTAGCCCACATCGCGACCCTTAAGGCGGCGCACCACCTTTTTAAACTCACGACGCTTGGCCGGGTCTCGTTCCCTTTTGGAAACCCCGATAAAGTTGGTGCCAGGCATGCAAACCAAAAAACGACCAGCAAAGCTAAGGTGTGTCGTTAAACGAGCACCCTTGGTGCTAATCGGTTCTTTTACAACCTGAACCATAATTTCTTGACCTTCCTGCAAAATTTCGTCAATGGAGACTTCCTTTGCAGAGCCACCTTCCTCATCATCGTCACCATATTCACGACGCAACAATTCATTGCGGTCCATGGCGTCTTCTTGATGAAGAAAGCCAGCTTTTTCCAGGCCAATGTCAATGAATGCGGCCTTAAGCGCAGGAAGCACCTTTTGCACCACACCCTTATAAATATTGCCCAGAACTCGATTAGAAGAAACGCCCTCTACTACCAATTCAGCAAGCTCACCATCTTCCATGATGGCGATGCGCTTTTCGTAGGGGGTCTTACTAATCAAAATTCCGCGCTTACATTTATTTGCCATTAAAACTCCTAAAAGTAAAGCAAAACTTGATAGACGTAAAACATGTTTACCCCAAGACCATGCCAAAAGTATGACACCTGTCCGAGCCGCCACTGCTTATTTACGGAAAGTACCGCACGCCTGCAATAAACAGCCTGGGGATTACAAATATAATATAGTCCATAAACACCCATTGGCCACTATCTTTAAATTTAGGTCTATTTTGGCATACAGTCGCCCCATAAAAAAACCCCGGGCTTTTATCCCGAGGCTTTTAAAAAATACACACAAGTGCTGGCCTAAATTAAGCCAGCCATTATGTAGACTATCACTTCTTGGAACGATGGCTGTTCTTAATCCATTCAGTCTTGTGAACTTCAGGAATATCGTCCAGCAAACGCAGGGTATTGGGCTCGTTAGTGTTGTCCAACACTTCAGCAGGAGTACCCTGGTTAACAATCTTACCGTCGTGCATAATAAAGATACGGTCGCTAACATAGTTGGCAAGACCAATATCGTGGGTAATGAACACCACGGTCATCTTCAGTTCATCTTTTAATTTGCGAAGGTAATCCAAAATGTTGGCACGAACGCAGGCGTCCACCATGGAGGTGGCTTCGTCGGCAATCAACACCTTGGGGCGCAAGGCAAAGATACGAGCCAAAAGCATACGCTGCATCTGACCACCGGAAAGTTCAAATGGATACTTGCCTTCGATGTCAGCTGGGGTAACGTTTACAGCCAGGAGGCCTTCATCTACGCGGCGACGAATTTCTTCCTTGCTGGGCTTATCCTTGAGAATGTTCAAGGCATCTTCAAGCTGGGAACGAATGGTAAAGAACTGGTTGAAGCATCCAAAGGGGTCTTGGAACACAAACTGGACTTCGTTCCAGTGGTCCTTTACGTTTTTAATAGGCTTGTCGCGATAGAGGAACTGGCCCCGAGTAGGCTGGATAAGGCCCAGCATAATCTTTGCCAAAACACTTTTACCACAACCCGAACCACCCACAATGGAGATGAATTCTTCGTCATAGATGTCGAAGGAAACGTCACTGACGGCGGTCTTCAGGTTCTTGCCGGCGCCAAAGTCCTTGCTTAAACGCTTGGCAGAAAATACAACGGGTTTATTACTTAGCATAATCGCACCTCACATCACGGGCACCGACTTCGCGGAGATTCTGAAGATTACGTTTACAATCTGGGCAAGCCTGCTTACAACGAGGAGCAAAGCGGCAGCCGCGGATTTTGTCCATGTCTTTGTCACGGAGGCTTGGAGGGGCTCCTTCAATAGCCACAGGATGACGACCGCGCTGGGAAGCTTCTGTGGAGAGCATAGCGCCCATAAGAGCCTGGGTGTATGGGTGACGAGGGTCCTTAACCACTTGTTCTGCAGTACCCTTTTCCACAATCTGGCCTGCATACATAATGGCAATGTTGTCGGCCACATGGTAAAGCAGGGGAAGTTCGTGGGTAATAAAGATCATAGTCTGGAAGATGCCCTTGTCCAAAAGGTCAAAGATCATCTTGATCACTTCCTTCTGGGTGGAAACATCCAAGGCAGAAGTGGGTTCATCGGCAATAACCATCTGGGGGTTCAGAATGGTAGAAATACCGATTACGGAACGTTGGCGTTCACCAGCAGTAAGCTGGATGGGGTAGGAATTCAGCACCCGCTGAGTATCCATGCCAAAGAGGTCGAAGCGTTCACAGAGACGGTCGTAAACTTCTTTCTGGTCAAGAGTTTTGCCAGGCTGCTGGTGGGCCTTAATTACGTCGGCAGCAATATCCTTGATTTTGCGAACAGGGTTCAAGGCGTTAAAGGCACCCTGAGGAATCATGGATACCTTCTGGGCCAAAACGTTGGCGCGAACATCTTCGATGGTGCGACCCATGAGGGATTCCATCTTGCCATCGGCATTGCGCACCCGAACATCACCATTCTCTGGATAGAGAGGAGGAATGCACATACCCATAAGGCCAGATACCAAGGTAGACTTACCGCAACCAGATTCACCAGCAATACCGAGAATTTCACCTTGCTTCATGTTGAAGGAAACATCGGTAACAGCGTGAGTCTTGTCGCCAAAGCGACCGAGGTAATAAAGACTGAGATTTTCTACTTCAAATACATTTTCAGACATTTTCTACCTCTTACTTGCGAAGACGTGGGTTAAAGACGCCTTCCATAGAAGTATTGATCAGATACAGCGCAAACACTGTGAGGGTGATGATCAATGTTGCAGGAAGGAATGCAATCCAGATACTGTCGGAGAGAGCACCATTATCTTTAGCTTGGTTCAGGATGATACCCAGAGAGGTGGAATCCAGAGGGCCAAGGCCAATCATGGAGATGGATGCTTCAGACAGAATGCCGGAAGAAACTTGCATGATGAACACCATGAACACGTAAGAAAGCAAGTAGGGAAGCACATGCTTGATAACGATATTCAAGGAACTTGCACCGTTGATGCGGGCAAGGGCAATGTGGTCTCGGCTACGGAGGGCAGAGGCCTGAGCACGAACGGCACGGGCAGACCAGCTCCAAGCGGTAAGGCCAATAATGAGGCCAATCAGCGTGAGGGAACGACCATCCTTAACAGCAGAGCTGATGAGAACGAGAATCACGAACTGTGGAATAACGATGAACAAGTTGGTGAACATGTTCAAAATTTCGTCAATCCAACCGCCGCGGAAACCGCCGAAGAGACCTATCAAAACACCAATGCAGGTGGCAATAATGCCGGCGACAAAACCTACATACAGGGAAGACTGCAAACCCGAAATGAGGAGGGATACATAGTCACGACCCAAGTGGTCTGTTCCCAGCAGGTGGTCTGCACTAGAAGCGGCATAAGGACCCGCAAGAATGTCACGGGCATTTGTATCTACATGGTAGAATACAGGGCCCAAAAATGCAATGAGTAATGTGATAAAGAAAATGGAAATGCCCACAACAAACATTGGGGATTTCATTAAGTTCTTGAGAAGCTTAAGCATAATTATTTACCTCCCATCTGGAGACCGGCTTTGACACGTGGGTCAAATACAGCGATCAAAACGTCAACGGCAAAGTTTGCAATGAGTACGCAAGTAGAAATCATCAAGGTACAACCCTGAATGGTTGCGTAGTCGTTCTGCTGGATGGCAGTGAGCATAGCCATACCGAGACCTGGGTAAGAGAAAATCATTTCTGTAATGAGGGCTCCACCCACCATGGTACCCAAAGACTGGGCAAGACCGGTGAGCTGAGGAAGCATGGCGTTGCGGAACACGTAGCTAATAATCTTGCCTTCGCGAAGACCCAGCCACTTTGCATACTTCATGTAGTCTGTTCCCAATTCGTAAATACTCATGGAACGCATACCTGTTGCCTGACCCGAAAGAAGGATTGGGAAACAGGAGAAGAAAGGAAGCACATAGTAGAAGCCAAGGCTCTTGAAGAAGTCCAAGGAGAAGCTTGGAACCATGTCCATACTGTAGGCGCCCATGGCAGGGAACCAACCCAGAGTAATGGAAAAGAGAGCCACCAACAGCATACCAAACACAAAGTAAGGAACACCATTGAGGAACATGGCCACTGGGAAGAACACCTTGTCGAACACGCCACGCTTGTAGGCAGCAAAGGCACCCAGCAAGTTACCCACAATCCATCCAAGAACAATTGTTGGGAACTGGATAGCCAATGTCCAAGGAAGGGATTCCTTGATAATTTCGATAACTGGCTTTGGGTACTGGCTGTAAGAGAGACCGAAATCACCCTTGAACACATTCTTTGTGTAAACCAGGAACTGGGAAATGCCGGAAGCCAACTTAGGATCGTTCTTCAAAACAATCTTGTCGGTCATCACGGTATCTTGGCGTTCGGCCTGAATTTTTTCCATCACTGGAACTTTTTCAACCTTGGCCACCATCTTCTTGGTTTTCTTGTCCTTTTCCATTACTGGCTTGCCCTTGGCATCAAGAACAGGCTTTTCTTCAAAAACCAAGTTGCCAGCTTCGTCTATCTTCTGCACTTCAACCATTACAGGGTTGCCTTCGGCATCGGTAACCTTGGTGGTCTTCATTACAGGATTGCCAGCAGAATCAAGCTTGGCCACCTTTTCGGTAACCATTTGACCATTAGCATCTACTTCTGGTTCGTAAATTACGGAACCATTGTCGTCAAGTTCAGCCATACCGAAGGAAACCAGGAGTTGTTCCTTCTTGACTTTGGCTTCTTCTGGAGAAAGGCCCTGAGCGGCCTTACCCATGATGATATCTACAGGGCTATTATCGCCAAGGCGAGGCAACGCAAAGTTGATGCCCACAGCAACAATAAAAGTCAGGAGATACCAAAATGCCTTTTGTAGGACATATCGTAGCATAGGATATTGTTTAAGCATTTGTCGTCCTTATTATTTAGAAAGCTTGAGGTTCCAAAGAATCTTGGTGCCGCTGGCAACCCATGGAAGCTGCTGAGGAGCGTATGGATTCTTTTCGTTAGGCCAGTTGGTCCAGACACGGTCGCTATATTCATAGAACTGTTCTGGCAAGTATACCAGAGGAATAGCAGGCTGGTCTTCCATAAAGATGCGGTTCAGTTCACGGTAAGCCTGAGCCTTGGCATCTTCGTCGGTCATTAAAGGAATGGCGCTGAGAAGGCTATCGATTTCTGGACGGAAACCGGGTGTGCCTGGCTGGTTGTAACGGCCAATGTTGGTACCGGCCCAGGCGCCAAGAGGCTGCCAGTCTCTAGAAGAAATAACTTCGTTAAAGCGGCTCCATGGAAGAGAAGGAGAAACGTCGGCTGTTGGCTTGTGCATTACCAAGTCAAAGTTGCCCATGCCCATAGCAGGCCAGTACTGGCCACCATCCACAAAACCTTCACGAATGTCGATGCCAGCCTTGCGCATGCCTTCTACAGCAATGGTCACAATGGCTTCCCAGTCTGTCCAACCAGCTGGGCAAGTAATAAAGAGGGTAGGAATCTTTTCGCCCTTGGCGTTTTCCATGTGGTTTAGAGAACCATCATCATTGAATACAGACTTGTAGCCCGCTTCAGAAAGCATCTGCTTTACGGCAGCAGTGCGCTTGGCTTCGTCTGTGATGTTCACGTCCACACCAAACTTCTGACAATCTTCGTCATTAATATACTTGCCTTCCAGCTTGGTAGGAATGATGAGGCCCGGCTTAATCTGGGAGGAGTAGTTGGAAACGGCGAATGTGCGAATAGCGTTGTAGTCAATGGCTGCGGCCAAGGCTCTGCGGAAACGCTTGTCGTTCAGAGGTTCCTTGAGGGTGTTGATCATGAGCATGGGCATGGCACCCGGCTGGAAGTAAGGAGCATCGTCGTACCAAGTGTGTACGCCAGCACCCTTCTTGTGCCAAATGCGAGGAATGAAGCTCATGGAAGCGTCCAACTTGCCTTCACGCATGGCGATGGTGTTGTGTTCATTGTTCTTGTAAATGGGGTGAACAATGTACTTAGGAGCAGGGAGCTTGCCTTCATGGAGGGCTGCATTTCCCCAGTAATCATCGCGACGAATCAAGGTGATTTTGTTGGCACTGTAGTCATGAATGGTATATGGACCAGAAACCACAATATCCTTGTCCATCATAAGCTTCTTCACTTCGTCAAAGGAAGACTCAGCGATAAGCTTGTTGAATATGTGTGCTGGAGCTATGCGGATTGCCTGGAGCAGGTCGCGCACAGAAAGTGGGTTATTACGTTTGTCTTTAGCAACAATAAAGGAAAGACGTTCACGAACAGCCTTATCCTCGCCTGCTGGTTCAAGGGTATCTACGTGGATTGCAGAAATCTGTTCTGTTGTATTGATGGAACCCTTAGTGAACATGAAGATAACGTCATTGGAGTTAACCTGGACACCATCGCTCCACTTGGCAGCCGGATTGAGGTCAACAACAATGCTATCGTTGTTGGACAATTCTTCAACCAAGCTACCCAGAAGAGGTTCTGTTTCACCAGTCAGGGTGTTGTAAGTGAGAAGGGGTTCATAAACCAGGTTGAAGCGGCCACCTATAGGCCAAGCAGCCATCCAGCTTTCCGCAAGGGGGTTAAAAGTTGCAGGTGCGCCCCACTGCTGACCAGACAAGTAGAGGGTTTCGCTACGAGGCAAAACATTCTCTGCGGACTGCTGATCATCACTGCTGCACCCTGAAAAAATTGCACCACATGCCGAAAGAGCTAATGCTGTCTTGGCAATCGATTTCAATCCAATCATTGTGTCCTCTTATTAGAAAAAGCCAATGAAGGCTTTTTTTGATGAAAATTTTTCAGTAATATAGATTTTAAAAAAATGAATGTATCTCGTTTATTATAAATAATTTAGGTCAAAAAGTATACACTTTGTGGAAACACTATATATAGTGAGTACTTTACGATTTTTTTCCAATTCTACACAATATTCTTCCGTTTATAAATGTTTACATCAGTAAGAACCCTTTCAAATGCGATAAAATGTTTACAATTTTACCCCTTGTAAAAACCTATCTTTGGGGGCGAGGTGTTTTTATGAAACTAAACTTAAAGAAAATCGCACTGATTCCTGCTATTTGTCTTGGTCTCCAGACAACTGTTTTTTCGATGGAAGTCAGACCATTTGTAGAAGGTAAAATTCCAGGAAAGGCCAACGTCAGTAAAAAGATAAACGGAAAAGAAGGTGATTTTGATACCGATTCCAAGTTTATGGTAAAAGGCGGTACCGAAGCGTTCTTCAATATTGGAGACCTTCCCCTTCGCTATGGCTTGGGCGCAGCCTATCTCACTCCCATCAAGGATGAGAATGGAGACAACTTAACACCAGCCATGCTTCCCTTTTGGCTTTCTTTCGGTGTAGGCACCGTAAACCCAAACAAAGTAATTTCTCCATACGGAATGGTTAGAGTAGGGTTTCCTACCCCACTTACCGAAATCAAGAACTGGTGGAGAAAGCCACAGCACTTTACTGTGAATGGCGGCGCAGGCATTGTGTTTCCTTACCGCATCGGTCTAGAAGTAAACTACGAATACACTTCCCTGCTAAAGCACTATAACCAAGGCGACACCCGATACCGCGTATCCACAGGAAGGGTTGGCATTCAACTTTCCATGGGCTTCGGCTTGTTTGAAAGCGACCAACCAAAGGAAGAACCAAAGAAGGAATCCTCCGTACAAGAAATGATGGCCCAGGACACTGTGGCTCAGGAACCTGCCGAAACCTACGAAGACCCCTATGCAACAACTCCAGTAGACGAAAATGGAAACTTTGCAGACCCTTACGCAACAACTCCTGTTGATTCCAACGGAAACTTTGCAGATCCCTACGCTCCAGCTCCTGTAGATTCCACACCAAGCTTTGACCCTTACGCAACAACCCCAACAGAAGCAACTCCTGCAGAACAACCTACAGAAGAACCGGCAGCCGATTCTGCCGAACCTGTATCAGGAGAAACTCCAGCAGAACAGCCTGCGGAAGAAGCAGCCGCAGAACCCGCTGCCGAGGAGGCTGCTCCAGAACCTGTTGTAGAGGAGACAGCCCCAGCACCAAAGCCTGAGGCAAAGAAAAAGACCACCGCCAAAAAGAAAGCCGCTCCTAAGAAAAAAGCTGCTGCCAAGAAAAAAACAACAGCAAAGAAAAAGAAGCGCTAAGCAAAACTTCAGCAAAAATTTATAACAAAATTGCAACAAAAACCCCCGGCATACGCCGGGGGATTTTTTTCCCAAAAAAATTTCCTATCTTTAGGGCTGCTCAAAGATTCATTTTTAGAGGTACCCTTTAGCTTAGATTTTGAACAACTTATCTATGCCTCGTTTTTTTAACAAAATAACCCTCATTTACCTCACCTTGGCTGTGACCAATGCCATAGCCATTGAGGTGCGCCCCCTTGTAAATGGATACGGCCCTAGCGAGGCATCTACCATAACCCAAGAGAAAAGTGCAAAGTCCGAAAAACTTTGGGATAGCGACCACCAATTTTTAATAGGCACCGAAATACAATTTACCGCCGATTTCAGCCCCATGCGATACGGCTTTGGTGTAGGATACAAAAGCACTCTTGAAGAAGACGACGCAAGAAAAGCTCCTGCTGCCATTCCAGTGTGGGTAACCCTTGCATACGGAAACATCAACACAAAAAAAATTTTTTCGCCCTACATAGCAGGTAGAGTGGGGTGGCTTCCTTTAATTTCGGGCAGCGATAACTGGTGGAGCAAGCCATTAAACTTTTTTATTCAGGGCGGCTTGGGCGTTATTTTACCCCTGCGCATTGGTTTAGAAATAAACTATGAATACGCGTCGGTATTAAAATCCAATGAGTCCGAAGACTTAAGTTACCGGATTTCGTCTGGAAAGCTGGGGGCCCAAATTTCTATAGGCTTTGAATTTTTGCAAGACAAGACATACAGTTCACGATACATGGTTCTAGATGAAAAAGAAACCTCTGTACCAGAAGAAACTCTTGTAGAAACCAGTGAAGAAGATGAAGAAGAAGATACAGCTGAGAAGAAGGCTGTCCCAAAATATATAGTGAACGAACAAGAGCCCTCCCCCGATTTGGAAGCCGCCAAAGCAGCCCTTGACGATGCGCCTACATTTGTAAACCTTCAAGAGGTACAGTCTTCTAACTCAACGGCCTCAAAAAAACAAAAAAAGCCTAAAGCCACATCTACATCAGCCAAAAAGAAAGCTACCCTCAAGAAAAAAAATTCCACAAAGGCCAAAAAATAAACCCGTAGCCGGTAGAAGGTGGCTGGTGGTTGCAGCGGAGCTGCCAGCTCTTGCGACTTGGAAGTGGGCCTGCAAGCCCGCCTGCGACAAGCAGACAGTCCCGCTTCACAAGTCTTGGCGAGTTATGGTAAACGGTTGTCAGTAGTCAGTGGTCAGTAGTCGGTTATCAGTTGTCAGTTGTCAGTGATTGGTAATAAATAGACGAAAGAACGCTGCGCTATAGACGAAAGAG
>JABUUT010000016.1:17194-18641 GCA_021443045.1 Fibrobacteraceae bacterium
GGTCGGTTATCGGTTGTCAGTAATTAGTATTTATATGGACATTCTACTGGATCCTTCACTGCTATGCCGTTCAGGATGACAAGTCCTTAATCATTAACCATTAATAATTGATACCACATTCACCGGATTCCTCTCGAGGGCTCGGAATGACTTACCATTAATCATTAAGTACATTCACAGGATCCTTCAGGGGTGAGCCCTTGAACCGCCAAGGCTATAACGGAGGTTGCAGGCAAAATGGCAGCCTCCTTTGCATTTTCCATTTTTTTTAAAATTTCTCGGTTCAGCAGTTCCACGCCAACATCAACAAAGTGAACTTGCCCCACGGTGTTCAAAGAAACATTCTGCCGCAACGCATCTTCAAAAAAACGCCCTCCAGCACACTTAAACAGCGCTTCCTTGCGGCACCAAAGCTTATAAAATTCCGGCAAATCCTTAGGCTTTTCAGCCTCGTTAAAAAAACGATCCGCCAAACTCATGGAACGCATCTTACCCAATTCCAAATCAATCCCAACGCGGCACTCAAAGGAATATGCCAGCACACACCAATTCCCAGAGTGGGTCCAATTAGCATCCAGGGGTAAATTTTTAAAACAGGGCCTTCCGTTTTCCTCCTGTTGAGCCTCCAAAACGGGAACACCACAGGCCTCCGACAGAATGCCATAAACCACCTGACGATGATTTTCTTTAGGAAAGGCGGTTATAAAAACCTTGCCACAGGGGGTAATCACTTCCATAACCCAAAGATAATTCTACTTTAGGGGTATGAGTAAAAAGTTTTCCATTATAACCGTCATATTTTGTTACGCCGCCGCCTTATGGTCCTGTGGCAGCATCAATGACAGCTGGGAAGTTCATGGCGGCGGCTACTTCAAGTACACCATCGAAGACACCGACATCAAAGATTCCATTGGGCTGGAACGGGACGACGTTCACCTAACCAACAGCAACCGCAAATATTTTCAGATGGAAACTCGCGAAGGCGAGGGCAAATATGGCAACCAGTTTGAGGTGACCATCAACAGAGCCCTTTCCATAGGACGCTTTAGAGCCTATGCCGGATACTCCTGGATGGTGTACGAAAATTCTGCCCAAGGAATACTCATCGAGTACATTCGCGACAAAGAAGGCAAAGCCATCGACAGCAGCTACTTTCACTTTGACGAACGAAGCGAAGACAAGTGGACCGCCAACGTAAACCTGTACTTCCAGGACTGTCGCAAAGGCGAATGCAACGATTCCCTTCCACCCGTTCATGTGACAGGCCGATTTCGTTACTATGTAGCTGAAGATGATAGGTAAAAAAAAGAGGGCAAAGGGGGCTCTTCCAAGAACGACCATTTTTCCCCTTGACAATTAGCGTTCAACTTTCTACTATTGTGCACACTTGGTCGATTAGCTCAGTTGGTTAGAGCGCTACCTTGACATGGTAGAGGTCACAGATTCG
>JABUUT010000016.1:19153-25969 GCA_021443045.1 Fibrobacteraceae bacterium
ATTTGACGTGGGGAAATATAGAATAAGGCGAGTGACGTGGCAAAAGCATTTATGATTTTAACATGTTTGAGCCGCTCTATATGCGCTTGTAAAGCGCCATATAGAATAAGTGGTTGGTGGCTGGTGGTTGGTGGTTGGTAAAAAGCGGGATAAAATCGAGATTCTATTTTCGTGATCAGAATTTAGCGAACTGACTTTTGGCAACCACTCGTGCGTTCAGCACAAGAACAGCAATATAGCGGCCCCTTGGCAGTTTTTCCAACGAAACAGATTCAAAGTAAAAGCCAGCAGAACGATTCCCAAGTTTTACCTTCTGTACTACCTTACCCTGCATATCCACAATAGCAATATGTGCAATGCCTTCATACGGAATTGCAAAATTCAATTCAGCCATAGAGAGATTCACACGAACCTGCAAATTTGAAGCAATCTTATTCCTTACTACTTGAACAGCCTGCGTTTTTTCAATAATTACGCGAGCAACCGTGTATTCACCCCACAACGTATCGGAATCAAGGACGCTTCCAAGGCGGTACTTTAAATCAAAGGAGTTAGATTTTAAATCAGCCAAAGAATTCAATAGGGATTCGCTTGCTGAATCCAGTTCCAGCATAACAACATCATCTTTCACTAAAATCATATCATTCTTTTTTAGATCGTCAAGAAGCATTTTCTTCATGGTAGAAACGTCTGCATACTTCAAGGTGTCCAAAACAGCAACAGGTACAGAGAATACATTACGTAGCATCGGATATGTATTGCCTTCGGTAATAATCCAAACGCTATCAAAGTCAAAACCTTTGAAGCTAGACTTTTTCTTCATGTCTTCAGTACAAAGTGCTGTGCCATTGTTAAAATCAAATGAAATTCCTCCTACCGCATCCTTGTTCCAGTAGATGTTTTGAGATAACGAATCCCAACTAGAACTGAACGGCATTCGAGTTCCATCAGTATCAATAACCGAGCCAACAGCGTAAGCATTAGATATTTTACCTCGCTGACTGCCCACCAGCAAGTTTACTTTATTGTTAAACCAGGAGCTTGCATTTGCCGGACCACGATAAAGGTCACCTATCGCATAAATATTTTGAATCGTACCAACATTTATTCCAACAAAAGTTCCCACATCAAGACTTCCGAATACACTACCCTTAGAATAACTTCTTTCAATCAATCCCGAATTTACTCCGGCAAAGCCACCCACTTGCGGCAAAGGAAAGGAATCAAAAATGCCATCAACAAATTCAACATCGCTAAAACTATTTCTAATAACAGAATCATTCGTTTTTACAAAGCCTCCATAACCAAAACTACCTCGTGTGATAGTTACTTTACCAACAGCATGACAATTTTCAATCAATTTTGAATTTTGATCAATAAAACCAGAGCCATCTACCACACTATTTGTTGCATGGGAATTTGTAATTGAACCATTATTGACATAAGCAAACCCAGCACCATTCGCAACGTTTCCCGATGAGTAACTATTTTGAATTAAACCATCATTGACATAAACAAATCCCGCACACTCATATCCAGAATTGCATTCTACATCTCCCTTTATATAGCTTTGGATGATGGTGCTATCGTTTTTATAAACAAAGCCTCCTACGTAATTCTTTCCCTTAACACTTCCTGTAAAGGCCGATCCTTTGATAATTCCCTGATTCAAGACAACAAAACCGGACTGCTGTTTTTCTGAATTTACCATTACAATGGACGATTTACAATCCTCTATCAAACCAAGATTTACAGAAGTCATTCCATTTCCCTCAGATTGTTCAACTTTACCTGACGTTACAACATGTTTGATAGTTCCCTGATTTTCATAGACAGCCCCACT
This sequence comes from Fibrobacteraceae bacterium, assembly GCA_021443045.1. Classification (GTDB taxonomy): domain Bacteria; phylum Fibrobacterota; class Fibrobacteria; order Fibrobacterales; family Fibrobacteraceae; genus Fibrobacter. The sequence continues at coordinate 20,997 of JABUUT010000016.1, forward strand.
TGCACGATAAGCTCCATCCACAGCCAATTCAACAGAGGAATTCTGAATTACACCTTCATTGTAATAAGAAAGACCTGCAAAATCCGCATCATCAGTAGCGGAAACAATGACTGAACAACTATCTATTTCACCCAAATTTTCATAAGCAATTGCACCAGATTGCTCACCTCCAACAAAATTTCCACGAATAGAGACATTTCTGACAATTCCGAAATTTTTATAAGCGATTGCTCCTTTACCATAACCACCTTCGATTACAATATTTTGCAATTCCAAGTCGCGAACTAAAGCTATTTCGCCAACATCATATATTAGACCACCTTCGCTTTCTCTTATAAATAAATTCTTTATTTTTTTCCCATTGCCCCAAAGATGTCCAGTAAATTGTTTTACCGTATCTTGAAGGACTCCGATTCCAAAATGCTTCGAATCTTTCAACCTTGGTTGACCAATAGCAACAAACTCTTTTTCGCTAGATTCAGAGGCATCAATATCATCCACTATCTTATACGAAGCAGATAGTCTATAAAGGCCAAAGCCTATTTTCTTTAGGTCTTCGTAATTCCTGACCAAGAAGGGATCTTCATCTGTACCCTTCCCTTTCATAGGAATGTATGTCGTATCAGATACATAGGGATAAACCTTATCCATAGACCATTTTAAATAAGGATACGTAGAGTCGGCGATTTCCCAGATTTTGGAGAAATCAAATTCCTTGAAAGAGGATTCCGCAATCATCGCCTGAGTTGGCAACGGCGTTCCACTGCCATTTTCACCCAAAAGCCAAACTTGCTTGTCATAATAAGCCGATGCATAAGTTGAATTGCTGTTTGTTCCCACCAAGTTTCCCCACTTTGAATTAGCATCCACATTGCCAACAGCATAGACCTTTGAGAAATCCGCCTTTACGGCTGAACCAACTAGGCCACCCACATTAACATCACCCTTGACATTTGCAATAGAGTAGCTGTTTTCTAATGAAGCATTCGCAACAGAACCTAATATGCCGCCTACGTCATTACGGCCAACAACATAACCCTTGGTGTAGCTGCGATTTACAGAACCAGCCGCTTTTTTACCCACGATACCGCCTACATAATCAACACCTTCTACATTGACGATAAGGCGCACACTATCAATTACCGCGCCATTGTCAACACCGGCTAAACCACCCACATAATTTTTCCCACTAATACTGATTGAATCCAACTTCAGGCCGGTAACTTTCGCACCCGCAGCAAGACTACGGAATAACCCAACAGAATCTTCGTCTGCACGATTAATATAAAGGTTCTTGATAGTCTTGTTATTACCGATCAAAACACCACTGAACCGTTTCAGAGGTTCAAAGCCAAGACAATCCTCGTCTGCAACACAATTGTCGTGACGGGAGTCATATTTAGCATCAATATCTTTTTCAATCTTATAATAAGCCGAAGGCGAAAATTCATATTTACCAATCAAATTCAGTTCTTTGTAATCATTGATTTGGTAAGGACGTTCAGCAGTACCTAAACCAGCAAGCAGAGCTGTTGTTCCGTCATCTTCAATCTCACCAGGTTTGCTAACTTTTCCGCCCTTGAAGTACGGATATGATTTTCCCTCATCGATGGTCCACACGGAATCAAAATCCCAGCCTTCATAATTAGACTTTTCCATCATAGCAAATGTGCTGCGACCTTCGTCTACATACCCACTTTTCGATGCCAGAGTGGAATCATAATAGCATGCCGTGCACTTCACATCTCTTTCATTAGCAATAGCATCAACGTACTTAGATCCCTTCACTATGCTTGCGGAATAAGCATTAACAAGAGACATATTATACAAACCACCAAAATAAAGAACACCCGCAACTTCTGAATAGCCCTTGACGATAGACTGTGAATAAAGATTACTGAAATCACCATCCGCATAACCACCCACAGCACCTATCACACCAGAAACACGTTCGTTACCAAAAACCTTGCCTGTAGATGCTGCCATGTGAACATCGCCTTCAACAACAGCACCAACCAGGCCACCCACATTGCGAACACCTATTACATCCACATCATACGAGACGACCCTTTCCAAAACGGATTCATAAGCCTCGCCGACCAAGGTTCCCACAAACCAAGAACCTCGAACCACGGGCTTTCGCAAAATGACATTCTTAATGATTGCATACTTTGTATAGGCGAATAAACCAACAAAGCTATCCTTCGGACGATCAATTTTCAAATTTGAAATAGAATGGTTCTTTCCATCAAATGTTCCCACAAATGGGGTGATTGTATCGCCAATTGGTTCAAAATTCTTAAGAGAGGACAAATCAATATCTGCAGTCAATTCATAATTTGCAATAAGCGGGTAAGCAACGTGACGACCAATCCTATTCAATTCGTCTGCGGAGGAAATCTTAATAAGATTCGGCACAGCCATGTAGCTAAATCCACCCCAAATGGTATCACCAGCATTCAATCGCCCTATCTGATAGAAGTAGTAAATGGAATCCCGTTTTTCATTCAACTTGGCATCACCTGTCCAACGCCCAACATAGGATTCACCATCATCAATGAGAGACTGTACAACAGGCGCTTCTGTCCAAATAGGTCCCGATGTAGATTTAGCTGCAACAAAACTTTGATCAAAGTAAAAATCACTCAGCCTAGGGAAAGATTTTCCTTCATCAAAAATCCATGCACAGCATTTAGTTTGTCCATCATAGATAAAATCACTAGTATCACAAGGTATCCATCCCTTGAAATTCACAGATTGCATCATCTGGGCAGTTGTGAGTCCTTCACCGCAGGAACTCAAAGTTATGCCTGAAGTTTCTGAATTCCAATACGAGCTGACGACATCTTCTGCACTAGGAGTATAAGAGGTGTTACCAATGATAGCACCATCAGTTCTTGGCGTACTGCCAATTTCAACGACGTAGCTGTATTCAATTGCCCAAAAAGACTTTGTACTTGGACGCACGTCGCCTACAATTCCACCAACAATAGATGGTTCAGCATCGTCATTTGTAAGACCGATTAAACTAGGAAACGCATACGAATAGCTAATACTACCTTCAGAATACAAATATCCTGTATATAGATCTCCAACTAGGCCACCAATGTAGTGATGACCCTCTATGCGACCCCAAAATACACAATGGTCCACCAACTCAGCGTAGCCAGCTATGCCACCCACATGCGAAACGCTAACCATTCTTGCGTCTGGGACATAGATATTCATCTTGGCTAAAATATGTACTGCCTTACCATCGCCGATTGCACCTCCAACATAATGTACGGAAGATTTTTCTGATGAAGAAAACTGACGGAGGCTAATGGACCCTTCAACCTGGCTAGACGAAACCTTACCTTCGCCAACTAAGCCACCTATTTTTGATCCAAAACCATTGACAACAACTTTTGCAGAAGAATTTTCAAGTTCACCTTTACCCAGAATACCGCCTACAGAAGTATTACCACTAACTTGTCCTTCATAGTAAAGGTTATTAAGCACTCCTCCATTCAAAGATTCATCATTATAAGGGTTAGTAGATTCTCCAACAATACCACCCACGTAGCGAAGCCCCTGAACAAAGCCTTTTGTCACTCGAATATCATGAACGTAGCCATAATTTTCTCCAACAACACCACCCACGTAGAAAGAACCGTCTGTTGTGTAGAGACGTCCTATTACCGTCAAATTGTCAAAGTTAAGATTACGGACTTCGCCATACAAGTAGCTAATAAAACCGACATGGTTATGGCAGGGATTCCAGATGTACAGATTATTAATGGAATGTCCTTTACCATCAATAACTCCCCAAAAATGCAAACTATCGGCAGCATCCTTGAAAAAACCTAACGAGGCAAAGCCATTACAACCTCCATCGTCATCGCAGTTTTCATTTCTAGAACTAGATGCATCTATATCAGCTGTCAGAACATAATGAGACGAATAGAGGTAAGCGTCCTTACCAATTGCCTTAAGGTCATCATAATCAGCAATCTGCCAAGGATTTTCGACGGAGCCATCACCCTTCATGATGCCGTTAGTAGCCAAAACAAAGCTCGGAAGCAACAACAGTGCTACCCAAATCTCCAAAAATTTCATGCACTTACTCTCCATCGCTTATAGCCATATATAAACAAATCTAATTTTTTTTTAGAGTAAAAAATATAAAATAAGCGGTTCGCAATTGGTGGATAGTGGTTAAACAGGAGGAACTTTTGGTCAATCGCAAAAGGCGTTGCCCGGATGGAAATCCTTAAATTTCCAGACACCATCCTTCTTTTCAAAAAGATAAGTCTCAGTGCATCCACCATAAATTACCGCCCGGCCCTTTTCCATATCAAGGTGAATATTCCTTATATAATCAGATCCATAGTCAAAACACATATCGTGCGCATTATGGCTTATTTCAATGGGCATAAAGCCAGCCTTGTTATACCTATCTTCAAGCACCTTCGTTTCACCCTTCCAACGGTCACAACCCGAGAACTCGTCTAGCGCATCCTTATCCTCTTCAGTCAAGATGATTCCCTTGAATTTCGTCCCCCTAGTGTCAACACAAAAATCCTCCACAACCTTGTCATGGCAATTTACACTTTCTATTTCTTTCTCTTCACCTAAAAGATTGAAGTTTACTTTATGTTTTTCACACGGCAAAATTCTGTAAACAGCCCTATCACTTTGAACAAAGTAATTAAACCATCCATTTTTAGTGTACCATGCCAAAAGGACATTGCTTATCTCCTTCAATGAGTCATTTTTCGGATATTTACCTTCACAGAATCTCTGAGTGCGCTCATAGAGCTTGTTAAAAAAAGGGAGCCTTAATTTTTCGACAGAATCCGTGACCTCAGCAAGTTTGACATCATCGTCCATTTTCATTTCCCACCTTTGGCACATAAAATAAAATTCTACAGAATCAAATTCATCATCTCCAAAAGGTCTTCTCTCTTCACACCATACCTCCACAGCATATT
>JABUUT010000016.1:26143-42129 GCA_021443045.1 Fibrobacteraceae bacterium
TTGCATGGGATAATGGAACCTCCACGAATCTCCCGGCAGGTGGCGGCACCTTTTGCACCTTCACGGAACTCCCGCTCGATTTCGTCGGCGTGTTCGGGCATAAGGGTGCGTGCCGTGTGGATAGCGCCGCAGAGGCCACCGGGGGCACGACCTGCATTGAGCATACTGAATTCCTGGGCGAGGGCCATGGCCTCTTCCTCGGTTTTACCGAGGGCAACTGCGTAGGCGTATGCCACCGACATGGCACAGTTGCCGCGGCGCTCCCTGTGCATATCACGGGCGATTTCTTCAATATCCACTTCCGTCATAAAGACCTCTCTCAATCAAATTTTTGATACAAGGCTCCTCTAAAAATTTTCTCCTGGTTACTGTAACTTTTACGCAAAAAACAATCAACCAAGTATAAGTTTTAGAGGTGCCTTTTTTAAAAAATACAAATTGCCAAAGCCTTTAACAATTTTTTATCTTTGTAGCATGGTTCTATTTTGGATACTTTTTCTTGTTTTGGTAGCGGTTCTTTTAGCCCTGGATTTAGGGGTGTTCCATAAGAAAGACCATGTTATTGGTGTGGGAGAATCGTTGCGATGGACTCTCGTGTGGATTGGAGTTTCCCTTCTGTTTAGCATTGCCATATTTTTCTTGTACGGAAAAGGTATTTTGCAAAGCCCCACGGGGAGCATCTCCGGCAACGAAGCCATGCTGGAGTACCTTACCGGCTACATCATCGAAAAATCCCTCTCCATGGACAACATTTTTGTAATGGTAGCCATCTTCGGATACTTCAAGATACCAGACATCCACCAGCATCGGGTGTTGTTCTGGGGAATTTTAGGTGCCATTATCTTACGCGGCATTTTCATTGTCGGAGGCACGGCCCTTGTAAACAACTTTTCATGGCTCATGTACGTGTTCGGAGTGGTTATTCTTATTAGTGCTGGTAAAATGCTTTTTGGCGGTGAAGAAGACAACGACATGGGCAACAATAGAATTGTGAAATTTGCCACAAAGTTTTTGCCGGTCACCCAAAATCACCACGGACACGACTTTACCATTTTAGAAAACGGAAAGCGGCTGTTTACGCCCCTATTTGTGGCACTTGTGGTCATCGAACTTTCCGATGTTCTTTTCGCCGTAGATTCCATCCCCGCAATATTCGGTGTTACCACAGACCCCTTCATTGTGTTCACCTCCAACATCATGGCCATTCTGGGGCTACGTTCCCTGTATTTTGCATTGGCCGCCATGCTTCATAAATTTGGAAAGCTAAAATACGCCATTGTTTTTATTCTCGCCTTTGTGGGCATAAAAATGCTCATTGTGGAATTTGTACATATTCCCACAGTAATTAGTTTATCTATAATTCTTGTTGCACTGATTTTAGGTGTGGTGGCAAGCCTTGTAAAAAAGTAGTCTTAAGATAACAGTATAGCATTAATCTGGAAAAAAATCTATTTACACGAACCTGTTATATAAATCTTGAAATGTTGTTCTAGAAAAATCGGTTCTGTAAAGGCCGGAATTCACTTTTTTTGAAAATTTTAATGGCGGTGTACCAAAGAGCGCGATTTAAAGGGTAATTTCACCAGAACAACAAATCAAGTTCAAAACTATGGAAAGTAAAACGATATATTTCATATAAATTTCCCTGTTCAAAACTATTCTTATACCTACTGCATTTCAAGTAAATTATTCAAAACAAATACCGAGGCACACGCATTTCTTACAAAACAGAAAAGCCCCGCGGCTTTTAGCCACGGGACTCTTTCTAGGATCTTGTGCTTGCGCAGACAAACTGCTGCGTGCAAACAGGGTGTTGCTTGCAATTAATCTGCGCGATGCAATTAGAAACGGAAGTGGGCAAAAGCCTTGTTGGCTTCGGCCATCTTGTGTGTGTCGTTCTTCTTGCGAACAGCATTGCCTTCGTTGTTCTTGGCAGCAACCAATTCTGCAGCCAAGCGGAGAGCCATGTTTGGTTCATTGCGCTTGCGGGCTGCATCAAGGAGCCAGCGGAGAGCCAAAGCCTTGGCGCGATCTGGTGCCACTTCCATAGGAACCTGGTAGTTGGCACCACCGATACGGCGGGACTTCACTTCGAGACGAGGCTTAATGTTTTCGAGACAGATTTCGAACTTTTCCAGTGGGCTTTCCTTGCCTTCAACTTTCTTGTCGAGGGTTTCGAGAGCGGTGTACACGATCTGTTCTGCAATTGTCTTCTTGCCTTCCTTGAGAACTACGCCAACAAGTTCAGTAACCAGTGTGGACTTGTAACGTGGATCTGGGAAAATTGCGCGGTGGAGAGCCTTTCTTCTTCTAGACATATTTTACTCCCTTACTTCTTTGCTGGTGCAGCGCCTTTTTTCTTAACGCCGTACTTAGAGCGACCATTTTGACGACCGTTAACAGCCTGGGTATCCAAGGCGCCACGGATAATGTGGTAACGAACACCAGGAACGTCCTTAACACGACCACCGCGAATAAGCACAATGGAGTGTTCCTGAAGGTTGTGGCCTTCACCTGGGATGTAAGCGGTAACTTCCATCTTATTGGAGAGACGAACACGGGCAATCTTACGGAGAGCGGAGTTCGGCTTCTTAGGGGTGCTGGTGTAAACACGGGTGCAAACGCCGCGCTTCTGAGGACAAGACTTGAGTGCTACGGAAGCAGTCTTGTTTGTAATCTGTTCACGTCCGTTGCGGACGAGCTGTTGAATAGTTGGCACTGTAATCTCCTAGATTTTTGAAGTGCAAATATAGTTTTTTTTCCAGTTGTTTCAAGTACTTAAGTGAAATTACTCCATATCATCATCATCAGAGGAGCCAATTTCGTTATCCAGCATCTGGATTCCGCTGTCGGCTTCGTAGTGGTTGGCCTGCACATTCTGCAAGCGTGCCCGTTCTTCGGCTTCTGCGTCAGAGTCGGTTACAACTACGTTTCTGAGATGGCGGGCGCCTGTTCCGCATGGGATAAGGCGGCCCATAATCACGTTTTCCTTGAGGCCAAGAAGTGGGTCCACACGACCTTCAATGGAGGCACGGGTCAAAATCTTGGTTGTTTCCTGGAAGGAGCAAGCGGAAATGAAGCTATCCGTAGCCAAGGAAGCCTTGGTAATACCCAGAAGCATTGGCTCAAATGTAGCTTCGGCCTTTCCAACACCGCGGAGGCGATCGTTTTCGGCACGGAAACGCACCTTGGAAACTTCTTCGCCTGGGAGGAAATCAGATTCGCCTGGGTCTACAATACGGATTCTGCGCATCATCTGACGAACGATACATTCAATATGCTTATCAGCAATAGCAACGCCCTGTAAGCGGTACACGGCTTGAATTTCGTTCACCAGGTGACGTTGGACATCTTCTGGTCCGAGGACGTCGAGGATGTCATGTGGATCCACGCTACCTTCACTGATCTTCTGACCAGCTTTCACGCGGTCACCTTCGTTCACCGCCAAATGAACGCCATGAGGAACCAGCACATTCTCTTCATTGTCGTCCATCTTAATGATAACTTCTTGATGTCCACGAACTTCGGGGCCGTAAGATACGAGACCGTCGATCGGGGCAATAAATGCCTTGTTCTTTGGAACGCGAGCTTCAAAGAGTTCGGCCACGCGAGGAAGACCACCGGTAATATCGCGGGTCTTACCTGCTGCGCGAGGTAACTTAGCCACAGTCTGACCAACAGTAACGGAGTCACCTTCATGAACGGTCAGAATAGCTCCGTCTGGGAGCATGAAGTGGCCAATCTTGTTGCCGGAAGCATCGGAAATGCTAATAGCTGGGCGGCGTTTTCCGCGCTTATCGCTAATCACAATCCAAGTTTCCACATCGGTAACTTCGTCTTTTTCTACACGGAAGGTTGCGTTTTCAACCAAGTCGATGAACTGCACCTTACCTTGAACGTTACTGATGATTGGGCTGTTATAGGGATCCCATTCGAACATCACATCGCCCTTGTTTACCTTGGCGTTGTTTGCAACGAAGAGGAGAGAACCATAAGGAATTTGGTAACGGCCCTTGTTAATTCCGCTTTCATCGAAAATAACAAGTTCGGCCATACGGCTCATTACAACCTTCTGACCTTCGTGGTCTACAGTTTCCATGTTTTCCAATTCCACATGACCGGAAACGGAAGCCTTCTTGCTGTTTTCAACAGTAAGACGGGAGGAAGCACCACCAATATGGAAGGTACGAAGGGTAAGCTGAGTACCTGGTTCACCGATGGACTGTGCAGCGAGAACACCCACTGCTTCACCCAGGTCAACGGGACGACCAGAGGCCAGCATACGGCCGTAGCACTTGGCGCAAACACCGGTGCGGGATTCGCAGGTGAGCACGGAGCGCATTTTAATGTGTTCGAGACCAGAAGCCTGAATCTTGGGGAGGTCTCGTTCGGTAACCAGTTCGCCAGCCTTAACAATGACTTCGCCTGTAACAGGATGCTTGATGTCATCTACTGGGGCACGACCCAAAAGACGTTCTTCGAGAGCGATAACCGTATCGTCACCGTCCTTGAAGGCAGACACTTCGATACCTTCCTTGGTACCGCAGTCAGGTTCTGTAACAACCAAGTCTTGGGCAACATCCACGAGACGACGAGTAAGGTAACCGGCATCAGCAGTCTTAAGAGCTGTATCAGCCAAACCCTTACGGGCACCGTGAGAGGAAATAAAGTATTCCATCACGTTCAAGCCTTCGCGGAAGCAAGACTTAATTGGGTTTTCAATAACTTCCTGACCACCCAGTTGCTTAATAGGCTTCTGCATCAATCCGCGCATACCAGACAACTGCTTAATCTGTTCACGGCTACCACGAGCACCGGAGTCAGCCATCATGTAAACAGGGTTAAAGCCGTCGCGGTCGCGGGAGAGAAGATCCCACTGCTTGGCAGCAACATCGTTTGTGGTCTTGGACCAGACGTCAATAATCTGGTTGTAGCGTTCACCGTCGGTAATCACACCATCTTCGTAAAGGCTGCGAATCTGGGAAACCTTTTCGTCGGCGGCATCCAGCATTTGCTGCTTGCCGATACCGTCACCACTGTTCTTTTCGTCTGGGATAAGCATTTCGGCAATAGCCACAGAAGAACCAGCGCGGGTAGCCCACTTGTAACCGTTGGCCTTAAGGTCATCCAGGTAGTCAACGGTAACGCGGTTACCAGTGCGACGATACAGGTCGTCGATGGACTTTGCAATAACCTTCTTACCAAAGGTTTCGTTGGCGTATCCCAATTCATTTGGAACAAATTCATTAAAGATAATGCGACCAACGGTGGTCTTGATAACGTTTGTATCCTTAAGGGTCAGGAACTTGATTTTTTCACCGGCCTTTACGGATACTTCCATATTGCCGTTGTCATCTGCAAGTTCGCGAACCATGGTGGCATCCTTTTCCAGGGCGCCCATGTAAATCTTGCGGCCAGCAGGAAGCTTTAGGTACACGTTGGCGTTAAGGTCAACAACACCATTTTCGTAGGCACGAATAGCTTCGGCTGGGTCGAAGAAGTGCATTCCTTCACCCTTGCGGCCTGGACGTGGCTTGGTGAGGTAGTACAGACCAAGCACAATATCTTGACCAGGAACAGCGATTGGCTGACCGGAAGCAGGGTGAAGAATGTTGTTGGAAGACAACATGAGCACGCGGCATTCCAGCTGGGTTTCAAAGGAAAGTGGCAAGTGGCAAGCCATCTGGTCACCGTCGAAGTCAGCGTTAAAGGCTGTACATACGAGAGGGTGCAAACGAATTGCATTACCTTCGATAAGTTTTGGATAGAAGGCCTGGATACCAAGGCGGTGCAGGGTAGGAGCACGGTTCAGCATCACTGGATGGTCTTCGATAATTTGTTCAAGAATGTCCCAAACTTCGGGGCGTTCTGCATCAACATACTTCTTGGCAGACTTGAGGGTATAAACAATACCTTCTTCTTCCAAGCGTTGGATGATAAATGGCTTGTAGAGTTCCAGAGCCATGCGCTTTGGAAGACCGCACTGGTGCATGCGAAGTTCCGGGCCCACCACAATAACGGAACGGCCAGAGTAGTCCACACGCTTACCCAAGAGGTTCATACGGAAGCGACCCTGCTTACCCTTGAGGAGTTCAGCCAGGCTCTTGAGAGGACGTGCAGAACCTGCACGAGCTGTACGGCGACCACTGTCGAACAGTTGGTCTACAGCTTCTTGAAGCATACGCTTTTCGTTGCACAGAATCACGTTCGGGGCACGAATGTCGATAAGCTTCTTCAAACGGTTGTTGCGGTTGATAACGCGACGATAGAGTTCGTTAAGGTCGGAGGTTGCAAAGCGACCACCTTCCAGAGGAACCAGAGGGCGCAAATCAGGTGGAATTACTGGAAGCACATCCAGTATCATCCAAGAAGGCTGGTTTGCTAAAAGACGGAATTCATTAGGATACTGGCGACGGAATTCTTCGTAGGCGTCAGCCATAATGTAGTTGTCGTGCTTAGCGGAGTAGGCAGCCTTAAAGTCGGCCACAGCTTCGGCCAAGCCCTTGAGCCAAGCCTTGCCAGAATCACGGGAAGGATCCGGGTTGTTGTAGTAGCTCTGGAAGCATTCCATCTGGGACTTCTTGAAGGCTTCTACAATCTTGAGGCGTTTTACAGCTTCATCGCGCTTTGTCTTGGACTTTTGCTGAGCCTGAAGTCGGAGTTCGTCAGAAAGTTTGGTAAGGTCGAGACGATCCAGCAACTGCTTAATGGCAGAAGCACCCATCTTGGCTTCAAACTTACGGCCTTCCTGCACCAAGTCTTGATAAGTGTTTTCATCAATCAGGGTGTTTTCTTCCAGGTCGGCGTCACCACCATCAATCACCACATATTTTTCGTAGTAGATGATGTGTTCCAAGTCCTTGGTGTTCAAGTTGAGGAGAGCGCCAATGACACAAGGCTGGTTGCGAACAAACCAGGTGTGAGCCAGAGGAATGGCCAGTTCGATATGACCCATGCGTTCACGACGAACCTTGGAATGTGTAACTTCAACGCCGCAACGGTCGCAAATAACGCCCTTAAAGCGGATGCGCTTGAACTTACCGCAGTTACATTCCCAGTTCTTCACAGGGCCAAAGATCTTTTCACAGAAAAGACCATCCTTTTCAGGCTTAAAGGAACGGTAGTTGATGGTTTCTGGCTTGGTCACTTCACCAAAGGACCAGTAACGGATCAAGTCCGGAGCGGCGAGATGTATGGAAATGTCGCCGGAATTATCAGATTGTTCAATCATTTCTTCGGACATATTACTTATCTCCATTGGTCTCAATGTCAAGACCCAAAGAATGTACTTCGCGAATCATAACGTGGAAGGATTCAGGAACACCTGGCTTAGGTGTGTTCTTGCCGTGAACGATAGCATCGTAAACGAGGGAACGACCGGTCACATCGTCAGACTTGACGGTGAGAAGTTCCTGAAGTGTATAAGCAGCACCATAAGCTTCGAGGGCCCACACTTCCATTTCACCGAAGCGCTGGCCACCGAACTGGCTCTTACCACCCAGAGGCTGTTGAGTAACCAGAGCGTAGGAACCGATGGAACGTGCGTGAATCTTGTCGTCAACCAAGTGGCCAAGCTTGAGGTAGTACATGTAACCGATGGTCACAGGGTTCAAGAAGGCTTCACCAGTGCGGCCGTCATAGAGCTTGGCCTTACCGATAATCTTGTTGTTGGCTGGATCCATTTCGTAGTTCACAACCGGGTTCTTTTCGTAAGCCTTTTTAAGTTCTTCACAAATCTGCTCAAAGGAGGCACCATCGAATACAGGAGTAGAAACCTTGAAGCCCAGGGTCTTTGCAGCCCAGCCCAAGTGTACTTCCAGCACCTGACCGATGTTCATACGGGAAGGCACGCCCAGAGGGTTCAAGAGAATCTGGAGAGGACGACCGTCTTCCGTAAACGGCATATCTTCTACAGGAACTATCTTGGAAACAACACCCTTGTTACCATGGCGACCAGCCATCTTGTCACCAATGGAGAGGCAGCGCTTCTTGGCAATGTAAACCTTTACGCACTGGAGAACGCCAGGCTTCAGTTCATCGCCCTTAGTCACCTTGTCAATTTCCTTTTCCATGGTGCGGGTAAGGGTATCCAAATTGTCGCGGGCCACCAGCACAAGGCTAAGCACCTTTTCCTGGAGTTCATCATCACCCACAACGAATGTAGACATTGGAGAAACCTTGGTTACATCCAAATAAGCCAGATTCTGTTCGTTATAAGTCTGACCTTCACGAATCATCAATTCGTGGGTTTCGTTGTCCATCACCTTGCCGGCAGCCTTGCCACCGAGAAGGTCGAACAAGTGTTCGCGGCAGGAATCCTTGATGCGGTCAATCTGAGTCTGGAAGTTGGAACGGATACTTTCGATAGTTTCCTGATCCTTTTCCTTGCTCTTCTTGTCGCTCTTGTCTTTCTTGCTAAAGATGCGAGTTTCAAGAACCACACCCTTCATGCCTGGAGGAGCCTTGAGGGAAGAATCACGAACATCGCCAGCCTTTTCACCGAAAATAGCGCGGAGGAGGCGTTCTTCTGGAGAAAGTTCGGTTTCGCCCTTAGGAGTTACCTTACCAACGAGAATATCGTCGGCATGAACTTCGGCACCCACGCGAATCACACCGTTTTCGTCCAGGTTGCGGAGTGCTTCTTCGCCCACGTTAGGAATTTCACGAGTCAATTCTTCGGGGCCGCGCTTGGTATCGCGAACTTCCAGTTCGTATTCTTCGATATGGATGGAGGTAAATGTATCCTTGATGGCCAATTCTTCGGAAATGATAACGGCGTCTTCGTAGTTGTAACCATTCCAAGGAAGGAAGCCAATCAAAATGTTCTTACCCAAAGCCAGTTCACCGTGGTCGGTAGAAACACCGTCGGCCAAAACATCGCCGGCTTCTACAAAGTCACCCACGTTAACAACAGGCTTCTGGTTAATGCAAGAATCTTGGTTGGAACGTTCGAACTTACGGAGCACGTAGTTATCAATAGGATCCTTGCCCAAGAATTCGTAATTTTCACCGAGGCCGGTAAGAGGTTCAAAAATGCCACCCTTCATTTCGCCACGCTGAACCGTAATGTTGCGGGCATCAACGAAGGTAACCTTACCAGAGTGCTTGGCGCGAATAACAGTTCCGGAGTCGAGAGCGGCACGACGTTCCAGACCAGTACCAACCACAGGAGCTTCTGCACGGAGCAGAGGCACAGCCTGGCGCTGCATGTTGGAACCCATCAAGGCGCGGTTGGCGTCATCGTGTTCCAAGAATGGAATAAGACCGGCAGCCACAGAAACAATCTGCATTGGAGCCACGTCCATCAAGTCTACCACAGGAATCGAGTCACCTGTATCTGGGTCGATGCCACCTACAGGAACAGAGTCTTGACGGAGCAAGTGTGGGTATTCACTCTGGGCACGAACAATAACGTATTCATCCTTGAAGCGGTTATCGTCTGTAAGTTCTGTACTTGCAGGAGCCACCACAAAAGCGTCTTCTTCGTCAGCAGTGAGGAAGGTGATAAAGTCGGAAACAACTTGTTCCACCTTGTCGCTAACTTGTACATAATCTACTACGGCAGGCTTGTCAATGGAGAAACCGTTGCGATAGTAAGAAACATTGCCGTCAGCATCCTTCACTTCAAAGGACTTGTTCACAAAGCTATTGAACAGTTCCCGCTGACGGTTGTCCAAATTCATGCGTACCTGGTCCATTTCCTTGTTGGAAAGTTCCAACTGCACAAACAGGTGAGGGTCGTGTACAAAACCCTTGAAAATGCCAAAGTGCCACTTTTCTTCCGGGAAGAAGCACTTGTTGCCTTGGGCATCCTTGTATTCTACCAGGCCCACAATGCGGTATGGAGTTTCAATAAAACCAAAGTGGTTTACCACAGCGTAGGAAGCCAGGGAGTTGATAAGACCAATGTTTGGACCTTCTGGAGTTTCGATGGGGCACAGACGACCATAGTGGGTGTAGTGAACGTCACGAACTTCGAAGCCGGCGCGTTCACGAGACAAACCACCAGGACCCAAAGCAGAAAGACGACGCTTGTGGGTAAGTTCGGAAAGTGGGTTCATCTGGTCCATGAACTGGGACAGCTGGCTGGAACCAAAGAAGGACTGAACCACGGAGCTAACCATGCGTGTATTGACCAGGTCACGTGGAGTAGTCTGTTCGTCATCGTTGTGGAGGGCCAGGTTTTCGCGAATAACGCGGGCCATGCGAGAAAGGCCAACAGAAATCTGGTTAGCCAACAGTTCGCCAACGGAGCGTGTGCGACGGTTGCCCAAGTGGTCGATATCGTCGAGCACAAAACCATCAGTCTGGTTGTAGAGACCCACCATGTATTCAATGATGGCAAGGAAGTCGGCCTTGCTCATGGTCATGGTTGTTACTGTTGGGCGAACAAATTCGGAACCCTGTTCAGCTAGAATGGCGTTGATTGCAGGTGTGTAAACCTTGGCATTCAAGCGGTAGCGGCCCACTTCGCCAAGATCGTACTTGCGAGGGTCATTGAGGAACAGGGAATCAAAGTACACTTCGGCAGTCTGAAGGTTTGGAGCTTCTTCCTGCTGCTGGTGCGTCACGGAGTAGATAGCCTTGAGGGCGTCTTCACGTGTCTTAGTCTTGTCAGCGGCAAGAGTGTAGTGGATAAGAAGGTTTTCTTCATCCTTGGAAAGAAGAGTCACTTCGTCTACGCTGCTTTCGCGGAGACGTTCCAACTTCTTGTCGTCAATAACAGTGTTGGCTTCCAGAATGATTTCGCCAGTGCTGGTGTCAACAACGTCTTTGAAGATAACGCGGTCAATAAGAACGCACACGCCGTTTTCGTCAAACTGTTCGGCCAGTTCGTTCACGGATACCACATCGGTCTTCTTGTAGAACAAATTCAAAATATCCTGAGTGGATTCAAAACCGATGCAACGAAGCATGGCGGTTGCAGCCAGCTTTTTCTTGCGGTCGATGATAAGGTAAAGAATATCACCTTCGGTGTTGAATTCAACCCATGCACCACGATGAGGAATGATGCGGCTCTTGTAATCGGAACGGCCATTGGGCTGCATTTCTTCGTCGAAGCTTACACCAGGAGAACGATGCAACTGGGAAACCACAACACGTTCTGCACCATTCACAATGAATGTGCCGTTTTCTGTCATGATTGGCAATTCGCAAATCAGAACATCGTTTTTGACTTCTTCCTTGAGCTTGCGGTCCTCGCCATCTTCTTCAAAAATCTGAAGGGACAATGTGGCAAAGAGCTCCATGGAATAAGTGAGACCACGCTCACGACATTCTGGGATACTGTATTTCGGAATTCCGAAATAATAGCCTTCATATTTCAGGGAAAAAAGTTCCTTGATGTCCGTAATTGGAAAAATATCCTGGAACACGCGTTCCAAGCCCACCTTCATCCTTTTTTCCTGGGGGATATTGGCTTGGAGGAACTGCTCGTAAGAAGCCTTCTGGACTTCGATTAAGTACGGGAGTTCCAGTTGGAACCTGTTGGAGGAATAAGACTTTCTCTCCGTAGTCATTTGAAATACCTCATCCGATGAAGAGCTGAATGATAGACAAAATTAGTAAATTCAAAAACTAATAAGGTCAGCAAAGACACCAAAGGCCCGCACATTCGTGCAGGCGATTGGTTGTAAGAATTAGTGAAGTTGAAGCATTACTTAAGAGTAACCTTTGCTCCGAGTTCTTCCAATTCCTTCTTGAGTTTTTCAGCATCAGCCTTTGGCATAGCTTCCTTAACGACGCTGCCGGCCTTTTCAACGAGGTCCTTAGCTTCCTTCAGGCCGAGACCTGTAACTTCGCGAACCTTCTTGAGTACCTGCATCTTGTTAGCACCGCAGTCAGCGAGTACTACGTCGAATTCAGTCTTTTCTTCAGCAGGAGCTGCAGCAGCAGCCATAACTACAGCGCCACCAGCAGCAGCTTCGATGCCGTGAGTTTCCTTGAGATAGTCAGCCAAAGCCTTAGCTTCGAGAAGGGTAAGACCAACAATTTGATCGCCCAATGCCTTGATATCAGTTGCCATGATGTGTTTCTCCGATTATTCCGTTTAAATTTTTTGGTTTGTGGTTGTTGTTTAAGCTTCTGGAGCAGCAGCTTCTTCTGCTGGTGCAGCTCCTTCGCCAGATTCTTTTTCCAATTTTTCTTGGAGTGCCTTGATTTGACCTGCGATTGTAGAACCAGGTCCGAGAGCAATAGAAACGATCTGAGCGATCATACCCTTGCGGTCTGGGATCTTGGAGAGGTTTACAACTTCAGAGCCTGGCATAGCCTTGCCATCAAGGAATACGCTCTTGGCAATCAAGAAGTCTGGGTTAGCTTTGTGGAATGCTTCAATTTCGCGAGCAGGTGCGATTGGATCATCAGCGAAACCAACCATAACGGAAGTTGCGCCGGTGAGAGCATCGTCGAGACCTTCAACGTTCAAAGCCTTGAGCACACGCTTGAGAAGAGTGTTCTTCACAGCATGGTACTTGATACCCTTGGAGTTGAGAGTCTTGCGGAGGGCATTGTCCAATTCTACGGTAATGCCCTGGTAATTGAGCAGATAGACGGCAGCAGCGTCCTTGAAGGACTCAACGAGTGCGTCCACAGTCTGTTGTTTTTTAACTACAGCTTTCATGGTGCCTCCTAGCGTGTGAGTGCCATATCAAGTTTAACACTTGGCGTCATTGTCGCCGTCAGGGAAAGGCTCTTCACATAAGTGCCTTTAGAAGATTGTGGCTTAGCCTTTACAACGCTGTCGATAACAGCCTTGGCGTTCTGCACTAGCTGTTCAACGGTGAAGGAAAGCTTACCAACTGGAGCGTGAACGTTTGCGCCCTTGTCAACGCGGTACTGAATCTTACCAGCCTTGAGTTCCTTAACAGTTTGAGCAACGTTAACGGTCACTGTACCTGCCTTGGGGCTTGGCATCAAACCACGAGGACCGAGAACCTTAGCCACCTTACTAATCACCGGCATCATGTCGGGAGTAGCAACGACGGAATCAAAGTCCAGCCAGCCATCGAGAATCTTCTGAACCAAGTCTGCGCCGCCAGCATAGTCAGCACCTGCGTTCTTTGCAACTTCAAGGTTATTGTCCTTGCAGAAAACGAGGACGCGAACTTTGCGACCGGTTCCGTTAGGAAGCACAACTGTGCCACGAACCACTTGGTCGGAATG
The DNA here is from genome assembly GCA_021443045.1 of Fibrobacteraceae bacterium. Lineage (GTDB taxonomy): Bacteria > Fibrobacterota > Fibrobacteria > Fibrobacterales > Fibrobacteraceae > Fibrobacter. Next base: position 39,308 of record JABUUT010000016.1, read on the forward strand.
TTTTGGGTCCACACCGAGATTGAAGTGGATTTCAACCGTTTGGTCGAACTTCATCTCGGACTTTTTTAGGATTTCAATTGCTTCAGGAAGACCGTAGCTTTGGGTGCGGTCGTAGGCTTCAGCAATCTTTTTGTATTTTTTTCCTCTGAACATGGGTTATATGTTTCCTGTCAGATACGTAACGGTGAATTACCTGCCTCAGTCAGCTACATCAACACCCATGGAACGAGCAGTGCCCGCCACCATGCGCATAGCAGCTTCGAGGTCGACTGTGTTTAGGTCCGGCATCTTCTTTTGGGCGATTTCCTGAACCTGTGCTTTGGTGATCTTGCCAACTTTCTTACGGTTGGGTTCACCAGAACCACTTTCAATACCAGCAGCCTTCTTTACGAGGACTGGAACTGGTGGAACTTTCGTGATGAAAGTAAAGCTCTTGTCGGCATAGACTGTAATAACAACTGGAATAATCATTCCCTTTGCATCTTGAGTCTTAGCGTTAAATTGCTTACAAAACTCCATAATGTTCACACCCTTTTGACCAAGGGCAGGACCTACTGGAGGAGCTGGGTTAGCAGAACCACCAGGAATTTGGAGCTTGATATAACCTGTTATCTTCTTTGCCACTTTTTTATCTCCGTGTCAAAAACCACACCATTAAGCGTCGGCGGACTCAACTTGATTAAAGCCAAGTTCAACCGGCGTAGAACGACCGAATACAGAAACCATGACCTTGACTTTGGTCTTGTCTTCCATAACTTCGTCTACGACGCCCACAAAGTCCTTGAACGGGCCTTCCTTGATGCGGACATTTTCGCCAATTGTGTATGGTATTTGGATCTCGCCTTCGATGGAATTATCAGGATCAACTCCAAGGAGACGATCGACCTCGCTCTGACGAAGTGGAATTGGTGTACGGCTAGTACGTGTCATTCCACCAAAATGGGTGACCCCATTAATGGTAGCCACCAGGTGCTGGGTGAGCTCGTCCAGCTCCATTTCAATGATGATGTAAGCAGGGAACAACTTCTGAACGGAAACGCGACGTTTCCCGCGAACGATGGAAACCACCTCGCGGGTCGGAACGACAATTTGTCCAAACTTGTCTTGGACGCCTTCGCGTTCAATCATCTGTTCAAGATGTTTCTTGATATTATCTTCCTGGCCGGAAAAGGTATGAACTGCAAACCATTGCATCATACTATTAGCCTCCCATAATCTTGTCGATAATCCAGGAAAGACCTACATCAAGGCCGGCAATGTAAAGACCCATAATAACGCTGAAAAGCATTACAACCATGGTGGAACCCTTAAGTTCTTCCCAAGTAGGCCAAGTAACTTTTTTCAATTCTTGGATTGATTCTTTAACATATTGCTGAATCTTGCGCATAATGACTCCGGAAAGTTAAGCAGGTCGAGAGGGACTCGAACCCCCAACCAACGGTTTTGGAGACCGTGACTCTACCAATTGAGCTATCGACCTTTAAACTTCCTTACTTTGTTTCCTTGTGAACAGTATGCTTGCGGCAGAACGGGCAGTACTTCTTGAATTCCACGCGGGAAGGATGAAGACGCTTATTCTTATCACAATCATAATTGCGCTGATTGCATTCTGTGCATTCAAGCACGATGAGTTCTCTAGGCATTAATGACCCCGATTACTTGATGATTTCGGTTACAGAGCCAGCACCAACAGTACGGCCACCTTCGCGGATAGCGAAGCGAAGCTGCTTTTCCATGGCGATTGGGGCAATCAGTGTTGTGTGGATTGTCACGGTGTCGCCTGGGGTAACCATTTCAACGCCTTCGGGCAGCTGGATGGTTCCGGTAACGTCTGTGGTACGGAAGTAGAATTGTGGACGGTACCCGTTCATGAACGGGGTGTGACGGCCACCTTCGTCCTTTGTAAGAACGTAGATTTCTGCCTTGAATTCGGTGTGTGGTGTCACAGACTTCGGAGCTGCGAGAACCATGCCGCGGATGATGTCCTTCTTTTCGGCACCGCGGAGGAGCAGACCCACGTTGTCGCCGGCCTGGGCGTCGTCCAGGAGCTTGCGGAACATTTCCACGCCGGTGATCACGTATTCAGCGGTTTCGCCGAGACCGATGCGTTCAACCTTGTCGTTGAGGCGAACGATGCCGCGTTCGATACGGCCTGTGGCAACGGTGCCGCGGCCAGTGATGGTGAACACGTCTTCGATAGGCATGAGGAAGGGCTTCTCGGTTTCGCGGGCAGGAAGAGGGATGTAATCGTCGCAGGCAGCCATGAGTTCCATGACCTTGTCCTGGTATTCCTTGTCGCCTTCGAGGGCCTTGAGGGCGGAGCCGCGCACGATCGGGGTGTTGTCACCGTCGAAGTCGTACTTGGAGAGAAGGTCGCGGACTTCCATTTCGACCAGGTCCAAAAGTTCTGGGTCGTCAACCATGTCGACCTTGTTCATGAACACGACGATCTTTGGCACGCCAACCTGGTGGGCGAGCAGGATGTGTTCGCGGGTCTGTGGCATGGGGCCGTCGGTGGAGGCCACAACGAGGATGGCGCCGTCCATCTGGGCAGCACCGGTCACCATGTTCTTGACATAGTCGGCGTGACCCGGGCAGTCGACGTGGGCGTAGTGACGGTTTGCGGTTGTGTATTCAACGTGGGAAGTGTTGATCGTGATACCACGAGCCTTTTCTTCGGGAGCGTTGTCGATTTCGTCGAAGCGCTTTGCACTTGCGAGGCCGTTTGCAGCGAGAGTTGTGCAGATTGCGGCTGTCAGGGTTGTCTTACCGTGGTCAACGTGACCGATGGTGCCGATGTTGCAGTGCGGCTTGCTTCTGTC
>JABUUT010000016.1:42183-45490 GCA_021443045.1 Fibrobacteraceae bacterium
TCGGACCCGAGACCTCTTCCTTACCAAGGAAGTGCTCTACCACTGAGCTACCTGGGCATAAGCCCTATGGTACAGCAGTACCATAGGGCTCTTTGAAACGTGGGCCGTTGTGGTTTCGAACCACAGTAGGCATAGCCAACGGATTTACAGTCCGTCCCCTTTAACCACTCGGGCAACGACCCAATTTTTTCGAGCCAAAGATAGGAATCGGACCTACGACCGGCTGATTACAAATCAGCTGCTCTACCAGCTGAGCTACTTTGGCAATTGTGTGCGCAAATTTAGAAGATAAAATGAGTTTTGTCAATGAAAATCAAGAACTTAGCATCATTTTTTTTATTTTTTATCATTTTTTTTGTTAAAATTGTCCACAAAACCAGGCACACATTGTTGATAGACTGTGGACAAATCAAATGTGTTTTTTTGTGCAGTATTTTTCTACATTTTACCACAACCCCAAAAAATTCACTATCTTTTATATAGACATGTCCATTTCCGTTCAAGGGAAAAATATGGAAAACAAAACGCAGCCCCAAAACCTGAACTTCTGCTACACCGCCCATATCGAAGTGCGCTACGCCGAAACCGACGCCATGGGAGTGGTTCACCACGCCACCTACCCCATCTGGTTTGAACAGGCAAGAACGGAAATTTTCAGATTCAAGGGGTTTCCCTACTCCGAAATGGAAAAACAGGGTTTTGCCAGCCCCGTGCTCCAGCTTCAGGTGGAATACAAACAGTCCTGCCGCTACGGCGACATGGTGGATGTAGAAATCGCAGCCTTTCGCGAAGACAAACTTAAAATGCGGTTCTACTACAAGGTTTCAGTGCAGGGCAAGATCTGTGCCACCGGAAACACACTGCACATATTTACTAAACAAGGTCGCCCCACTCGAGAAACCCCCGCAGGCTTTAACGAAATGTTCCCCCTTGAAGGTTAACATTGATAAGTAACAAGATGGCAGAACTTTTTAACCCTAGCAGCACCGCCCCAGAAAAACCCTCATGGTCTTCTGCCAGCGTGGAAGCCCCTTTGGCCGAGCGTCTCCGTCCACAAAATCTGGATGAACTTTTAGGACAAAATAAAATTTTGGGCGAGCAGAGCATGCTGCGGAAAAGTCTTGAAACAGACAACATTCCAAGCATGATTTTTTGGGGCCCGCCGGGATGTGGCAAAACCAGCCTGGCCCACGTGATCAAGGCAAGCACAAAAAAAAGATTCGTTGCCCTGTCGGCTATTTCTAGCGGTGTAAAAGATATCAAGACCACCATACTGGAAGCCAAAAACCAAAAGGAGCTTGGGCGGGGGACTATTCTTTTTATCGACGAAATCCACCGCTTTAACAAGGGACAGCAAGACGCCCTGCTGGGAGCCGTGGAGGACGGCACCGTTACCCTTATAGGCGCCACCACCGAAAACCCTGGCTTTGAAGTAAACGGAGCGCTTCTCAGCCGCTGCCAGCTTATTTTATTTGCCCCCCTAAACAAAGACGACCTTCGCACCCTCATTTTTAGCGCCCTTAAAGACCACCCCCGTGGTTTAATGATGAAAGATGTGGAAGTCACCGATGGTGTTGTAGATAAATTAATAGCCCAATCCGAAGGGGATGCCCGATTTTTGCTAAACCAAATTGAATGGATCGCAAAAAGCATTGGCAACAGAAAAGTTATTGACGAAAAACTGCTGGAAGAATTTCAGTACAAAAAACCCCTACGATACGACAAGAGCGGCGAAGAGCACTACAACCTGATTTCAGCCCTCCACAAGTCGGTGCGGGGAAGCGACCCTGATGCCGCCCTATACTGGCTCCACAGAATGATTCAGGGCGGCGAAGACCCTCGTTTTATTTTAAGGCGCCTTATGCGAATGAGCATGGAAGATGTTGGGCTGGCCGACCCCAATGCCCTGCTGTTAGCCACCTCTGCCAGGGAAGCATACGACTTTATGGGCATACCCGAAGGGTTGATCGCCTTGGACGAACTGACCATCTATTTGTCTTTGGCCCCAAAGAGCAACTCCTGTGAACTTGCAGGAATGGCCGCTGACCAAATTGTGAAACAAACAGGAACCCTGCCGGTACCTAAAGAATTCCGCAACCCTGTTACCAAGGTGGGCGACGTTCTGGGATACGGCAAAGATTACAAGTACGACCACGATTCGCCGGGTGCCTACTCCGCTCAGGAACACCTGCCCAAGCAGCTTGTTGGCACCGAAATTTATAGGCCCACCCAATATGGAAGAGAAAAAATGTTGGCCGAGCGACTGGAACAGTTAAAACAAGTTAAGCGGGAACGAAACCAAAAGGGTTAGACAAATTAAAGTGGAGTGGAGTAAAAGTATGGATAGAGCACGCCGTCGTAAATTTGGGCAAAATTTTTTGGATGTTCCCACAGCCGTGGCCATCGCAAGCGATTTGCCGGCGGAGGCCGGCCAGGCCGTATTGGAAATAGGCCCGGGCCACGGTGCCCTCACCGAGCATCTCTTGAATCGCGGCGTGCAATTGACTGCTGTAGAAATCGACGAACAGTGTGTAGAAGTTCTTAACGAAAAATTCAAGGATTACGAAAATTTTTTCATTGAAAATATAGACTTTCTCAAGTTCGACCTGAACCATTTTTTAGAACATCATGAAAAGCCTTGGGTTACAGGCAACCTCCCCTACAATGTGTCCACAGCCATTATTGCAGGCCTCATGCCCCGCCTGCACCTTACAAAGGGTTTCATGGGCATGGTGCAACTGGAAGTTGCACAGCGCATTTGCGCCCAGCCCTGCAGCAAAAACTACGGCAGCCTCTCCGTCTTAGTTTCAGCCTACGCCAACACTCAAATTCTTCGCAAAATCGGGCCGGAACATTTTACACCCAAACCCAACGTCGATAGTGCCACCATGCTGCTCACCCCCCGCCAAAATCCCATGGATTTTCAGGGAGCCAACCCAGAAAAATTTTTCGACTTCGTTCGCGCCGCCTTTACCCAAAAGCGTAAAACCCTAGCCAACTCCTTCGACAAAAAATACAACAAAAAGAAAATTCAGGAAGCCATAGAACTTTTGGACTACCCCACCACCGTTCGTGCAGAAGAGCTTTCCCCCGAACAGTTCCTGGAATTTTACAACGTCATCTGCAAGTGAAGGGCCCCCAACACCTTGAGGCATGAGCAGTCAGTCGTCAGCGGTTAGCCATAAATTTAAAATACTAATAGCTGATGACTGATAGCTAAAAATTGCTCTGGATTCTATCGGCACGAAGTGCCTCCAGAACAAACTGTGTTAAATGTCAAGGGGTTTTAAGGAAAAAATTCGCATCA
>JABUUT010000016.1:45650-47433 GCA_021443045.1 Fibrobacteraceae bacterium
TCGAGTTGAACCCATTCTATGGATCCTATCACCTAACGGCTCCAGGATGACAAGGCCCTTATCATTAATCATTGATAACACGGGATGACTCAGCTGATTACTGACAACTGACTACCGACAACTAAATTAGAACCAACGCCATGTGATTCCAAAGAGCACCATGTTCTTGTACTGGGCATCCAAGTCTTGATCCTTGTCGTAGGCCATATCGAAGCCAACAGTAAGTTCAATGAATGGAACCAACATAATGGAAAGGGTGTTTTCCCACTTGCCGTCAATTTCATCAACGCCCTTAAAGTTCACAAAGCCCCAAAGACGAGTCTTGAAGTTCATAATGTCGGAAAAGGCGTACTTGAATTCAGTAATGCTTTCAAGACCAGGTTCATCCCTAAATTCTTCAATCTCATCTTCGGTGTCGGCATCATCGGCCCAGCCGTAACCATGGGAGATGGTCATGCGGTTGGCAAAAGCCAAACGCTGAGAGAAATTGTCGTTGGGAATGTAAGCCAAACCAGCAAATTGAGTGAGGTAGACTGGGTCCATGAAACAAGAAAGTTCGTCACTAATTTCACCATCTTCGTCGTAAGCATAAGTCTTGGAGAACTGGGTTTCATAACGACCGCCCAGGTAAGGCTTAATCTTTTCGGACACGTTAAAGTCTACTGTGGATTCCCAGAAAATTTTATCTTCGGACTTGCGCTTGCCCAGGCCGTCGGTCCAACCTTCACCCCAAGCCAAATTGACCAGGTTGCGCCAATTGGCATAGGCCCACTTGCCCTGAACATCGGCATCGTACTTTAAAAGCCATGTGTAAGTGGATGTTCCTCCATCAACCCAGTTGCTGTAGTGCATACGCGTGTACTTTACGCTAGCCACCACATCGGCAGTCCAGTTTTCTGGAAGAAAATCTTCAAAGGTGCCGCCTTCAGCAAAAGCAGCCGAAGCAGAAACCAACAAGGCAAAGCCTATGGAAAACAGGGATTTTTTCATGTTATTATCCTTTTTTAAATTTACCTTTTAAAAAATAAACATTTTTATAACGACTTTCAATTTAAAACCCTTAACACAATCAAAATAAACTATACTTAAGCCATGAAAATAAAACTTCTAGCGGCACTTTGTATTTTGGCTCTTGGAATTTCCCATGGTTCCGAAATTTCCCCGTGGCGTTTTGAAGCGGGGCTTAGTGTGGGCAATGTTATTCCGGCCAACGTTATTTTGGGGGTTGGGTACAGTTCTGTGATTTTTCGTTTTCAGGGAATGGGTGCCCACTACGATGCCAACGACTACTGGTGCGGCATTCGCGGAGGAATAGACTGGAGTTTCTTTAGAAACAAGCCTTTTTCCATTGATTACGGCATTAGCGGGGGCTACGCCTTTGCAGAAGCTCCCAATGAAATGCACAAAACATTCAACAAGGCCAACGGCGGAAAATACCTTTACCCTTACAACTACAAAGAACTCCTAGATGTATCCGCTGAAATCTGGATCCATCTTTACGGATTCTTTACCCAAATTGCCCTGCCCGTATACCGTTTTAAGGAACACGACGACCCCAAATTTTTATGGCGTGCCGGATACATGATTAAGTTTTAAAGAAAGTTATCAGTAGTCGGTTGTCAGTAGTCAGTTGTCGGTTATCAGTTGTCGGTTATCAGTGGCTGGTGATTGGTAATAAATAGACGAAAAAAGTGGTGCGGTCGCGACGGTGTCGCTTTGAGGCGTGAGGCCGTTCGCTACGCTCACTTTGAGCTCAAGCCTCATACCTCTAGGAGGCAAAGCC
>JABUUT010000016.1:47906-54566 GCA_021443045.1 Fibrobacteraceae bacterium
TATGCCCTTCAGGATGACAGACTTGTGCGGACATTCACTGGATCCTTCAGGGCTATGCCGTTCAGGATGACACCGCCGTTGGCTGACTCCTGATAGCCAACTGCTGATAGCTAAAATTAAGTATATTTATCCCATGCTCCGTTTTGCCCCTCTACATATCATGTTTCTGCTTGCTTTTGGTGCTTCCGCGTTGTGCCACGCATCAAACACCCAAGAGAATTCCCTAAGGCTTTCGGACTCTCTGATGAACCTTTCAAAGCAGGTAACAGCCCAAACAATGGCCCTAAAATATAGCGAGGCCCTAACTACCGCAAAAAAAGTGGGAGCCGTAAACAAAGGCGTGGGCTGCATATTGGAAAGCATTGTCCGGGTTAGCATGTACGACGACAAGGGAGACACCGCTTCGCTAATACGAGCAGGAAAAGATTTGGAAAACTGCGATGTTTCGGGCATGTGGAACGCCTTGCGAAAATTTGAGATGGGATACATCCAAAACGAGACAGGCCATTCCGTAAAGGGAGCCATGCAAACCCGATCGGCGGCTAAAATTTTTGAGGACTCCAAAGAGTTGGAGCCTCGTGCCTTTTACGCCATTTACGCCTACTACATTGACCAAAGTTTCAGTTGGGTGCCTTTCAAGTCGGATAGGCGCAAGGAATACTTATCCACTTTAGATAGCGCCACCATCAATTCAAGCCGGTTCTGGCCACTTTTTTTAGTGCCTCTTATATGGATGCATTATGACAATGGAAATTTTGAAAAGGGTTTAAAACTTTCGGAACGGGGGCTTCAAAAGGCGCCAAACCACCCTGTAATGCTGCAAATTAAAGCCGACATGCTGTATCGTTTAAAACGGTATTCAGAAGCCGCATCCATTTATGAGGCCAGCGCCTCCGATTATCTTGAACGCACCGGAAAATCTATTCGATACTGGTGTTCCATATTAAACTTGATCCGAATTTACCACGATGCGGGCAATAGCGAAAAAAAATCGCTCTATCAAAAAAAAATAAAAGACCCAGAGTTTGAATCACTGAAACACTGGATGCCAGGCTCCCTCATGGGAGACTTAAAAAAGCGCAATCTCATTAAGTAAAGAAAGTTTTATAAAAAAATTGTACTCATTTGGCAAAAAACTCCGTCTATAAGATATTGGACTAATCTTATTCAGGAGGGATCATGCCAAAAAAACAGGAAGTGTTCCGGGAGGTATTCCGCATAGGAATATTCATAGACGGTTACACAATGAAAAAAGTAAACGAATATTATCAATTCCACCACCATTACCATGCCCACTTAGATTTTAGGGGCTTAAAAAATTGGGTTAGGACCATGGCCCAAAAAGTTTTTAAGGCTCAAGAAAAAATAGTGGAGCTGGAATGCCACTACTACCATCCGTACCGTCGCCCCGAAATGCTTCAATGGTCTGCCTTGGGCTCCGTGCGGTTGGAGCGGGAGCTGCACTACGCTGGAATCCAGGTGCATTACAACGACAGCCAGGTTGTTGAGGAATGTACCCGGCCCAATATGCGCTTAATGGAAGATGCACTACTCTTTTCGGCCTACCACAAAATAGATGGAGTGGTGCTTTTTAGCACTCAGGGGCAGTACGGGCCATTACCAGGAAAACTCCGTTCTATGGGCATACCCACTTTGCTACTAGGCTGGAACTTTTCATACCCCAAGGAAGACTACATGGTGCGGTGGAAAACTGATAACTTTTTGAAAGAGTCAAGTTCCTTCTATGTGGCCATGGAACGGGTGGCCGAAAAAAGACCACCAAACCTAAGATCGCTTCATGGTATATTTCAGGCAAGCCGTTCCTTTGCCAAGGTTGCTCCCATAGATTGGGGTGAACTGGAAATGCGGGCCTAAGAAGAATATTATCTAAAAAAAAAGCCCCGCAAGGGGCTTTTTTAGAATGTTCTTTGCGCAGTTCTTTCTTTGCGGAGTTCTTAATTAAAGCTTGTCGGCCTGCTTCTTTTGCCAGTCAGAGAGGAAATACCATGTGAGGCGAAGACCCAAGAACCAGGTGTCACCAACGCTGTCGGTATCGTAGGCGTTGTAGAAGTAGGTAAAGCCACGGTCAGAACTCTGGCTAGCTTCAATGTTGAATTCGCTGTAGCGAATAAAGCGGTAACCACCGTAGGCACCTAGAGCCAGGCGTCCCAGTTCAATGCGGAATTCCAGTTCGGCATTAATGGTTGTGGCCAAGGTGCTGTAATCGCGGTCACGCATCCTGTGGCTTTCGCCCGAAGATTCGTCTACTACGGTCATGTCGCTAATGGGAAAGTGAACATTGAGTAGGTTCATACCAAAGCCCACGGCAGGAATCAAGTTGATGAAGGTTCTTTCGCCAAAAAGTTTCCAGCCAAACATCCAGTCTACGCCGTAAGTGTACCAGCACACGTCATAGAGCTGCACATCGGCACTGCCAATGGAGGTAACCTCGCCTAGAGAATCAAGCCCATACACATCAGCGTTCATAGTCTTTGAAGGCCGCTTGGAAACCTGAGTAGGCATAAAGTTAAAGTCGAACCAGGTCATGAACTGCTTGTACTGGGCACCCAGGTTCACATGCATGCCAAGGTACCAGTTTTCAAAGGAACTGTACTTTGGCTTAAATACGGCAACCTCTTGACCTTCTTCAAGAGTTGCTGGCTCCTTTTCCAAATAGCCTCTCATAAAGGCCTTGTTGTTAATATAGTCCTGGAATTCCGAAACCATGCCACGGTAATCTGCGCCAACCGAAATAAACCCGCGAACATGTTCCTTTTCGTAGAAACCGGCAGGAGCCTCAGCAAAGGCGCTAGAGGTAAAAGTAAGTGCGCAAGCCAAAGCTGCCACAATAAAAGAGGTTATTTTTGTTTTCATATTAAGAACCCCAATAAGGATTTTCCCTATATAAAATACATAAAGTTTTGGATTTTGTATTGGAAAATTTTTCATAAAACGTTAAAAATCAACATGTTGCGTGTAATTACATTAATTTTTTTGCTTGAATTATGGGCTGCCAGTTGTTTTGTGGGTTGCTCTTCGGAACAAGACTTGAACTGCTGGAATGGGGAACTTTTACCCCTGCAACACAGCAAAATGCTCCGCATAGATTCGGTTTTTGGAGAAAAAATTGTGGAAACCAGGGTGGTTGTAGGGAGCAAAACCTTAAAAAACCGCCTTGTTTTGCGAGACAGCCTTTCTATGAACAAACCCCTGCCCAAGGAGCTTGCAAGGGAAAAAGTGGTGCAGGTTCCGGTAAAGCGGGTGGTGGCCCTTTCTACCACCTACCTAGGATACATGCTAAAACTGGGGGTACAAGACAGAATTGTTGGGGTTGGGGTAAAAGACTACATTGCAGATACCAGCTTTTACCTGAGGGCCGATTCCTTGAAAATGGCAGAGGTAGGAAGCGGCTCTACCATTAACCTGGAAAAACTGGTTGCCCTTGAACCCGATTTGGTAATAACCTTTGCCACAGGCGGAAGCAACGATGATTACGACAGGCTTGCCAGCCTGAATGTGCCGTTGCTGTTAACCTCGGAGTGGCAAGAAACCTCGGTTCTAGCCAAAGCTGAATGGATAAAATTGTTTGGTGCCCTGTTTGGTGTTCAAAACCTTTCGGACTCTATTTTTAAACAAATTAACAACAATTACTTTATACTTAAAGAAAAGATAGATAAATTGGGGCTAAGGCAGCCTAGAGTTTTGGCTGGTATGTGCTATGGAGGCGTTTGGTACGCTCCAGGAGGAAACAGTTTAACGGCACACCTGATTCAAGATGCCGGAGGGAATTACCTTTTTGCCAACGACAGTTCCCGGGAACTTCGCCTTAACTTGGAAGAGATACTTGGTGCTGCCGATAGCGCCGATGTGTGGATAAACCCTGGAGCATTTGCCTCGGCCCAGGAACTGCTGGCAGCCGAACCTAGAGTAAAACTTTTGGAGCCTTGGAAGAAGAATAGGGTTTATCAAATGGACAAGCGAAAGGGCATTCAAGGCGGAAACGATTTTTACGAAGGTGCTGTTGTAGCTCCAGAAAAGGTGCTGCAAGACATGATGATGGTGATAAACGGTTCTTTTTGGAACGACTCTATTTCCAAATGGTATAGAAAAATTTATATTTTCTAATGTATGAAAGTATTTAAAGGTATTGGCGACTGGATTGCTGCCACTTACGAAGTGGGTACTCCCTTTTTGCAGCAGGTTCCTCGCGAATGTGCGGACTACCTGCTGCTGAATGCTCAGATTCGTGAGTATGATACAGGCGACATCATCATTAACGGTGGTGCCGCTGGTCAGGCGTTTGGTGTGCTTCAAAGCGGTCGCGCTCAAATTTGTGGCCAAATTCTTCCAGACGGGCACTATAATGTTTTGGCTTATCTGGAAAGTGGTGCCTGCTTTGGTGAAATGTCCATTATATGCAACGAACCTACCAGCAACACCGTGATTGCTGCGGAGGATGGTTGCACCGTTCTTTTGGTTCCTAGAGACGAATTTGTTAAGTTCCTAGACAAGAATCCGAATATTCTGGTTTATCTGTACAAGGTGGTGGCCGATCGTCTTCGTGCCAAGAATCAGGCTTTTGATGATTTTGAAAGGCTTTCCCTTTTGGCTTCGGGAAAGGTGCTGCCCTTTATCGATTTTGCCCAGACTATGGAAAAAAGCCGCGTTACAGGAACCGTTCTTTTTGAAAGCAACGGTGAAACCGGCTTTATCGCATTTCAGGATGGACGAATCTGCTGTGCCAAGTGTGGCAAACTAACGGGGCCAGATGCATTTGAAAAGCTTTTGAGCTGGGGTGACGAAACCCTGTTTAAGCTGGACACCCACTTGATGCCAGACATAATCAACATCAACCAGCAGTCCGACACCACCAGTCTTATTCTGGACGCCCTTAGAAATATTGATGAAAAACAAAGTGCAAAACAATAACCGCACAAAGGAAAACAAATGAACTACGCAGACGCAGGAGTATCCTTGGCACGTGCCGACGAAGCAATGGTCGGTGTCAAGAAATCCGTACGTTCCACTTTTAACGAAGGCGTCCTCGGCGATGTGGGCAACTTCGGCGGCCTCTTTACCTTGAACCATCTGGGCATGAAAGACCCTGTTTTGGTTAGCTCCGTAGATGGCGTGGGAACCAAACTCAAGGTAGACATTGAAATGGGCACACACGAACTGCCTGGCCAAGATATTGTGAACCACTGCTGCGACGACATTCTTGTTCAAGGCGCCCGTCCATTGTTCTTCCTCGACTATGTGGCTACTGGCCGCTTGGAACCAGGTGTTATGGACAAGCTGGTTGCCGGTATGAGCAAGGCCTGCCGTGAAAACGGTCTGGTTCTCATTGGCGGAGAAACTGCAGAAATGCCAGGCTTCTACGGCCCCGGCGACTATGACATTTCTGGCACCATCGTAGGCGTTGTTGAACGTGAAAACATCATTGACGGCAAAAAGATTAAACCAGGCACCATTATTCTTGGCTTGCCTTCTACAGGTTTACATACAAACGGCTATTCCTTGGCCCGCAAGGCTCTCTTTGATGTTGCCGGCTACAAGGTTGACTCCCGCGTTGACGGCATGGACATGACCGTTGGTGAAGCTTTGGCCGTTCCCCACCGCAGCTACTACCCCAGCCTTATCGACCTCTGCAACAAGAAGAAACTCCAGGGGCTGGCCCACATTACTGGTTCTGGCTACCAGGGCAACATTCCTCGCATTCTCCCCGACAATGTAGACGTAGTTATTGACCGCACTACTTGGGACCCTCCTATGATTTTCAAGCTCATTCAGCAGGCCGGTTCTGTAGAAAAAGACGAAATGTACTCTACCTTTAACATGGGTATGGGCATGCTCCTCTTTATCGACCCAGCCGACAAGGCCGAAGTGGTGGCCCACCTGGAAGCCAAGGGCGAGAAGTGGGTGCAGATTGGTGAAGTCGTAGCCGGCACCAAGCAGGTAAAATTCAAAGATTAAGGCTGTCATTCCTTATTAAGAGGGTGACACGCCATTCCTGTCATCCTGAACGGTGAAAAGGATCCAAAAAAAGTTGTAGGAAACTTTTAAAAAACCGAAAAGCGTGAGCAAGCTCGCGCTTTTTCTGTTGAGAAAGCTTTGTGAACACTTTTTTCTTCTAAATATCTTTTTTTGTTTGCGAACCAAAGTACAACAATCTATTTTTAAAAGAAACCTGTATAATACAACAAGAAGTAGATGGATACATATATGAAGAATAGAATTGTAAAAACCGTTATAGCAGCAAGCGTGCTCTCCTGTTTATGGAACTGCGGAGATGATTCCTCCAATTCCACCGATGGAGGATTATTTGGAGCAGAATCCAGCGCAAGCCAAGTGATTCCAATTGTAGATCCACTTACCGGAGATACGGTTCCCTCTACACCTGTTATTGACCCAAATACCGGCGACACTTCCTATGTTCCCGTTCCTGCCTCTTCACAGACTTTTAATCCGGGCACCGAAGGTTCTTCTGGTTCCATGCCTATTGTGGGTTCCAGCGACAGCGGCTTGGGGAACAGTTCTGCCTTTGTTCCAGGTTCCAGTGCGGTAATCCCAGGCTCCAGCGATTCTAACCCAGGTATCGACCCTGTTGCTAGCTCCAGCAGTGCAGAACCTGTTAAAACAACGGGCAACCCCGAAGAAGAC
>JABUUT010000016.1:56976-65179 GCA_021443045.1 Fibrobacteraceae bacterium
TGGAAAGCCGGCGAAGGCCCCGCGAACGAAAGCGGATGGGTCAGCCCCAGCGGCGGCTGCGATGTACAATAATCAACCAATAATTGACGCGAAATAAAAAGCGTAAAATACCCGCTGCCTTTTACAGAACTTCTTAGGACCCGCCTTTGTCGGGTACTATTCTCAGTGGTTTACCGTTTGCTCCCCAAGGGGGATTCTAAAAAATTAACATGTGGCAATGCATATTCCAACCTGGAACAAGGGCGTGGTAAAAAAACAAAAATTTTTTCACAGCGTTCAAGAATATTCAACTTGTTGATTATCAAAAAGATAACACTTACAAACCAAATTTTTTACCCAATTTTTGCTCTAGCCAAATTTTATTAAATCATAGACTCAACGACAAATGTGACAAAATGCACTTGTCAGTCCGATTCAAAAATTTTATATCAACAACAAGAATTCAACATTCTATCAACAAAAGGAAGCCTCTAAAAATTAAATCTTAGAGGCGAACTGCCACACAACGGAGGTATTTATGAAAATTATACATAAAACATCCGCCATTTCTTTCTACATGATCCACTCTGGCTTTAGCAGCTTCAAAAACCGCATTCGCGAAGAGCTGAGCGCAACCAGCGGAATCAACCTGGACGATGTATTGGACGAACAAAGTCTGTACAACTACTACCGCAGCGGAGAAACCCCAGACTTTGTGGCCGCCAGCATTTGCGGATGCTCCTTTGACGACTAGTTGGCAGGGCTACAGCCGTTCATAGGAACAAACTTGCCTTTTTGCACCGTAATAATCTTGGTGTTGGTGTTTACGCCTCGCTTGAAGCGGATATCACCATAAATACCCTGGAACACAGACTGGTTGTTCATGTAGTTCACCAAGCTGTTGTTCATTTTAGACAAACTAGAGAACACAATGTTGGCAGCATCGTAACTAAGGCCCGCCACCTTGTCTTCTCCAGGTTCAGAGCCCCATTTTTCCTGGAACGCCTTTGCAAACTTGTCGTAAGTGGCGTTCTTTTCCATATCAAGACCCGGAATGCTGAAGTAGGAACTGTCTACCAGGCGTTTGCCCTGAACCAAAAGTTCTCGACCGTACCAGCCAGACGTACCCAAGAAAGTGCCACTAATTTTATTGAAGGCTGTTTGGCTAACAATGGCGCCAGCATCTGCCGGGTTGGTGGCCGGAATAAATATGCCAGGGAATGAGAAAGTGGAATCTTGCATGTAGAAACGGCGTTCCTTGGCATTTACAGCATCCAAATTTTCGGCACCCTTCGCAATGTTGCGGCGGCGATTTTCCTGCTTAAAGCGAACATCCCTAAGAAGGTCGAATTCGGTTTTGTAGTCGGGGCGGCCTTCTTCATAGTTGCGGAAAGCAATAACGTTGCCACCCAAACGTTCCACAGCCTGGGTAAAGCTCTGTGACATGGAGGCACCATAGTCACCCAAGGGGCTTAAAACCGCATATTCACGAATGTCAAGGCACTTGCTGGCAAACTCAGCAATGCTTTGCGCCAAGCGTTTCATGGTAATGTTCACCTGGAAAATGTTGGGGCCCATTCTGGCAATGCCGTCGTCGGTGGCGGTAGGCGTAATCATGGGGATATGCTGGAAGTTGCTGCCTAGCCAGGCAGCGACGGTGGCCGCAGGAGAACTCATGATGGGGCCAATAATGGCAATCACACTATCCTGGTTTACAGCCTGCTGGGTGCGCATCAGGGCAATGGCAGCGTCGGCCCGGGTATCGGCAGGGCGAACGTTAACCTTCCCCTGAAGCCCAGCCTGCTCAAAAGCCAAAAGAACACCCTGAATGGCAGCGGCACCAAATTCAGCAAAGTCGCCCGACAAAGGAGCCAGAACCAAAATAGTAGGCATACCGGCACCCGCATCTTCCAAGGAAGAAAGGCCTTTTTCAGCCACATTCCTAAGTTTTTCAGAAACATCGGCTTGAAGAACCTTCTTGTACCAATAGCGTGCCGACTTGTACCTGCGGGAGTTCTGGCTTTCGCGGCCAATCTGCAACTGAATCCACCCCACCACATCCTTGTCTACAGGGTACTTTTCCAAAAGGGCCTGCAACTGGTCGGCATTCAAGAGGGAAGCAGCCAAAACCTGAATAACCACTTCCTTGGTGCGGGAACGTGCCGCAGGGTTCCTGGAGTAGGCCAAAATGCGAAGCATCGATTCTACACCTTCATACACAGTGCCACTTTCGGTGGAGGCAATCGCTTGGGCCAGTTCCATGCGTTCCCGGTAAGGAGTAGAAACATAATATTCCAAAAAACGGGAAGAAAGCTTAAGGGCTTCTTCGCGCTTGTGCTCCCTAAGGTAGCATTCCGTAAGCATCACCGAGGCCTTTTCGCCAGCCGGCTTTCTAAAGCTAGACTTTGAAATTTTCTGAAGAGGGGCAATGGCGTCTGCACACTTGCCCTGGAGGATAAGGTTTTTAGCACTACCCAAATCATCTTGTGCTACAAGGGAGGTGGATAAAAATGCAATAAGGAGGAGGGGTAAAAGACGATTCATATTGTAACCTGCCACTATGCTTCAGCGGCTTCCTGAATAATGTCGTGTTCTTTTTTTATCTGTTTCTGCATGGATTCCGGGAGTTTTACCCAATCCATAACATCCACGCGAAAAGGAAGACCGCTTTCGCTAAAAGCCTTTTCCACAGCAATCATCGCCTCAAAGGAAAGAGCCTTTTCACTGATAACAGCCAGTTCCAACCCTGTTTCGGGAGCAAAGTCCACCCCCGTTACACGGGAGCCATACGCCCAAACTTCCAAACCTTCAAAATGAAGGCCCACAATGCGTTGGACGGTCTCCAGTTGATCTGTTTCTAAACAAAGAGCCATGGGTGCAAATATAGAACTTTAAAAAAATGGGTATGTAAAAGGGCAGCCTAAAAGTTAATAGGAAAAGTGCAAAATCCATATTTCGGTGGTAGAACCAATGCGAACCCCGGGGCCCCAGTTTCCAAAACCGCTGGAAACAAGCCAGGGAATTCCGTCTAGACGGCCAAGACCATAAGCCAATTTCCACACCCAGTTAATAATAACCGTTCCTGGAAAAAACTGGCCATCGTGGGTATGGCCCGACATGGCAAAATCCGGAAGCCGAACATTTTGCACGGGATTTTCGTCGCTGTTCCACAGCCCCTTGGGCTGGTGATCCAGCATAAGCCAGCAGCGGCTGGAATCTTTGGGGGCCAGTTCCAATATGCCCTTTCGGGAAACGCCCATAGCACGGGCCAGTTGGTGGTCTATGCGCCCCGAAATGCAGGCAAGCTCTGTACAAGTTGTGGAATCTGATAAAAATGTCCAACCCGAAGAAGTCATAAAGCCTATGGGGTCGGAGTCGGAGCGGGTCATGTAGGATTCATGGTTCCCCGAAACCGCAAAGGCTCCAGACTTTGCCGCAGAGGCAATGCGTAAAAACAGAGGTCCATACCCCTCTGAAAGAAGATCGTTGGAATGCATATCGGCAATGTCGCCGCCCAGAAAAATAAAGTCTGGATGCAGGGAATCCATCTGGGCGGCAAAACGCTCCAATTTGCTTCTGTTAAAAATAGGATCCACATGAATGTCGCTGAGGAACACGCCTGTAAAACTTTTACCCCCATTCCCTAGCCGTATGTCCGCTTCAATTACTTTGTATGTATTGCTACGGATGCCGCCCACAATCAAAAACACCACGGAGACCACCACGCTCAACACCAAAAGCACCCGGCTTGCACGCTGCAAAGCCAAAACACCTATGGGCCTGCCCCTTACCCCACGGCGGCACAGGCGAAAAACACCAAAGCAAACAAAAATTAAAAGGGCTTCGCAGAGCCACACTGCAAAAAAAGCCTGCCCCGCAGTAGCCACAAAACTTTTGCGGAACAAAAAACAGGCAAAAGTGCCTAGTAAAAAAGCAAGACCTACCAGGCTTCCCACCGTACACTGCCCCCAGGAACCCTTTAAAAAGGGGAAAACCCTTACCTTGCAATGAGAAACATTTCGAATACTCAGGTAAAGAAAAGACAATCCAAAAATAAGAATGAAAATAAATATCATTTTTTTAGGTCACCTCTAAAATAACCCTTTTCACAAGTTAAAATATTTGACACATTAAGAAAAGGGCGTCTCTTAATGCCCAAAAACAAACAAAAGGTCACCTCTAAAAATTGCTTTGCACTAAAGTGCATCCTGCTACGGCCAGGTCATGGGCCTGCAAGCAGTACCGCGACGCTAGCCTTAGGCAGGATTGGTCAAATGAATTTTTTGAGGTGACCAAAAGGAGCTTATATGAAAAACATGGAAATAGCCCTCTCCGTTGGACTGGTGCTTATCTTAGTTCTTTCCGTGCTGCAAAACGCATAAAAAACTAAGTGAGTCTCGATAACACGAGCTGGAGAACCTCTCTCTGAATATCCTCTGGAGTGCGGTCGGCATCTATGGCCACCACCGCTTCAGGGTATTTTCGGGAAGCTTCCAGGTAACCCTGGCGGACCCTTTCAAAGAAGTCCGCCTTCTCTTGTTCCAAACGGTCTGGCTCCCCGCCACGCTTTTCCATGCGAGCACGCCCTCGGGCCACGTCAATATCCATAACCAAAGTGAGCTCAGGCAAGCAGCCGCCACAGGTAATTTCGGTAAGGTGCTGCACTTCCTCTGCCCCAAGGCTACGACCAAAACCCTGGTAAGCATAGGTGCTCCAGCTAAAACGGTCTGCCAAAACCACTTTGCCCTCTGCCAAAGCAGGCTCAATAACCTCATGAATCAACTGGGCACGAGCTGCATTGTACAGCAAAAGTTCCGCCTTGTCGCTCATGCGGCCCTTAAAAGCAGGGTCCAGAAGCAGGCCGCGAATCCTTTCGGAAATTTCCACACCGCCCGGTTCACGAATCTTGAGGCAGGAGAAACCCCTTTCTTCTAAAGCCGACTTGAGCAAATCCAGCTGGGTACTCTTACCCGAGCCGTCGATGCCCTCCAAACAAAAAAAACGTTTTGCAGTCTTTAACATAATGTAAAGATACCATTTTTTATGGTACCATTTGCAAAAGGCTAACCCTGAAAATGATTTTTTTAGGGGGCATCGCGACCAATAGGGTCCACTAATAGACGATAGAATGTCATTGCGAGGAGCGAAGCGACGCGGCAATCCAGTGAGTATGCTTATCCTCTGTCACCCTGAAACGGAACGTAGTGGAGCGATTACGCCAAAGGGCGAGTGTTGCGGGACTGCTTGCAGGCCCATAACCGAGCCGCAGGCGGAACTGTCCGAAGGACAGCTAGGGTCCATAGGCGAATACCAACCACTAGCCACCAGCCACCAACCACCGTAATTCAATTTTTGTATATTTCACTCTTGTAGAACAATAACCCCGTCGACACCGAGAATAACCATGCAAGATGCAGAGCTGATGCCGTAGGCATCCAAAATGGCCACAATTCCGTAAGGCGAGTATTGCGGCCAAGCAAGCTTCTCCATAATTGAGCCGCAGGAATTGGCGATGCAACTTGTTGAAAGACCGAATGACGCCGCTAGCATTGATTTCAATCATTTTTAGAGGTGCCCATAAATAACCCCTTAAAATTTCATTAGAACCACGCCACCTTTGCGGTCTTCGTAGAGTATGGGGGCTATTATAAATCCAGGCTCTGTTGCAGGGCGGTTGTTGGCCAATGTTTTGTGGCCCGATTTTTCTTGGTAAAAGGTGTTCCCTATGTACCAACCGATGGAAGCGCCCATAAGAACCCCTGCTACCGCATCAGAAAACCAGTGGGCCTCTCCTTTGGCTCCTAGAACCATGCTGGTGGCAATGTATCCTGCATAAAGTCCACAGCCCACAACAACATAGGGGTTTTCCCGATGGTAGCTGGCTATGCTCATGGCTAGTGATGCGTTGGTCATGGAGTGCCCCGAGGGCCATCCGTAAAAAACGCCCCGCCTAAAAAATCCCCACTTAAAATCCCGGGAAAGTTCCCCAGTGTTGTTTTCTGCATCGGGGTGGGCACGGCCAGATATTGCCTTTAAAATGTTGTTGTACAAAAAAGCGACAGCGGTGGCTTGGGCGGATACAGCACCTGTGTTGTTCATAGCTGGATTATCGCTAAAAAACATCATGTATCCAGGAACAATAACAGGGAAAAATGTTCCTGCTATCATGCCGGGCGTAAATGCCAATCCAAAGGAAAATTCATCTTGGCGGGCGGCAAAGCGCGCCACTTTCAAGTCAACATCATTAGTGGATAAAAAGTAGGTGGAGGAGCCTCCTGCCACATGGAAAGCCAAAGGCCAACCAAAGGCAGCAAACACCATGTTGTGCCCCAGACGGTCAAAAGGGGATATCGCCTTTGATTCCACCTTTTCTGGGTTTTCAGCTCCATTCATTTTGGGAACAGTATCCTGGACGTTTGCAAAAGCGGCAAGCGACATTAACAGAAAGGTAATCAAAATTTGGCGGACCATTTAATGCAAAGATAATCCAATCCTTAACAAAACAGTTGATTGTTTTTGTTTGGGCACCTCCAAAAGGCGTATTTTCCATCTTTTTCTATTTTTGTACTAGACTTTTGTAAGTGTCCCCTTGATAAAATTTCCGGTGGTAGTGGCCCTATGATGATTACAGTGGATTTTGAAAAACGCGGCAGTGTGGGGCTGTGTGAATTTTTAACCCTATCCCTAAAACAGCAAATTTTTGACGGGAATCTTGCGGCTGGTAAAAAACTGCCTTCTAAGCGTACCCTGGCCATCCACCTGGGCGTTAGCGTGATTACGGTGCAAAACGCCTACAACCAGCTCATTGCCGAGGGTTATATCTACTCCATCGAAAAAAAAGGTTTTTTTGTGGCAGAACTTCCCTCTGCATTTTCGGAACAGAGGCAGGGGCATCGGCATAAACCGTTGTGCAAACAAATTCGCAGGGTTCCCACCACAAAACCCATAGAATACTTTGCCGACTTTAGCAGCAACTCCACTCTTTCTGAAAAGTTCCCCTTTAACACATGGGCACGAGTGATGCGGCAGGTGCTGTCGACCAATGACCAGAAACTTTTACACCGACAAAACATTCAGGGTGTTTTGGAACTCAGGCAGGCTATTGCCAAGTATTTGCTGGAATTTCGCGATATGGATGTTTCGGAAGAACAAATTGTTGTGGCTGCGGGCACAGAGTCGCTGTATTCCATGCTTGTGCAATTTTTAGGCCGCCACAAGTTGTATGCAGTGGAAAATCCAGGTTACAAAAAAGTGGCCAAGGTTATTGAGCAAAATGGTGCCACACACACTCCCATTCCGGTAAACACCGACGGCATTGATTTAAAAGAACTCCAAAAATCAAAGGCACAAGTGGTACACCTTTCGCCTACCCACCATTTTCCTACGGGGGTGGTAATGCCCATTGGTAAAAGGCTGCAACTGCTAAACTGGGCAAAAGATCCACGCTATGGTGAACGATACATTGTAGAAGACGATTACGACAGTGAATTCCGTTTTAACGGAAAGCCATTGCCTACCCTACAATCTAAAGACACTTTTGGCCGCGTCATTTATCTGAACACTTTTACCAAAACATTGGCTCCCTCATTTAGAATAAGCTACATGGTTCTGCCTCAAAATTTGGTGGAACCCTTCCGTCAGTTTTTTAGCATGGCCTGCTGCCAGGTAAGCGCCTTTGAACAATACACGCTGGCCTCTTTTATAGAGCAGGGTTTTTACGGCAAGCATATTTCGCGAATGAAAAATTACTACCGGACACTACGCAACAACTTGATTAAAGCTATTTTAAAAAGCCGCTTCAAAAACGCCACCACCATTCACGAAGAAGAAGCGGGGCTCCATTTTTTGTTGCGGGTGCAGACCACTAAAACTCCTGAGGAATTAGAAGAGCGTTTGCAGGAACAAAAAATTCGGCTCCCCCAGTTAAGAAACTTTTATTACAGCGAAAATAGCCACTTTTTAGCACCTTCTGGCGAATCCATTTTTGTGGTGAACTACAGCGGTATTAAAAAAGAACAAATTAACCAAATAATCAAACGCTTAGAAAAAGTTTTCTGAAATAGCCCAAAAATTGGAGCGCTAGCATAACGCAAATAAAAAATGGACTGGTAATTCTTTTCCCGAAAAAGGCTATGAATCCTTTGGGATTTTGACCCGCAATAAAATTTTGACAAACGCAGGAGCTCTTGTTGCAGATGAATCTCCTGTGCGGTATTCAAGACTC
>JABUUT010000170.1 GCA_021443045.1 Fibrobacteraceae bacterium
GTGCTGGTCATCGTCTTGATGATTATCACCATGTCCGACTCCGCCTTGACGCCTTTCAGCGTTGAAGGCGTGAAGATGATTAGCCACAAGTCCATCATGGCAACCTTTGCCAACCCCATCATCATGCTGTTCCTGGGCGGCTTCTTCCTGGCTGCCGCAGCCACCAAGTACAAGATGGACTTGAACCTGGCCCGCGTCCTTTTGAAGCCCTTCGGCAAGAACCCCAAGTTCGTGCTCCTGGGCCTTATGCTCATTACCGCCGTGTTCTCCATGTTCATGAGCAACACCGCTACCGCCGCCATGATGCTTGCCATCTTGGCTCCTGTGCTCAAGCTCTTTGACGAAGATGACCGCGGTCGCGCAGCCTTTGCCCTCGCCATTCCCCTGGGTGCAAACATCGGCGGCATGGGTACTCCTATCGGTACTCCTCCCAACGCCATCGCCCTTGGCGCCCTGAACGATGCTATTGCCCGTGGCGACCTGATTGCAAACCCCGTTTCCTTTGGCCAGTGGATGGCTTTCGGTATTCCTTACGTGATTATCCTCATGGTCATCGCCTGGGTCCTTTTGCTTAAGATTTACCCCATCAAGATGAAGAGCATGGTCCTGAACATCGAAGGTGCCGGCAAGTTCGACACCAGCCCCAAGGCCATCATCGTGTATGTGACATTTATTGTTTGCGTTGTCCTTTGGGTTACCGGCAAGGGTGTTCATGGCATCAACGATAACGCCATCGCCATGATTCCCATGGCAGTGTTTGCGCTCACCGGTGTGATTACCAAGAAAGACTTGAATGAAATGAGCTGGGACGTGCTGTGGCTTGTTGCCGGTGGCTTTGCCCTGGGTGTTGGCCTCAATGCTACGGGTCTTGCCGAACACCTCATCAAGACAATTCCGTTCGGTAGCTGGTCTCCGCTGGCCCTCATGGTGGGTTGCGGCATCATCTGCCTCTTCATGGCGAACTTCATGAGCCACACTTCTACCGCAACACTCTTGGTACCTATCCTCTGCGCCGTGGGCATTGCCTGCCAGGACAACCTGGTTGGCCTGGGTGGCGTTACCGC
>JABUUT010000171.1 GCA_021443045.1 Fibrobacteraceae bacterium
GACCGCCTGGTACTCAAGATTTTCAACAAGGGAATTTTGAACGCCGAAGACTTTGAGCCGAAAAACGACGAGGATTGCCGCAAGGGCGGGCTATACCTTAAGCAAGACGCCGTGAAGATTTTCATCGGGCAATACGAGCAGTTCTGCGACGCCTCCAACAGAATCTACAAGGACGACCACGAAACTTCGTGGAGAAAAATTTTCCGCTTGCGTGTCGAGGCCCTCCGCAGGGCCCTTCTGGACGGCACCGAAATAGAACCCTTCGACTGGGAGGCTGCCGCATGAAGTATGTTATCGCCTTCGACATCAGCAACAACCGTAGGCGAAACGCCGTGGCCAAGGCCTGCCTTGCGGTGGGTTTCAGGGTGCAGCGTTCCGTATTTGAATGTAACCTTTTGGCCGATGCCTATACAGAGCTGGTAGGTAAAATCGAAGCCATTGTCAACGCCGAAAAAGACACCGTGCGCCTATACCCCCTCGATAAGACCTGCGACGAATCCATGGAGATTATCGGAAGGGGTAAAAGAATCGAAAGCGCGGGCTTCAAGGTAATCTAGGCCTCATCAATGCTTTGTCAGCAGGAACATCATGTACAAAGGCAGCGTCAGTATGCCCTGCGAAAACCCGATGTTGCAGTTCCCGAATTTTAGCGCCGTGTTCACACGGTAGTTTTCGGGATGCTTTAAAACGGTCTTCATACTTTTGGCGTTCCCGTTTGTGGCCTTGATTTCTACGATAACGCATTCGCCCTTGTACCGCATTACAAAATCGATCTCCAGGCCGGAATCTTTTTTATAGTAATACAGGTCTCGCCCCATTTTTACAAATATGTCGGCAGCCAGGTTCTCGAATATGGCACCCTTGTACCCCAGCAGGTTTCCTTGCAGAATGTCGGCCTGGGTCCCTTCTTCAAGCATGCTCACAAAAAGGCCGGTGTCGCACATATACACCTTGAAAACGCTCCTGTCGGCATTTCCAGACAAAGGAAGTTCCGTGGTGTTCAGGTTGTAGCACCTCTTGATGATGCCC
>JABUUT010000172.1 GCA_021443045.1 Fibrobacteraceae bacterium
GTAATGGGGGTTTCAAATTTTAAGCTCATAGTAACTCAAATTTAGTAAAAGGACGGGCTTTTGTTTAGAGAGTAAATGATTAAGATTTTACAGGGTTCTGCGGCTTTTTGTATATTGAGGGTATGAAAAATATGAAAATTTTTGCTGCGCTTTTTGTAACTCTAGTTACATCAACAAGTTACGCTGCCAGCGGTGCCGCCGCCGTGGTGGCCCGAGCCGCCGGTAAAAGCTATTCGGAGCCTGTGCGTCAGGAGTTTTTACAGGGCTGCCTCGAAGGGGTGGAAGCTCCTGTTTGCGAATGCGTATTGAAAAAATTGGAAAGCAAGTACGACGAGAATCAGTTCAAGAATTTAGAAACGCTTTTGTCCCATGGAATTAGTGAACGGGATTACGAGAATTTTATCGTCAACGCCACGTTGGAGTGCGGTTCATCTGTGGATGGTGCCGCTGCAGGCGAATCCCCGTTGAAGGCTTCTACTCCGAATGGGGGCGAAACGCGGCCCTTGCCTCCTTCCGTAAATGCAAAAGATATCGGGGGCTTTCAAGTGACCGACGAAGACCTTATGATTTTGAAATCATTGCTGCAAGGCTCTGCAATGAAGGAATTTTTCGTGCAGACTTGCGCCGCTTCTACCACGGAGTGGCTGGGTTCCTCACAAAGTAATAAGACCTGCTCTTGTGCGTATGACAAATTGTCCAAGGATTCAAAGGCGGTAGAAAGGATTTTGTCTTCGGAAAACAGCGATTTGTCCAGTTTCGGAATTTGGGGCTTTGAATTTATCGAAGCCTGTCTGCCTAGGCAGTTCTCGAAGGAAATGGAAAACGCCTTTGTCAAGGAATGCATGAAGGTGGGTGATGCAAAAAAATCCACTTGCGACTGCGTCGTTAAAACGATAAAGAAGAATTACACTGTAAAAAGCCTTATAAAGATGGTCTTCGAGGATTCCAACAAGTTAAAGCTGGAGTTGGCGGTCAAGGCCGCGCAATGCCTGGGTAAGTAGAGAAATGAAGTCGCTCGCGTTGCGAT
>JABUUT010000173.1 GCA_021443045.1 Fibrobacteraceae bacterium
CTGGATATATTCAGGGTCATGGCCGTACTTGTAGTCTTGATGTTCCACACCAAAATCAACCACGGCTGCGATTTCGGCTTCGCCGATGGTTTCGTGAGAATGGGTGCCGTATTCATGACCGGATTTTTCATGTTGTCGGGCTTTGTACTTTACGCCAACTATGGCAGCGAAAACACGATGGAACTGCCACTATTAAAAAGGTTCTACTTCAAGAGATTCATCAGCATTTTCCCGCTGTACCTTTTCGTTTCCCTCTTGTACATGATTTTCTTCGGCAGCGAAAACTTAAGGCAGAACATCGTTCTTTTGCCTGTAGAAACATTGGGGTTGCAATCCC
Organism: Fibrobacteraceae bacterium; assembly: GCA_021443045.1. Lineage (GTDB taxonomy): Bacteria > Fibrobacterota > Fibrobacteria > Fibrobacterales > Fibrobacteraceae > Fibrobacter. Next base: position 338 of record JABUUT010000173.1, read on the forward strand.
ACTTTTCAACGCTTTTCGACGTAAGCCACAACAGCGGTACCTGGTTCATTTCCTGCCTGTTCTTCTGCTACCTTCTATTTCCCCTGCTGCAAGGATTTACAAGGCAAATCAGCAACAGGTCAAGATTGATTACCATGTCGATCTGCATTTTTATCGTTCTGTGGGCGCCCCTGGTTGTGCATACGTTTTCCACCGCGGGTATTTACGAGTCCCCCTTTTTCAGGGTGCTGGAGTTTTTCATCGGTGTGCTGCTTTGCGGTTTAACCAACAACATTGGAGTTCACTCTAAGTTCGCCTTCGTAGGAAGCCTGCGGGCATTTTTTGCAGAATTCGTTTTGCTGTTCGGGTTGGTTTCCTTAGGTGTGTACAAGGGTGTTGCCGTGGGCAATTACAACCTTTACAATCTGATTGCCCTGCCCCTATTTATTTTGATGATTGCCACCTTGTCTTTGGTAAAAAGCCCTGCGCTGTCAAAATCCAAGGCTTTAAGGTACTGCGCCAAGATTTCCTTTGCCGTATTTTTAGCACAGACTTTCAATACCGAAATCGAGAATTTTATTTTCACGAAATTTGGAATTTATGGCAATGTTTTAAAAATCCTGATTCCCTTTGCTGTATGTGCGATTCTGGCGATAACCATGCACCACCTGGTAGAAAAGCCCTGCGGAAAGATTCTGAAAAGAAA
>JABUUT010000017.1:0-17102 GCA_021443045.1 Fibrobacteraceae bacterium
AATGGACATTCTCTGAGTTAATCATTAAACATTCACATATCACCCCCGTAGAAAACGTTCGTTTTCTACAAGTTCGTGTGATAAGTCCAAGAATATGAACTCGGAGCTCACTCCTCAAAGCGACATTGTCGCAACCTCACCGCTGATAACTGATAACCGTTTACTAGCTATCAGCCACTAGTTTTCGTCGCCGGTGTCGATATTCAGTTCTTTTAGCTTGCGCCAAAGGGTGGCCCGGCTTATGCCTAATTTTTTGCAAACTTCTGTGCGGTTGTTGTTGCAGACTTTTAGTGCATGGAGAATGTGCCGACGTTCCATCTCCTCTAGAGAAAGAATGTCGTCTTCTGCGGTTTCTTCTTTTTTATCAAAACCAACCATTTCTTTAGAAACGGTTTCTGGCTTGGCATCTAAGTGGGGAATGGCCGTAGGCTTGGTGCTTGCTTCCTGCTGTACTTTTTCGGGAAGGTCTTCCAAGCGGATGATTCCGTTTTCGGCAAGAACCACAGCGTGTTCAATGATGTTTTCTAGTTCGCGGATGTTGCCTGGGTAGGGGTAGCGAGCTAGAGCGTATTGGGCTGCTGGCTCCAAATCGTGAATATCCTTGCCTTCGGCTTCTTTGTACTTTAATATGAAGTATTTGATTAAAGTAGGAATAACAGGGGCTCGGTCGCGAAGGGGCGGCAAATGAAGGTGGAAGGTGTTCAGCCGGTAGTACAGGTCTTCACGGAATCTTCCGGTGTTCATAGCCTGCTGCAAGTCCCGGTTGGTGGCTGCAATAATGCGCACATCCAAATAGCGGCTCTCGTTTTCACCGACCCGACGAATTTCGCGGCTCTGTAAAAAGCGGAGTAGCTTTACTTGTGTGGCGGCCGATAATTCGCCAACTTCGTCAAGAAACAGCGTTCCGCCGTTGGCCGATTCAAAGAGGCCTTTTTTGTCGATGGTGGAGCCTGTATAAGAACCTTTCTTGGCTCCGAAGAGTTCGCTCTCTACCAGGTTTTCGGGAATGGCGCCACAGTTTACTGCCACAAAGGGTGCGTCGGAACGTTTGCTGTAGCGGTGTACAATGTTTGCCAAAAATTCTTTACCCGAGCCTGATTCCCCTGTAATGAGAACGGTACTGGTAGTGGGGGCTATTTTATAGACTGTCTTGAGGATCTTTCGCATTTCAGGGGTGTTTCCCAAAAGGCTGTCCAGCACTTGGGATTCCATCAACTGGCTTGTAGTTCTGTTCTGCAGCGTGGACTGCATTTTTTTTACAGCGTCTTCAAGCAGATGGATGGATACCGGTTTTTTGAGAAAACTTTTTGCCCCACGAGAAACGGCGCTGGCTGCTCCCAACCAGTTCTTGTCGTCGCAAAGAATATAAATTTCAATGCCCGGATGGTGCTCCTTAAGAAAGCTCACCACATCCATGTCGCCAAGCATTAAAAAAGGAACCTCTATAAACGCAATGTCTATGGAGTTGTTCTTTGCAAGAGGCATAAGCGCATCCTTATTGGTGCACACAAAAAAGCGTGTATCCTGAATGGACCAGGTGCGCTGGACTGTGCTGACGAAGTTTGTATCTAAATCAGCAATCAAGACATTCATAGAAAACCGAACTAGTGCTTTTGGATGATTTCCTCAACCTTGGCCCGCAGTGCGGCCAAATCAACAGGCTTGTTGAATGTTGCGGCCACGTCAAAGTGCTGGGCCGTAACCAGATAGTCGTCTGCTGCAGTACGTCCGCCACCACTTACGGCAATGGTTCTGTCGCTCATACCCATGCGACGGAGATCCAAAATAACTTCGTAACCATCAATGTCTGGCATAATGATGTCGGTAACAATAACGTCGTATTTCTTTTTCTGATAAAGTTCCTTGGCTTCTTTACCGTTAAAAGCCGTTTCTACAGTATAACCCTTTACTTCCAGGGCAGACTTCATCATCATGTTGAACTGTTGATCATCATCAATAACTAAGATTGTGGCCATTTTTCCTCCGGCTTATCGTTACTTATAGGCCAATATATATTAAAAATTGTGCCCTCTCCGAGTGTGGTTTGCACTGTAAAATAGGCTTTTGCGTCGTTTAATAGGCGAAGAGCGGAAGAAAGTCCCAATCCAAGGCCTTCTCCAGGGGCTTTCGTTGTAAAAAACGGCGAGAAAATACGTTCCAGGGTTGTAGAATCCATGCCTTCGCCAGTGTCTGCAATAACAATTTTGGCGTAGACTCCAGGTGGAATGGTTTGGCTAAAGCGGGAAACAATTTGTTCGTGAACAGTTTCTTTGACCAATTCAATTTTTAGTGTTCCGCCTTTCTTTTTCATGGCATCAATGGCGTTTTTGGCCATGTTGCTGATAATGCGGTCAAGGGAGGCGACCATGCCGTATATCTTAAGGCTTTCATCCAAATTGTCGTAGGTAAGGTGGATGTTGGATGGCAGGGTGATGTATATGCGCTTCGCCACATCTTCTACAACCATGTATGCCGAGAAATTAGTGGCGGCGGTGGTCACTTCCGTTTTTTGGCGAAGGGCGTTTAAAAGTTGTTCCAGCGATTCTTTACCACGCTCGGTGGCTATCCTTACTTGTTCTACCAAATTGGCTACGGTATCGTAGGGCTTAACGTCTTTAGGCAGCAGTTCCAGAGCCACTTGGCAACCCATAAGCTGGGCACCTAGAATGTTGTTGTAATCGTGGGCAAAGGCTCCACACATGGTTCCCAGTTCTTCCAAGCGAGAATGGATGAACCGCTGCTCTTTAAGGGATTCTCTTTCACGCTCCAAAAGTTTTTGGGTGGTCTGGTCAATTTTCATACCCATAATTTTGTAGGGTGCGTTCCCAGAAATAATGGGGAAGAACATGTTCTGGAAAATGCTGATGGGCTTGTTCTCGTTAATTTTGCGGTTTGCCTCTTCAATGGAAATTTCATTGCCGTCTTCATCTTCGTAGGTCAAAAAGTCTTGAGATAGCCCCTGCTCCCGTGCCAACATTTCGTACTTTGACATTTCTTTTTTTGCGTCAGACATCAAAAGCATGTTTCCACGTTTTTCTATATCTTCGCGATTTTGTTTTAGGTATACCCCTTGCTCATTTTTTGCCCAGAAGCGGAATGGAAGTCCGCTCATAAGGGTAAAGAAAAAGTTCTCGTTTTCGCTGACCATTTTGTTGGCCGTGTCGAGGCGTTCCTGATAGGATATAAAACTTTGTTTGTATTCCAGATGCTGCTCGTTAAGATTTTTAATGCGCTGCTGGTAGTACAAGGTGTTTGTTAAGTCTGTAAAGAGAATAACATTAATGGTGGAAGTAAGGGAAGCTCTGTTTTTGAAAATAGAAACTTTAAAATTATGAACCTCGAAATTAATGGATATTTTTATGTTGTTGTATCTGGCTTCTTTAAAGAACTGGATTTCTGGTGGAAAAATGTCTTGAACATTTCTGTTGACTAAGTCTTTTTCGGCAAGCCGCAGAAGCTCCGAAGCCATGGGGTTACACTTTGTGATGATGCCTTCGCTGTTGTAAAAAATAATGCCGTCGCTGGAACGTTGTGAAATTTTTTGAAGAACCCAGCCCGAACTTTTGTTCTTGAAGGATACTGAAGTGTAATACTGGCTGCATATAATGGCCATGATAAAGGCGGCGAATTGGCTCCAGTAGAAATAGTGGAACTGGATGGGCTCGCTTCCGTTAGACAGGGTGATTCGTAGAATGGGAACGATGATGTCAAAAATGTACACCAAGTTTCCAAATACAAAGAAACTGCCCAGCATATAGATGATGATTTGGCGTAGGTCTTTGTCCAGGGGTACATAGAGGAGTTGCCTAAGCAGCCGGTACCCGGTGTTGGCCAAAGGAATGGTCACAAAAAGGGTAAATATAAGGGAGTAGGTGTAAAAGATGGGGTAGTGGGCCGCTGGGTGGAAATTGAAAATATACAGGTTGCTAATGGCATCTGGGAAAATGCAGAACAATATGGAAACCATAACCACGGTGCCAATGCCTACGTAGTAAACAAGGTCCCAGGACCTGGGGCGATCTTCGTTAATACTTTTTTTGGCAATTTCATAAACATATTTGCCAATTTGAACCCAGGCAAAGGCCTGTATGGCAAAGATGATTTTGTACCAAAGGTAAAATTCGTCTTTATCTAGAATAAGAAGGGAACTGGTGCCTATGGCGCAACAAATGTTCCATACCGACACCAGAATAAAAAAGTTCTTGATTTGGTAGGGAATCTTTGTCAAGTCAATTTGTTTTAGCCCCAACAAATAACGATAACCGGCACATCCGATAAATGCCAGAATTGCCAAAATGATGGTGGTGGCGTCAAAAACAAAAATACTCTCTTGCATATTGTAAAACTACAAAAAAAAAGAGTGGGTTTGCCACTCTTCTTTTAAAAGTTGATACTTTATTTTGTGCGTTTTATTCCAAATTTATTTGTTTTCTCATAAGAAGATTTGGTAGAAAAACGCTTGATATTTTTCTCATCTAGCCCAATGGATGTGTTTGGAGTAAACTTATATTCCATTTCAGCCTTGTAGATGTAAGCTCCCGTGCCAACGGCCCGACCTTCTTCCGAGCAGACTCCGTTTCCTGGAATGTTCACCCATTCGACGAACAATGTTACCTGGTTGTCTTTAGACAAGTGGGTATTGGGGCTTACTGTGTAAGAGCCTTTTACTCGGTTTACATAGTTTCCTAGATTGGTATAGATTGGAATGTTGTACTTGATTTTTAGACTGCTCCAAGCGGCTGGCTCGTTTATGCTGGTGCCACGAGGAACTGCAAGGCCAATTTTCCATACAACGCCTTGAAGAGGTGTGGCGGCTGTGTCGATGGATCCCTTGATAAGACCATCCTCAAGAACGTCCAAAAGCCCTGTGGTGGGGTTAAGGATGTAGGTTCGAATGGTTTTATTGTCTGGTACGGCTGTTGAAGTATTGGGGTTTATAGACACAATGTTGTTTGTGGCTGTGGCAATGGCGATGGTGGTCTTGATTTTTGGATTGGCGTTGCTGCCAATGGTAATCCAGGGATTGTTTGTGGCAGGAAGGTTTCCGTTAGCATCGCTAAAGGCACTTAAGGTTGTTGGAGCAAATCGAACCCGATCCCCTTCAATAACGGCAATCTCGTCTTCGGCTGAATAGTTGGCTGCAAGAGTGGTGTTGTTTTGGGTTAGGTTCAGCCGTGAAAGGCTTCGCTTGTACACATTAATGGGGCCTCTTTCTCTTTCGTAGAGCGCCAGATTGGCCGTATCTATTGGGTTTAAAGTTTCACTGGCGGTAAGCGTTAAAAATTCAAGGCCGGAAGAAGCTAAGGTGGCTGCCACAAATACGGGGCCTGCTTTGTCTACAGCTAGGGTGGTTGCGGTTTCGTAAGACGCACCGGTGCCCAAATGTTCTGTTACAAGGCCTGCACCATTTTCATAGTTTCCACGGGTGTTACCTAAGCGGAAGGGCTTTTCCAAATTCATGGAAATTGAATCTCCAGCACCTACAAAGTTGTAACTAGACACCCATAGGGTTTCGGGCTGTGCTGTACCAAATTCCACCGAAATGGAGTTGGGCTTATGCTTGGCGTCTACAGCCTTTGTAAACTTGATTTCTACATGCTCTGCCAGGCCATCTTGGTCTAGGTCCGAAATGCTGGCAAAGGTCATTGGAATAGGCATAATCTTTAAAGATATAAGGAGCCTTGGTTGTGGGCAATCCTGAGAAACGGGGTTTCCTACTTTGTCTGTAATACCGCTTGTGGCCAGAAGCTGGGCGAACATGTTTTCGGTTACAACGGAGGAACCATCCTTGTTAAAGGCCACTTCAAATTGCCAAATGTTCAGGGAGTCGTTGTAGATTCTGCTGGAGATTACGGTAGGTGCATCTACAGGCTGGCCTCCATTGCTATAAAGCTGTACTGGCCAAAGGGTGCCAGGAGCCGCAATGGATTCGGTGAATTGCAAGAACACAAAGTCTGCGGTTGCTCCTTCAATTCGTTCCAATACGGATACGGAACGAAGGGCTGGCCCAATGCCGTCGGTATAAATGTCCAGGGCACTCTGGATACCATCCTTTGTTTTACTAGAAAGGGTAATGCCTCCAGAGGGAGCTGTGTTGGTATCGGTAATGCCGGCCAGTTTTACAAGGAGTTTTTTGTCGTTTGGAACACCGTCGGATGAGGTAAATTCTTTTCCGTTGTATTCAAAGGTAATGGAAGAGAATGATTGCCCTTCTTCTGATTGGTATTCGTTTGTTAGGGTAATGTCCATGGCATCGGGAACGTTGTCACAGTCGGTATCCACCATTTTGGCCACATCAATAATGGGGTAGGGAGGAAGTTCTTCAATGTTGAGTATGGCCTTTGCCGTTACATAGTCGTATTTTACCGTTGGCGTTGAAACGCTTGGGGCTTCCACAGTGATTGGAGTTTGTACCGCTGTGTTCACGATTACATAGAATGTGGCAACGCCATTTTCCATGGGAATAGTTGATGATGGAACGTTCTTGGCGGCGGCTTCTGTATTCAAGTAGAACTGGGCAACGTCACCAACGGTGCGGGGTGTTAATGTCATGTTTTCCGTTGTGATTTGTTCCATGTCACTGTCGAAAAGTAAAACTTTTACTTCCACTATTTTACCGATAAACGCCGTAATGGTATCTGTGGTAAATGCAAGGTAACGTTGTTCCGTAGGCACGGTAATGCTGTCTTGTTCCACATTGGAGCGCACAACGGCACAGGCGCAGTCGTAACTGTTGTTGGCGTTGGCGTTATGGTTGTGCCACAGCACCCATTCCTTGTAGTTGTTGCCGTAGTCCAAATTCCGATTCATGGTAAATGCTATGGAGTCGGTGCGCACTTCGGAAATATGCATCCATTCCATTCCGTAGGGGAGGGCCACGTTGTTCACTTCAAAGTAGTCCAGGTTGCCCGACTTGCGAACGGATCCGGTTCCCGTATAGTTCACGTTGTTTTTTGTGGTTTCCAGGGAGTAGTAGGGGCTAACGAAGGGCTCTGCAAAGTTTAAAGCTACAGTGCGGTTTTCGCTGGGGCCCTTTCCGGGTTCGTAGTCAGGAGCATAGCCGTAAATGTAGTTTCCGTGGTAGTACAAAGTAATGTATGGATTCTTGGTGTAAGTAGGCTCTGTTACTCCGTTACATTTTTCAACCCAATCGGTTTCTTTTCCGCTATAGCAGGGGCCTTTGGTCATGTCGATTCCCTTAAAATACTCAGGGTCGCTTTCTTCGGTGTGGGGGCGCAAAGACCAGGAACCAACAAGGTCTTTATAGGTAATGGTGTAGTTCCAGTTTTTGTCCATAAAGAAGAACTCAAATACAATTTGCCCAGACACGGCAATTTTGGAGCCGATGTGCACCGGCAGGTACCACCCACCCATGCCGTCGGATTCGGCTTCTCCGAATGAAACTTCACAGGGACTCTGTGTTTGTGTTTTGGCATCCCAGCATTGTCTTTGGTTTCCGCCTTGTACGCTTAGGTTGGGGTTGTTAAAGTAAATGCGAAGGTCCATGTCTTCGTAGTCAATGGTGTCGTTGTTGCTAACAGAAACAAAGAACTTGTGGCAGTTTTCCCACTTGCCTTCTTCACATTCTCTCTGGTTGGATGTGGGTTTCATACGCACATCAAAGTCGGCGTATGTGGCGTATTTTTCTGTGGTAAACTGTTTTACTTCCGATGTAGCACCGCCTGAAGAAACCGTAAAGTAGTAGGTGGTTCCTGCTTTGAGGCCTGTAAGCTTTGCTTCATGGAACAAAACGGCTCCCCCTTCGGCGGTGAGGGTGTTGCTTGTATCATTTGGAGCGGTGCCGTATTTTACAACACCATTGGCTCTATCGGAACTCCACCAGTAAATTTTAGCGCTGCGGTGGTCTACCTGGCAAATGGTAATGTCGTTCAGCACAATATTTTGTGGAGTCATGGTAAAGGTGTACCAGTATCCATGATTGTCGTCGGTGGAAATATTGCGCTTGGTATCCATTCCTTCCAGGTAGAAGTAGTAGGTTTGGTTGGGTGTCAGGCCTGTAAGGGTAACGCTACCGCCTTTGGAGGCTTTGGTTTGGGATACTGATTGGGTTACTCCGCCTACGGAAGTGGAGTAAAAAACGGTAACAAGGGCAACTTCGTTGGCATCCCAGCTAATAACAGCTTCCGTTTCAGAAATAGGAGTGCCTGCAATGTTGCTGAATAGAGGGCCTTCGGCATCAATGGGCAGTGGTTCTGCTAGGCTTTGGGCTGGCATAAGGAGCTGCGCAGTAAAATCGATGCAAGTTTCTGTGGCGGTGTATTTTTCCCAGTCATCTAGAAGAGTTAGGTGTGGGGCTCGGCCACCCATTAAAGCCCCCTTGGGGCAGCGGTACTCGTAAGGGAACCCACCAGCGTTGTAACCATCGGGGTTTGATGTTCTATTGTGGGGGTGGTTCAGGTTCTTTTCTCCGGTACCCATCAAAAAGTCTATATCCCAGGGGTTTGCTCCCAGGCTGTAGTAAATGTTGTCTAGGGAAACATTCAAAAGAGGCTTTTCACCGGTAATTTCGTACAACATAAAGAATGCGTTGGCTACCCCCAAATTGTATCGGTTTACACCCCAGTCAAAGCTAGTCCATACAAGGCCGTAGGGCTTTTCCGTAGTAATGGAGCCATAATCATTTACTTGAACCACAGAATCGCCTGCAGTGGCATCGTCTAGCATGCGGTAAAATGTATTGATCATTCGCATGTAAAGGTCGGAACGCTCTGTTTCTGTAATACCGTGGGCTGCCGCCGTTTCGCTATCTTTGAAAATTAATTTGGAAAGAAAGAAAAGCACATGGGCATGAATGTTCTGGTAGTCGGTGGCCCAACCGCCCTGTGTAAACAAAAGTGATGCATGGCTGGCCATAAAGCCCCCACCAAATTCGTATAAGTTGTTGTGCATGTTGAGCCCAGCACCATTGTAGGCAAACTTTTTGTTTTTAAACAAATCGTAGGCATAGGTGGTGTCTTTTGTGGCGTACCAAAGGGAGGCCGCTGCAGCGGCTGCATCATCATCAAGGCGACCCTGGCCTGTGTAGAATTGATTGTAGTAATTGTTGTCGTCTGTGGTCATGCGGCCTTCTAAAAAGGCTGGCTTTACCACATGTTCGTAAATGTCCTTGGCCGCTTCAATTAAGGAATCGGCGTATGCCGCATCGTACACCTGCCAGGCGTATCCCACATTGGCAAGGGCGGCGGCAAACATGCCCGAAACGTTGGCTCCAATTTGCTTTGCCACAGGGCGGTCTGGGCCACCTTTTTCAAAGGATTGGGCATCTTGTTTTTCTGGAACATCCCAATATAGGTGGTCGCCATCGGAAACGCCAACAGAATGGTACATATCGCTTTTTTCAATAAGGCCATCCCGTTTAGATGCTTTGTAAAGTTTAAAAATGTAATCCACGCCCAACTTGGCTTCGTAGAGAACGTCTGGAATACCATCGGTAAAAACGGTGTCATCGTAAGAGTTTCCGTATCGGTCCTCGGCTTTTTCTTGATACACTAGGAATGTGGTTGATAGAACATAGGCGGAGTAGGCCACCGTTTCGCCCACCTTAAAGTGGTCACCACAGTCATGCCAGCCTCCAGTTAAATCGTAATTGGTACCTAGGGCGGAACCATCTTTTAGGTGGCAGGGGGCGTGCATTTGGGAATTCCCGTTTCCGCAGCGCTGAATACCAAAAAATTTGATGGCGGTTTCAAAAATGGCGTTGTAAATTTGGGAGTCAATAAAGAACGTGGCGGAAGTGTCTTTGTCAATTACCACATAGTAGCGGCCCGGTGTGGTAAGCTTGGAAAAGTCGGCACGGTACAAGGCTTCCGTAGCGGTAGCAATGGAGTCTTTGTTAGAACCAAAGGAGTAAAGTTGATTCCCAGACGATTCGTTGAAAGCTCCATTTACATAGATGCCTGGTTTGGGGGCTCTATTGGTAATGAGTTCCAAAGTGCCATTGTAGGCTTCGGCGCCGGTGGTGGCGTTGATTACCTTAAAAGTGGTTCCGGCAGGGTAGTCGGCGGCAAAGGCGTGCTTGTTATGAGTAGCATCGGCTTTATACCCAACCTGGTTTACACGAATAGGCCTGCGGTTGTACACATTAATAGAGTCCAAATAGCGACGGTCGCAATTGGTGCAAGTGTAGTCAATGTGTGGCAACGCCATTGCCTGGTCTATCAATAATAAAACCAGTAGGAGTAAAAGAGACTTTAGTTTGCTCATATCAAGTACCTAAAAAATAAAAGGCATGCGCAAGCCTACTTGCGCAAAGCCCTCTTGAATCCAAATGTTTTTGTGGTGTTGTCTGTTGTCTTGATTTTTTCACCATTCTTGTAAGAAAGTTCATCCGTATTTTCGGAAACGCTGGTTTCTCCGGTATAGGTGGCTACAGCCTTAAAGTCAAACTTGGCTATGTAGGCTCCAGAACCCATCTTTCTACCATTTTCCGAAACAGGGGCTTCTCCATTAACGGCAAGCCATTCCAAATTCAGGTGGATAGCACCATCTTCGGCAATGGCTGTGTAGCCCAATTGGTTCAAGTCTATCTTGAATTTCTTTCGGTTAATGTATTGCCCCAGGTTGTCGTAAATATTCATGTCTAGGGCAATATCAAATTCAAAGACGTACTTGCCGCTTGCGTCGGTGGTGGTTGCCGATGGAATAATCACATCAATGTTAAACACGGGGCCACCATGCTTGTAGCTGTTGGGGTCAAGAACAATGGCGCTTGGTACAAGGTAATTGTCCGTTTGCTGCAGCAGGGTTTCGGTTCCGTTGGTGTTTACCAAGGTAATGCGGAAGTCTTCACCATCTTGCAAGGGATAAATGCCGTATGGAATAACGCTGTTGTTTATCTTTGTAACGGCCTCGGCCACCTTGATGACAATCTTTGTTTTTTCCGCAGAAGAACCAACTACCTTTATCCATGGATTTTGTTCCGTGGGGTAGTTTCCAGACTTGTCTTTGTATCTAGACATTTCTTGAATAGGAACCATGCGTATAAAGTCGCCAATGCGTACAGCTGTTGGTGTTTCATCGGAGTAGGCGAATGTGCCCCTGTTTCCACTGTGGCTTGGAGTTCTGGAAGGAACTAGGTAAACACCTGTTTCAGAGCCTCGTTTGCGCTCAATGTACTTTAGCATATCGTTCTCAATTAATTGCAGTTCTTCAGAGAAGGTTACGGTGAGAATTTCAAGGTCACCTTGGGTAGCCTTTGTTGCCTTTACAATAATTGGGGGGCACTTGTCATTAATAGGATAAGTGATGTCGAAGAAGCCCCCTTCTGGGCCTAGGCGGGGTTTAACACGGCCCGCGCCACCGTAGGCACCGGAGGTGGCGCCTAGGGGGTATCCGTTGGATGTAGTAAAGTTGATGGTAATAATGGAAATAGAATCCGTTACAAGGTTGGAGTCCAGCTTTTGGTTGTAAGTGGGGCTGGTAGAAACGGTGTCGTAAGTATATTCGTAGTGGGAGCCTGTTTCAAAAGTATGTTCCCAATCGGCTGGGTAATAACTCTTGACTATACTGGGGCTACCCCAGTCTACCACAAAGCTATCCAGCATATCTTTGTCACGGAGCTTTTTCTTAAACCGCATTACCAGCTGGTCGGCGTAACCGTCGCCCTCATTGTCAATCATGGTGGCTAGCGTTACAGGAACCGGTGCCGGAGTTTCCATGATATTAATTTGTTTGCAAGAAGCGGCGGGGTTAAGAACATTGAAGTTCTGGTCTTGAATGTTTGCCCCATCTTTTATTCTAGCAACGGAACCTACAGGAATCAATTGACCATTGGTGTTGCCGGTAATAATGTATTTCCAGCTCTTGCCTTCGTTATCGGTGCTAACATTTTTTATGGCAATGGAACTTTGGTCTAAAGATCCAATGGCCAATGGCCACACACTTTGGGAGCTTAGGTAAACCGGCTCTGTGAACGCGATAATCACAACGTCGGTGTCGGCTTCGTGGTTTTCGTTTTCAAGAATGGTTACACTGAGAAGGTCAGGCAGAATTCCGTCGGAAATTTTTACAGTTTCGCCACTGGTAATACCTTCGTTTCTTAGATAAACGGTGGCCTTACCGGATGGAGTGGAATTTGCAGGAACCGAAATGCCTGCCAAAGAAACTTCCACTTCGCTCTTGCCCAGCACATCACCTGTTATAGGAATGGTAACGGTGTCGGCCATGCCTTCTATAAATACCCGAATGCTGTCAAAGGCGTAGTTGTCGTCTAGGCTGTTGGAGAATACCACCTGAATCTTGTCGGCCATATAGTCACAGTCGGTATCTAGTGCAATCACCTTCTGTGGCTGTGGGTAGTTGGATTCAGCAAAGAATGTTTGGCTGGAGTAGTCTTCCTCGTCATCGGGGTCTTGGTAGATAACCCGAATGGTGTCGCCAGCAAAGAAGGAAATTTCATTATCCTTGCGGGAATCCTTAGAAACTTCCTTGGCCGAAATCATGGAGCCGCTAATGAATGTGCCTGGGTTCTGGGCATCTTCAACCATTTTTACCTTTAATGTATCCTGCTTTTTGCTGTTGATTACAGATACGTAAATAGGTGTGGATGTGCCTGCTTTATCCTTATCCACCAGGTAGATGCTAAAGCTGGTATTTTTGGGGTCGGCGGGGCTACTTACTGCAGCTCCATTAGCATCCTTAATGGTTAGGCTCGACTGGGTGGCGTTACCCTTGGTAAACTGCACATAGTAGGTGCGGTTGTTAAAGGCGCAGCCTCCATTGGTTGTACATTCCGAGCAGAATGGGTCGGGGCCAGCAAACACGGTCACGTCAATTTTGTTGGAGCCAATCTTCATCTTTACAGGAATCTTCAAATCCCACATGCCAGTAGCTTCGTTGAATGTGGCTGCATCCAGGGCATGAACTTCTTGACCGTTGGCCCAAATTTTTGTTACAAAGCCACTTTCTGTAATGTAGGCGTGGCCAGTAACATAAACGGTGCTGCTGGTTTGGTCTATCTCTACGTAGGAACCGTCGGAAACATTAAATGGTGCGTCGTAGGTCACTTCCATTTGGTAATGGGCCCGCTTGGTGGTCATCTCCTGATAGCTTGGGCTGTAACCCCAGATAAATTCATCCTTGCGGTAAACCGCAATGTAGGGGTTCACAGGAACATCGTTGTCGAAGTCGCCGTAGTCCTTGTCTTCAACAGGCATGCCGTCGTAGTCCGCACCATCTTCTGTCCACTTGTGGGGCCTCCAGGACCAGTCGGAACTGTTTTTGGAAAGACTTTTTACGGCTCGTTTTACCAATGGGTCGCAACCTTGGCCGTAATGGTGGATGCCTTGGGAGAACCGCACGTCAAAACGAAGGCGGGAGGATGATTTAATGACTGTAGAACCGAGGTTTATTGGAATGTAGTAGTCGTATGTTCCGGTTGTGGCATTGTAGGTGTCTTCAAGCCTTACTGGGGGAGCTCCACGAAGGTTGTCGCGGAGTTCTCTATCGTTTTCGCAAGGTTGGTTGAAGCCCGCTTCGTCGTAGGCTTGGCAAATGTCGGAGTCCACCATCATGGGGCAGAATCCTTCGGCACCACCGTTGGGTGAAGTTTGTGGAACCACCTCGATTTCTTCAGGTGTTGCTGTAACATAAAGACGGAGAGTGAGGCTATCAAAGGCCCGGCCTTCGTTATTGTAAATGTTTACATCCAAGAAATCCAGCCCACCATCGGCTATGTACTGGTAAGCACGCACACTAAAGTCGTACCAGCCCACGGGAGTGGTAAACTTAAGCAGGTTTCCATCAGCATCCACGTTGGTGTAAACACCATTGCTTTCTACAGCATAGTAGTATGTTGTCTGTTCTTTTAAACCACCTATCTTAACATAGTGGAACTTGGTGGGAATGCCCGAAACATCGGCGTTGCCAGCCCCCGAATTCCAGGCGTAGTCGTTGGGGTCGGTGTGGGGAATGGTGTCCCAATAAATTTTAGATTCGTATTCCCCATTGGGGGTGTACCACATAATTTCGGCAGAATCCCCTTGCAAGTTACATACAGTAATGTTTTGAATATCAGCAGATTCCACTGCAGCAAGGGTTGTAAAAGAGTAAGGTACCGGAGGAGCAACGGTATCAACCATGAATTTTTGTGAAATGCTGTCTGGAGAATAGGCGTTAATGGCTGTGGCAAAGAAGTAGTAGGTAGTTCCATTGTTCAAACCACGAAGAATTATTTCGTGCTGCATGCCCGCTTCGTTCTTGTCGGGTTCTGCAATGGTGGTCATGGTGGTTATGTTGTCTTTAGTGCCGTAGTAGATGGCCGCGGTTCCACGCACATTCAGTTTTACCATTACAATGGCGGAGTCCATGCTCACGTGACGGATTTCCACGCTAATTTTAGGGGATCTTGTTCTATCAATTTCTTGGGCGGCCAACATACATCCGCTAACGAGAATTGCTGCAGCATCAATACAAGTTTCCGATTTATGATAGTCTTCCCAGCTCATTGTGGTGGGAACCATGGAGTTTGTGGCTCCAGGAACAATGCCTCCGTAGAGGGCTCCCACAGGAGGGTTGTACTTGTATCCGGCTCCAGGCATGTTTTTGCCTTCGGGGTTGGCTGCACGGTGGTGGGGGTGGGCATCGTTTTTATCGCCAATACCCAAAACATAGGATACATCCCAAGGGTTCACGCCCAGCATATAGTTCAATTGGTTAATGCCCAGTTGGTACATTTCGTCCGATTTCCATTCTGGGGTTCCCAAAATAGGTAGCGAAATTCCCTTTCGCTCAATGTCGGCTGATACATCGGCGTAGGCCAGAACTTCAAAGATGTTGCCCGCTTGGTAGCGGTTGTAAATCCAGTCCTGGTCGGTACGCATGGTGTACCAGATGGGGTCATAAGTTACATTGGTGGGTTTCCATGCAGGGCCTTGACCTCCAGGAATGGTGGGCAGATTGATGATTCCTGAGCCGTAGTTACCCATGTCGCCCAGGTTCAGAATCATGCTCATAACGCAGTCTTCAACGGCATCCAGCCATTCTTTTTCGGTAAGGCCGTATTCGTTGAGGGCTTTTTCCTTGTCTTGCAAAATCAGCTTGTATAAAGCGTAGGTGGCGTATGCGTAGGTGTTTGCCCAGCTGGTATTCTTCGCATTTTTGAGAAATCCCTTGTCTTCCGTTACAAACCAACCTCCGGCAAAGGCTCCGGCTCCATCCATGTATTCCTGGCCTTGGAACATGTTTCTGTTGCGGATCATGTCGTCGGCGTATTCCTTTTTGCCTGTGGCATAGAGAAGGGCCACAGAAGCAAGAGCCAGGTCGTCTACAAATTCGTTGTTGCCGTTGTAGGCCGGGCTGCTCCATCCAGCAGCCTGCTTGTTGTTGGTATAAACCTTACCTTGGGCCATGGACTTTGCAAATTCGTACATTTTTTCGGCCACCATCAAGCAACTGTCTGCAAAGGCCTTGTCGTAAATGGCGTAGTCTTTGGCGAGAATGGCAAGGCCCGCCGCCGCTTCGCCACCAATGTTGGCACCAATTTCTCCAAGGCGAACGGTTCTAGACGCGGGCCCCCCGCGGTCTGTTGCTGCGGCAGAGTTGTTAATAGGAAGCTTATCGCTATTTTCGGGTCTGCCCCACCAGCCATGGTCGGAACCAAAGTTGCCTACGGAAAGAGCCATGTCATCAATGACGCCTTTGGCACGAACGTAAGCCCGCAGCACAAAGTCGGCACCGTGTTTAGCTTCACGGAGCATGTCTGGAATACCGTCAGTGTTTACGGTTTCACCCTGGTTGTAGGCGTAGTTATCTTCGTCGGCCTTGGGGTTTGTAGCAGCAAGAACCGCGGCCACCATAAAAGCAAAAATCTGGGTCTGGGATTCTTTTAGGTGGTCTCCACAGTCGTAGTACCCCCCTTGCAAGGTGCCCTCCAAAGCTGCATTATACTGTTTAAAATCTCGAACATCTTCGGCTTCAGTGACCACTGGACCTGCACCATCTTTCATGTGGCTTGCGGGGTGGAACCAGGATTCGCCATCACCGCTTCGGTTGATTCCATAAAACTTGAGAGCCGCAGAGCGGACCATGGAGTATACTCGTTCGCTTACAATAAAGGTGCTGGAAATGTCGCTGCCTACTCGAATGCGTAGGCGTGTGTCTGTGGGTACGTTGCCGGGAATGTGGCCAATTTGTATGGCTCCGCTAGGGCCGGTAGTACTCACCTTGTAGCGTTGTTGGTCATTGGTAGCGGCGTTGGTTCCTGCGATAATGGTCCAATCAGAAGATGTTTGTGAACCACTGGGGCTGGGGGTTAAATTGCCTGTAATTTGTGGGCTAAGAGATTTGCCGTCTATGTCCACCACTTCAAAGGTGGTGGCGTTGCCTACATAGTAGAACTGCTTTTCGGGGTCTTTGGGCAGGTAACCGGCCTGGTTCACGCGGATAGGAGAAATATGCAGGTTTATGTTGTCCAGGTAGGCCTGATTTAAAGTATCGGGTATTATGGCGTTTGGCGCGTATGAAGCAGGAGTCCTGTTCTTGGGCACCATGTTCTTTTTGATGGTGACTGTGGTGTCGAATTTATCGAAAATGGTGCTGTCCCATGTAAGAGGATACACCGGTCGGATAAGGTCGTAAGGGGTGGGTTGCTCTTGTTGGGCAAACGCCAAAACAGATGCTAGGGAAAGAGCAATCACAGATAAACTTTTACAAATAGGCACAACGCCTCCTTTATTCCATATTCAATAGCAAAAACCCCTCTCAAAAAGAGGCTTCCCAATACATATATTAAAATACATTTATATAGAGCAAAAAGGTGATTTTAATCGGTAAAAGTGTTCTCAAAATGCTCTCAAAAAGCCCTAAAAATCAACAAAATCCAGGTTATGTAGTTTTTTAAAAAAAGATAAGAATTATGTAATTTTTACAGGTTCCCTTAACTGGGTTTGTTGTGTAAAAATATTTTAACATATTTGATTGTTAAAGCTCTCTGTTGTCAGCCATCAGTGAATTTGTTAATGATTAGAGCCTTGTCTTCCTGAAGGGCATACGCCGTGAAGGAACCACAAAGAAAAGTTGAAGTCATGGACCCTAGCTGTCCTTCGGACAGTTCCGCCTGCGGCTCGGTCATGGGCTTGCAAGCA
>JABUUT010000017.1:17281-18523 GCA_021443045.1 Fibrobacteraceae bacterium
CAAACAAATGGATTGCCACGGGCTAAAGCCCTCGCAATGACAAGACCCGGTAAAGACAATGCTCTGATAACGGACTACTGAAAACCGTTTACCAATCACTAACTTTTTCTGATGGCACAAAAAAATCCGCAGAGGATTCTGCGGATGATTGTGTAAAATGTTTGTACTAAAACTTAGTCGTTGCCAGTGAAGATAATCACCAGAACAGAAGCTACAAAAGCGGCAGAAACAATCAGGAATTCCCATGGGTTTTCCATGATGGTTGTCTTGGCAGAACCCATAGATTCGCCTTCAAGCTTTTTCTGTTCTGCGGCATCAGCCTTAGCTTTGGCCTGAGCTTCGGCCAGCTTCTTGGCTTCCTCGCCCTTGGCCTTTGCTGCAGCGGAGTCTACAGGTGCTTCTTCTTTTTTGGCTTCAAGAACTTCGGCTGCTGCGGTGTCAGCTGGAGCGGCAGCTTCGGCTGTAGCGGAATCTGCTGGAGCAGCAGCTTCTGCAGTGGCGGAGTCGGCTGGGGCGGCTTCGGCTTTCTTTGTGGTGTCGGCTACTGTAGCGGCAGCAGGTGCTGCTTCAGCCTTCTTTGTGGTGTCGGCTACTGGAGTGGCTGCAGGTGAAGGAGCGGCTTCAGCCTTCTTTGTGGTGTCAGCTACTGTAGCGGCAGCAGGTGCAGGAGCGGCTTCAACCTTCTTTGTGGTGTCGGCTGCTGTAGCGGCAGCAGGTGCAGGAGCGGCTTCAGTTTTGGCGGCCTCTGCTTTTGCGGCTTCTGGCTTGGCTTGTTCGGCAGCGGCTGGAGCAGCCTTAGCAGGAGCTGCTGCGGTCTTTGCAGCTGGAGCCGCAAATGCCATGGCGGAGGCAATCAAAGTTGCCAACACGAGAGTCTTCATCTTCATAGTATTCCTCATTTTTAAAACTTTTACCGCAAAAAAATAACTCATATTGTGGCGGTATGTAATGGAAAATTAAAAAAAGTTCAAAAAAAATCAACACAAAAGCTTTTTATCGTTGTATTTTGACTTTTTGTCGGCTTTTTACCACCACTGCCAGTCCGAACAAAATGATTGTTGTCGAAAGTCTGTTGCTGTGAATAGTTGTCGGTAGTCTGCTGTGGGTAGTTGGTTAACATTGATTGTTGGTGAACAGTTGTCAGCATATTAGTAGTTAGTAATGTATTCGGTCATCCTGAGCAACGCGAAGAATCCATCCTCAAATCACAAATAAATGGATTGCCACGGGCTATCGCCCTCG
>JABUUT010000017.1:22005-26149 GCA_021443045.1 Fibrobacteraceae bacterium
TTGAGCTGGAGGCGGGCTGAGTGGCAGAGCTGCTCACAGGTTTAGAGGACGAACTGACGGGTGTCACGCTTCCACCGTTACCTGGGTTGGGAAGTGTTGCTCCCGCATACATTTTAATGGAGTCACGGAGGGCGTACGCTTTATCTTTGTTGCTCACATCGGTAGCCTTCATGGAGTAGGCTGGCGTAAACGCGGTGCCCTGACCGGTGGTGTTGCCCGACGTATTTTCAAAGTAGTTCCCAATCATAGAAACCTTGGCATCTTCCTTGGACTGGTTGTTGTAATCCAGAGGCCTTTTTACTCCAATAAACACATTGTTCTCTACGCGGATGTTGGCTTTCATGCCAGCACGAACACAGTAGCTCGCCGTTTTACTGTCAAACAAATTGTTGACCACATGAACTTGTCCAAAACGCACCCGGGGCATGCGCTCCACCACGCCATCGGCCCACCAAGTGTGGTGCAGCGTCACCTTTAGGGCGTTGGCATCACCGGTTTTGGAGTCGCTGTTGCCAATGAGGTTGCTGAACTGGTGGTTTGAAGACTTGGAAGTGTAACTGAACTTGACCCAGCTCAAAGTCACGTAATCCGAGGCGTTGGTAATGTCCAGGTTTCCATCGTGACCGTCATAGACATCCACATGGTCAATCCAAACATTTTTGGACTGGTTGTTCACTTGCAGGCAATCCTCGTCGTCATCGTCTTTGGCACCCACACCCTGCAGTTTAAGGTTGCGGATGATCACGTTCTTGGAACCGGAAAGTTTAATGGCGCTGCCGCTGGTGGGCTGGGTAATCACCGCGCCCTGGTAGCCGTAGATAGTCACGTTGCTTGCCACGTTGATGGGGCCCGCGTAGGTGCCCGGCTTTACATAGATGATTTTGTTGCCGGCCTCGGCGTATTTTTTGAGGTCGGCAGTGGAGCTCACGGTCACTTCACCGTAGCCTTTGCCTCCGGTGGTGCCGCCGTTTTGGGTGGCCCAGCCGGTCATGGGTAAATCTGGAGCGGTAACGCCAAAACTGAGCGCCGCCGTTGCCGCAATAATTGCAAGTGTGGTTTTCATGGTAAACATCCCTTTTTTAAACACCTTTTTTAACACCTTTCGAAAACTAAATGTTCTCAAAATTTCATTGTAAATATAATTTGATGAGTCTTAAAAGTCAATAATGATTTAAAATTTTATAAAAATTTACAAGAAAATTTTGAGATTTGTTTAAATTTCAATGTTTTGAATGTTCTCAAAAAATGTTATTTGTCAAACTGATGAAAACGCTCCAGTACAAATTTCGGCTCATCTGCAATTACCCGTGGAAAGAAATGCTTATACACATGGTTATTGAGTTGGTCTTCTTAGACCATGGATTTTTCACGGCTGCACCGTTCAGAATGACAACTTTGGACGGTTATCATCTCATTTGTCGACTTTCGTCTAATAAGCGCTAAAGTTCAAAAATTCCAAAGAATTCCGGTCGATGAAAATCCGGCTTGTGGGTGTGGATGGCGAAAAGGCTTTGGTAATGGGGTGTTTTTGCCTTGTCGCCGCATTTGTACAGGTTTCCTTTTAGAGGTTTTTCGAATTTTTTGATTCCAAAAAGGGTGGCCGGAATGTGAACCTGCATACCCCAGCAAATAAGGTTCCCCACCAAAGAAGAAACCACTTTTTGACAAAGTACGGTTTTTAGCAGGCTCTCGTCTAAAATTTGCCGACCTTCTCGACTTTTACCCCTTGCGGCCAGCAAAAATCCGCGGCTGGTAATTTCAAAATTGAAATATTCGGAAGGGTCTGCGGGGTTTTCCAAAAAAATTTCTACGCAGGAATCTTCCCAACTTTTGCCGTTGTTCTCTTCCACTTCGGCCCGAAAACAGTTCAAAGGT
Organism: Fibrobacteraceae bacterium; assembly: GCA_021443045.1. Classification (GTDB taxonomy): domain Bacteria; phylum Fibrobacterota; class Fibrobacteria; order Fibrobacterales; family Fibrobacteraceae; genus Fibrobacter. The sequence goes on from JABUUT010000017.1 coordinate 23,881, forward strand.
TCTTCGACGGTAAAATTTACAACAAAGTAATGGTCATTGATTTGGTATTCTGCCAATACAGTGGGTTGTTCAATATTCTGGTTTGCTGTCCAGTTCATGTTGGGTTTTAAAATCATGGTGTAAATATAGTTCAAACATGTTTGAACATTTTAACAAATATGTTTGAAACATAGACCTCAGGGCGGTGGATGGGGTAAAACGCTGAATTTATTCAAAAAAAGAAAAAAAATTTTTTTTTGGCACGGCTTTTGCTTTTGCTTGGTCACTCACATTAATCAGGAGGCCTTATGGCAAATACAAAAACAAAGGTGATGAATAATTCTCCAGAGGAAAAAAAGGAGAACATTCAGTTTGACTGTCTTGCAGTAACCAATGTCCAGGTTTATCCTTTTAAGGAAGGTTCCAACCCCGGCAAGGCTCGGGCATACGCTGCAGTAATTCTCAACGACCAAATTCAACTTCGTGGCATTCGTGTTATGGATGGCATTAACGGATTGTTTGTGGCTTACCCCAACGACCCTTTTTACAAGGGCGAAGATTACCACACCATCTATTGCCCTATTAGCCGTCAACTTCGTGAACATATAGAAAATTGCATCCTGGAACGCTACCAGGAATGCATTGCTGCATAGGTAAAACCTTGTTTGTTCGAATCCGTTCTTACTGTTTGTTGGGAATCCAGGCCGTGCCTGTTTCGGTGGAAGTGGACGCCTCTACGGGGCTTCCTGGCTTTACTCTGGTGGGGCTTCCCGACAGTGCGGTAAGGGAATCTAGGGAACGGGTGGTTTCGGCCATCCGCTCTGTAGGAAAGGTGGTAACAGGCTTTCGCACTACGGTAAACTTGTCGCCTGCGGATTTGAAAAAAGAGGGGAGTGCTTTGGATCTTCCGCTGGCAATGGGGCTTCTTGTGGCTACGGGAGAAATTTCGGTTCCCGATATTAACCGCTACGTTTTTGTTGGTGAACTGTCTTTGGACGGGCTTTTAAAACCCGTTCGGGGAATTCTCTCCATAATCATGAGTCTTCCTAAGGATGATGGAAATGTTTTGGTAATTCCCAAAGCCAATGCGGAAGAGGCCTCCCTTGCAGAAAACGCCCGGTTCATTGCGGCGGAAAATTTAAAAGAGTGTGTGGAGGTATTAGAGTCGGGAACATTTGTCTGTAAAAAAGCTGTGGGTTTACATTTATCTCCTTTGAAAAATTCACAGAATGTTCCCGACTTTAAAAATGTGGTAGGGATGGATGGGGTAAAACGTGCCCTGGAAGTGGCGGCAGCGGGCGCCCACAACTTTTTGTTGGTGGGGTCTCCAGGAGCGGGCAAGACCCTCTGCGCCCGCTGTCTTCCGGGCATTTTACCCAAGATGACAGATGATGAAATTTTAGAAACTACCAGAATTCATTCTTGTGCCAGAAAAATGGGGGAGAACGATGTTTTTAAGCCTGTGTATACAAGGCCCTTTCGCTCTCCCCATCATTCGGCTTCAATGGTTTCCCTTGTGGGCGGGGGTTCGCGGCTATTGCCTGGGGAGGCAAGCCTCGCCCACAATGGGGTTTTATTTTTAGATGAACTTCCGGAATTTAACCGATGCACTCTGGAGGCTCTGAGGGAGCCTATGGAAGATGGTTTTATTTCTGTTAGCAGGGCTAGTGGAACCGTTTCTTGGCCGGCTCGTTTTATGATGGGGGCTGCCATGAATCCTTGCCCCTGTGGCTATTCTATGGATCCCAAACGGGTTTGTACCTGCCTTCCCGAGGCCAAAAAAAGATACCAGGAAAAAATATCGGGCCCTCTTTTAGACCGCATTGATATTCAGGTAAGTGTGCCTCCCATAGAATCCAAAAATTTTGCAGGGAGCGGTCTTGGTGAATCTTCGGAGTCCATTCGAAAAAGGGTAGAAATGGCTCGCAAAATCCAGCAGGACCGTTTTTTAGGGCTCCCCTTTAAGTCAAACACAGAAATGACTTCGGAATATGCACGAAAGTTTGCCTTTATGGATGCGGTTACAGAAAATTTTGCGGTAACCGCTTCAGACAAAATGAGCCTTAGTGCCAGAGGCTACTATCGACTTTTAAAGGTGGCAAGAACCGTTGCCGACTTGCGTCAATCCCCAAAGGTTGAAATTGTAGATTTGTCCGAAGCTCTGCGTTACAGGGCGTTTCGCTAGACAGATGAAATAGCCATTAGCGGTGTCATCCTGAAGGGCGTAGCCCTGAAGGATCCACAGAATATCCATATGAGTATGCAAATACCGATAACTGGCAACTAATAA